>DATLBA010000061.1:0-3141 GCA_035527275.1 Phycisphaerae bacterium
CCTGGATGCGACCGTTGCCGTCGCCAACAGGAACAGCCAGGGCTTCTACGCCGAGTGCCTCCTGAAACTCCTAGGCGCGTTCGCCGCCAATCCGCGGGCGGAGTACGGCGCCAAGGCCCCCGCCGACCGGCCCCGCGTCGCGTCCTGGGAAACCGGACGCGAAGAGGCGATGCGCTGGCTTGCCGACCGCGGCATCCCCGCCGAGGGCGTGGTGCTCGACGACGGCTCCGGCCTCTCGAAGGAGAATCGTCTGACGGCCCTCGCGGTGACGGAACTTTTGCGCGTCATGTTCGAGCGCCAGGGGGAAGCGTTCATCGGAACGCTCGCCGTCGCCGGCCGGGACGGCAGCCTCCGCTCGCGCATGCGCAACACCGCGGCCGAGGGGAACGTGTACGGAAAGACCGGCTACGTCGCGGGCGTAAGCGCGCTGTCGGGCTACGTCCGGACGCGCGGCGGGCGGTGGCTCGCGTTCTCCATCCTCATGAACGACCTGCCGTCCGGCAGCCTCTGGCGGGCGCGCGACGCGCAGGACAAGGTCTGCATCCGGTTGGTGGATTATGAAGTGACGAACTAACATAGTAACGCGGGCGGGAAACGCAGTTGCAATCCACCCCGCGCCGGGGCACAATTGGACCGGTCGCCCCAGCAGGTCTCTAAAGAATGGCTTGGCCGCGCTTGGCGCACAGGCCGGAAAAGGGGGACTGGCTCCTTTTCCGGCCGTTCGGAAAAGGTGCCTGTCCCCCTTTTCCGTTTGGCGGCCTGCCAGCGGAGGAATCGGCCGTGACCGGGCCCTTTCCCAAAAACCTTCTTTGTTATGGGGACAACTTAAGGTTTCTCGCGGACCCGGATCTCTTTCCCCCCGCGTCCGTGGACCTCATTTACCTGGACCCGCCCTTCAACAGCCAGCAGTCGTACAACGTCCTTTTCAAGGAGGCGACGGGCGCGCCCGAAGCCGCCCAAATCCAGGCGTTCGAGGACACCTGGAACTGGGATTGGGCGGCCAACGAGGCGCTCACGCGCATCACGCGCGAGCCGGGCGGACCTGAAGGGACACGGGCCGCAAGGCCCACAGGGAAAGGGGGCTTGCGATGACGACCGAGGAACGCTTGGAAAAGGTGGAGCGGGAACTGGCGGAGATGAAGGCGGGCGGGGCCGGTATTCCGAGGACTTTGAGCGAGCGGAAGCCGAAGCCCGCGCCGCCGGACCGGGCCTGACCCTCTTGGACGCGGCCGGACAAGAAAGGGGGCGGATTATGAATGTAAGGCGCTCAAATGTGTTCTCCATGCTATACCGCTGGTCCTACCGGCAGGGGGAGAACTTTACCACAGACGCGTTCGCCTGCCTCCTGGGGCTCCTGGCACAAGAGGAGGCTACTGCCGCGATTGGCTTCGTTTCATGGCTATGTTTCGGCGATCAGCAGTTCACGCTTGGCAGCATCCCTAAGATCACGACCCAGGCCGCAACGGGTGAAGGCACGCCGGACATGACCATCGACTCGCGGGAGATTCTGGCATTCGTCGAGGTTAAGGTCGGCAGCGGGTTCGGAGAAACGCAGGTGGAGCGGTACTCTCGCCTACTTCGGTCCCAGGCAGCAGGTCGGCGGAAACGGCTTGTGCTGCTAACCGTGGACCGTCCAGACGACGTCAGCGATACGGATTTGCGTTGTCTGCGCTGGCATGAGGTAGCAGATCATCTGCTGAAGATGCGGCTGAAGGTGAAGAGCCCTGTCGCGTTATTCCTGACCGGTGAATTCGTCACGTTTCTTAAGGAGCAGATCATGACCATTGAACACGTGGGCTGGCAACTGCCGGATGGGATTGCGGCGATGCGTAACCTGATCCAGATGCTGGGTGTCGCACTGCAAGCAGCGCCGATTCCGATCTATCGGAGGACGGCTGGCTGGGACTGGATCGGGTACTACCTCGGTAACAATACGGGCTTGTGGGCGGGTATCAGGCACAGCTCACCTGCTGTAGTGAGCCTGGAGTTCGCGTCGGCCACCGCCGATAGAAAGGCGTTTGAAGCCTTGGGGAGGGGTGAGTGGAACGACGGGAAGCCGAAGTTCCTGCTGGACCTCTCGTCAGAGGCGGTCCATTTCTTCGCCCGGTCAAAAGAGAGCCAACTGGATCTGTTGACGGGCTTCTTGCGGCAGGCATACGCTGATGCCCGCTCATGTGTTGCCAAAGAAGGTACGGTATCGGATAGCGATAACCTGGCGTCCGGCTAAGGAAGGATGGATGGCATGTCAATCCACACATTGAAGCCTTGGACGGAACTGGTGAAGTTGCACCCGGACGTGGAGTCCGGCTCGCTTGCCGAGGCGGTCTTCGCGATTGACCTGGGGGTTGTTTGACGCGGCGGGCAAAGTGATCTGGGGCGCCCCGTAGCAGCGACAAGAAAAGCCGGGCGTGCCGATGGGCACCTTGCGAGGTCCGGCCGCGGCGCCATCCCCCCGGCGTGCGGCCGGCCTCGGCCCGGCGCGGAGAAACGGAAGGGCAAACAGAAAGGAGCGTGAACTATGGCGAGCGTGGAGGCGAGGAGAACAGCATGAGCAAGTGGAATGTGAAGACCGTGGCCGTCACCCGGAAGATGTTGGGTGCCGTCAGGCAGGCCGTTGCCGCATCCAGGATCTACGAAGAAGCGACCAAGGGCAACCGCAAGTTGGGGATCACGGGCGAGGTCGGCGAAGTGCTTTGCTGCAAACGGATGGGACTTCGGTTCTGCATTGATCCTCGGAGCCAGGGTTTCGACGCGATTGACAGGCGGGGCAAGCGTGTCCAGATCAAGACGCGGCGCAGCGAATCGGCCGACCTACCTCGCGATGCCGGTCGCGTGAGTAGGTTTTCTCTGCACGAGTTCGACTACGCGCTGCTTGTCCTGATGACCCCGGATTACCAAGTAGCGGAGATATGGCGTGCGCAATACGCGGACCTCGCCGGTCTGATTGACAAACAGCCGGGCCGGAACCCTACCGTGGCCTCCATCAAGCGCAAAGCCACGCGGGTTTGGCCACCGATATCCAGTGGGGTGAGACACGGCGCGTGATATGCCGAGGCCTCGGCCCGGCGCGGAGAAACGGAAGGGTGGAAATCCGGGGGACGCCATACTGATTTCCCCCCACCCCTCAGTCCTTCAGGGAGG
>DATLBA010000062.1:0-59494 GCA_035527275.1 Phycisphaerae bacterium
CGGTTCCCCGAGACGCTCGACCGGGCGCTGGAGGATTACCGGCCCAACATTCTCGCCGCATACCTGTACGACCTCGCGCAGACGTTCACCTCGTTCTACGAAGCGTGCCCGGTCCTGAAGAGCCCGGAGCCGGTGCGCGCCGACCGGCTGAAACTGTGCGACCTGACGGCCCGGACGATTCGGTGCGGGTTGGGCCTCTTGGGCATCGAAACCGCCGACCGCATGTAGGCGACAACGTTGCGCATTTTCGAAATATTCCGCAGCATTCAGGGCGAGACGACGCGGGTGGGCCTCGTGATGTGGTTTGTCCGCGTCGCGGGCTGCGATCTTTCATGCGTCTATTGCGACACGCCTGAGGCGCGCCGGCCGGACGCCGGACGCGAGATGAGCGTTCCCGAAATCCTCGACGCGGTGGCCCAACCCCCCCTGCCCTACTGCATGATTACCGGCGGCGAGCCGCTTCTCCAACTGGATGAGGTCAACGCCCTCGCCGCGGCGCTCATCGACCGCGGCTGCGAGGTCCTTATCGAAACATCAGGCGCGCATCCGATTGAGGACACGGAGCCGCGCGCCCGTCGCATCGTGGACATCAAGACGCCCGGGAGCGGCATGGCCGGGCGGAACTGCTGGTTGAATCTCGAACGGCTGACCGAAAGCGACGAGGCCAAGTTCGTTCTCACCGATCGCAGGGATTACGAGTGGGCGAAGGACGTCGTCGCGCGGCACCGGCTGCTCGAGCAGACCGCCGTTTTGTTCGGGCCCGCGCGAGGCTATCTGGGTCCCAACGAACTGGCCCGCTGGATCGTCGAGGACGCCCTGCCGGTCCGCCTCAACCTCCAGATCCACAGGTCACTCGGCCTGCCCTGACGCGGAACGACGAACGCGAAAAGGGTTGACGGCAGGTCTTGCCGCCATTATAAAGTAGAGCGTCCTGTAGCGGCGCGCCGGCGGCGGGCGCGCCATTTATTTCGGGTGTCCACGCGGCGCCGCGAGGGCATGAGAACTTACCAGTGAAGGGAATAGCCGCGATGGCGAAGGTGAAAAGGTGCGTCTATTTCTTCGGCGCCGGCAAGGCCGAAGGCCGCGCTCGGATGAAAGAACTGTTGGGCGGCAAGGGAGCGAACCTGGCCGAGATGACCAACCTGAAGATTCCGGTGCCCGCCGGATTCACCATCACCACGGAGGTGTGCACCCATTACTACAAGCACAGACGGAAGTACCCGCCCGAACTGAAGGCCCAGGTCAACCGGGCTATGGCCGCCGTCGAAAAGGTCATGGGCAAGAAGTTCGGCGATCCCGAGAACCCCCTGCTCGTCAGTTGCCGAAGCGGCGCCCGGATTTCGATGCCCGGCATGATGGAGACGGTCCTGAACATCGGTCTGACGACCAAAACGATCCCGGCCATGATTCAATTGACGAACAACCCGCGCCTCGTCTGGGACGCCTATCGGCGGCTCATTACCATGTATTCGGACGTCGTCATGGAGAAGGCTGCCGGCATCGAACCCGAGGAGGGGCGCGGCATCCGCCGGCAACTCGAAGAACGGATGGATTGGATAAAGGAGGAGGTCGGCGCCGAGTCCGACACGGACCTGACCGCCGACCACCTGGAGGAGTTGTGCGCTGCATATCGCCAAAAGGTTAAGGAGGTCCTCGGCAAGCCGTTCCCTGATGATGCCGAGAAGCAACTCTGGGGCGCCATCGGGGCCGTGTTCCAGTCGTGGAACGGCAAGCGGGCGGTCGCCTACCGGCGCATCGAAGGCATCCCCGCAGAATGGGGCACCGCCACGAACGTCCAGGCGATGGTCTTCGGCAACATGGGCAACGATTCCGCCACCGGCGTCGCCTTTACGCGCAACCCCGCCACGGGCGAGAACAGGTTCTACGGCGAGTGGCTGCCCAACGCCCAGGGCGAGGACGTGGTCGCCGGCATCCGGACGCCCAACCCCCTGAACGAAGAGACCCGCTCCGAACACGACGAAGGCCACCCCAGCCTCGAGCAGGCCATGCCCAAGGTTTACAGGCAACTGGTGACCATCCGCAACAAACTCGAAAAACATTACAAGGACATGCAGGACATCGAGTTCACCATCGAGAACAACGTCCTGTGGATGCTCCAGACGCGGACCGGCAAGCGCACCGGCATGGCCGCCCTGCGCATGGCCGTCGAGATGCTCCGAGGGAAACTCATCGCCAAGGAGACGGCCATCACCCGCGTGACGCCGACGCAACTTGACGAACTGCTTCACCGCATTCTCGACCCGCAGGCCGAGAAGGTCGCCAAAGTCCTGGCCAAGGGCCTGCCGGCCGGTCCCGGCGGTACCGCGGGCCGACTCGTCTTCACCGCCGCCGACGCTGTCGCGTGGGCCGAGCGCGGCGAACGGGTTATTCTGTGCCGCAAGGAAACCAATCCGGAGGACGTCGAAGGCATGCGGGCCGCCGTCGGCATTTTAACCGCGCTGGGCGGTATGACGAGCCACGCGGCTCTCGTCGCCCGCGGTTGGGGCAAATGCTGCATCGTCGGCGCCGGCGCCCTGAAAATCGACGCTGCCGCCAAGACGGTTTCGGTCAACGGGACCACGCTCCGCGAAGGAGACCGGGTCTCTCTGAACGGCTCGCGGGGCATCGTGTATGCCGGCGAACTGCCGACCGTGGATCCCGACCCCGAGAACCCCCTGCTGGTCGAGTTCCTCAAGGTCTGCGACAAGGTCCGCACGCTCGGCGTCCGCGCGAACGCCGACACCCCCGAGGATGCGCGGACAGCCCGCACCTTCGGTGCTCAGGGCATCGGCCTTCTGCGGACCGAGCACATGTTCTATGGCAAAGGGGCCGAGGAACCGCTCTTCAAACTCCGCAAGATGATTCTCTCCGGCACCGAGGCCGAGCGCCGCGCCGCCTGCGATGAACTCTTTCCGCACGTGAAAAACGACCTCAAGGGCACGCTCGCTGCGATGGACGGCCTGCCCGTCACGATTCGTCTCCTCGACCCGCCGCTTCACGAGTTCGTGCCGCAGAGCGAACAGAAACAGGCCGAACTTGCCGGGAGCCTCGGCATCAGCCTCGAGGACGTTCGCAAACGCGCCGAAGCCCTCCACGAATCCAACCCCATGATGGGCCATCGCGGCGTCCGCCTCGGCATCACCTATCCCGAAATCAGCGAGATGCAAATCCGGGCGATCCTCGAGGCGGCCGCGGAACTCATCAAGGAAGGAAAGAAAGCCCTCCCTGAAATCATGATTCCGGTCACCGGCTGCGCCAACGAACTCAAGGACCAGCAGGCTCTGGTCGAGAAGGCCAAAAGGCAAGTCTGTAAAAAGTTCGGCCTCAAACGCCTGAAGTTCCTCGTCGGCACCATGATCGAGATTCCGCGCGCCGCGCTGACCGCCGGCAAGATGGCCGAGACGGCCGAGTTCTTCTCCTTCGGCACGAACGACCTGACGCAGATGGGTTTCGGTTTCTCGCGCGACGACATCGGCGCGTTCATGCCGGATTACCTGGAGAAGCAGATTCTTCCGGACGATCCGTTCCAGACTCTCGATCAGGAGGGCATCGGCGAACTCATCAAGTTGGGCATCGAGCGCGGGCGCGCAACGCGGCCCGATCTGAAGGTTGGGATTTGCGGCGAACACGGCGGCGACCCGGCCTCCATCGCCTTCTGTCACAAAGCCGGGATGAACTACGTTTCCTGCTCACCCTTCCGCGTTCCCATCGCTCGCCTGGCCGCCGCACAGGCTGCCGTCGAATACGGGGCGCCGAAGAAGACCGCAAAGGCGAGGAAGAAAGCCGCGAAGAAGAAGCGCAGGTAGCGAACGCGGTGCCGGCCAAACATCCGCCGGCCGCCTTCCACCGAGGGCGGCCGGTTTCTTATGCTCGCAACCCGGTCCTCAAGAGGAGGCGCCGCCCTGCCCTTTTCGGCGCGCGGCCACACTCGGCGGAAGTTCCAAGCCGTGTGACTCGAGAAGTTCCCGGTCGGTCAGCACGTCGCGGGCAGGCCGCCGACGCCGCCAAACGCATCAGCGACTCCGAACGCGGCGCCAAAACCTGCTATGGGTCCTTATCGGGACCCCGCCTTGGGCCGGATCCAGGAAGCAGCCCGTGGGCCCCTAAAGTTGCTGGACCTTTTCTGGAAAGGGCACTACACTACCGCGCCAGAAGGGCCCCTTGCAGCGCGTGAGGCAGGGGGAGCCACGACTCGGCTAGGGGGAAGCCGCGCGGGGTCGGCTTGTGAAGGGAAGCACGCATCTAGAGACCAGGAAGGTGCATTGTGGCGGATGAAGCGAAGGAACCGTTCGAGCGAGGGAATTGGCCGTGCACGTGGCTCGGCTGCCCGGGAACGGAAACGCCGCCGTTCGTGGCGGCGTACCGTCTGAAGGTGGCGATTGAAAAAGGGCGGACCGTGCGGGTGCACGTGACGGCCGACGAGAGGTATGAACTGTACCTGGACGGTCGGCAGGTCGGCCGCGGGCCGGAGCGCGGCGAGATACTGCTCTGGTTTTACGAGACGTATGATTTGGAGTTGTCGGCGGGCACCCATGTGCTCGTCGCGAGGGTCTGGTCGCTGGGAGACTTGGCGCCTATGGCCCAGATGAGCGTCCGGCCCGGTTTCCTGCTAGTAGCGGAGGAGGAGGCGCGGCTTTTCAGCACCGGCGTTGCGCCGTGGGAGGCACGGAAGGTCGAAGGGTACGAGGTCCTGCCGCCGCTTTCGGAGGCGTGGTGGGTCGGCGGGCAGGTGCGCATCGACGGGACCGTCTATCCTTGGGGAATTGAGCGGGGCGAGGGCGAAGGCTGGGCCGAAGCGGTCCGGCTGGGCACGGCTCGGGACCGGATCAACGGGGCTGGACAGGTCGGAACCCCCCGCCTGCAACCGGCGACGCTCCCCGCGATGCTGGACCGGCGGATTCAGGTTGGGCGCGTCCGGCACGTGGACGATCCCGGCGACGGGCCGACGGACGAGAGCCTCGTGGAGGCGTCGCGGGCGCTGCCGGAAGCCGATCGGTGGCAGGCGATGTTTACCGGCGGGGGTGAGGTGACCGTGGAGGCGGGCGCGCGGCGGCGCGTGATTGTGGACCTCGAAGATTACTACTGCGCTTACGCGGACGTTCACGTATCAGGGGGGAAGGGCTCGACCGTCCGACTGCTATGGGCGGAGTCGCTGTTCGAGGAGAAAGGTGGGCGCGGCCGGCGAAAGGGCAATCGCGACCAGGTCGAGGGCAAGTATTTTATGGGGAAAGGCAACGCTTTTCTGCCCGACGGCGGGCCGGGGCGGGTGTTCTCGGGGTTGTGGTGGGGATGCGGGCGGTACCTGGAACTGGATGTGGAGACCGGCGCCGAGCCGCTGACAATCCACGGCGTGGTGCTCCGCGAGACGCGATACCCGCTGGAAATGGAAGGCCGTTTCCGCTGTGACGACGGGCGATTCGACGAGGTGTTTCCGATCCTCTTACGCGGCCTTCAGATGTGCTCGCACGAGACTTACATGGACTGCCCGTACTACGAGCAACTGATGTACGCGGGCGATACGCGACTGGAGATGCTGACGACGTATGTCACGACGCGCGACGACCGCCTGCCGCGCAAGACGCTGCGCTTGTTCGATGCCTCGCGTCACTTCCTGGGTCTCAGCCAGGCGCGCTACCCGAGCCGTCTGCCGCAATATATTCCTCAGTTCTCCCTTTACTGGGTGGCGATGGTGTACGATTACGCCCTCTGGCGGGGCGACCGCGAGTTTCTACGGAGCCTGATGCCAGGCGTGCGGAGTGTGATGGAGACCTTCCTGGCGCACGTGGGGGCTGATGGCCTGCTTGTCCTGCCGGAGGGATGGGACTGGATTGACTGGGTGCCCGAATGGCACAACGGCCGGCCGTGGCTCAAGGGGCAACGCGTCTGCGGCATCAACCACTGGCAATTGATCTACGTGCTGGGGCTGGCAGCGCAACTGGAGCGGTGGATGGGCGAAGAGGCGCTCGCGGAGCGCCTGACGGACCGTCGGCAGGAACTCGCCAGGGCGGGAATTGTGACATTTTGGGATGAGGGGCGCGGCCTGGTGGCCAACGCGCCGGACAGGCGGTCGTTTTCGGAGCACGCGCAGTGCTTTGCGATCCTCGGCGGCGCCCTGGGGCAGGAGAAGGAGGCACGCGTCGCACAAGGCCTCGAGGCAGCGGAGGACCTTGACCGGGCGACCATTTATTTCCGGCATTATCTTTTTGAGGCCTTCCGTCTGCGGCGGAGGGTGGAGGCGATCTTCGAGCGGTTGGGTCTGTGGTTCGATCTGAAAGCGAACGGCTTCCGCACGACGTTGGAAAGTCCGGAGCCGAGCCGAAGCGACTGTCACGGCTGGGGGGCGCATCCGATTTACCACGCCTTCGCGTCGATCCTGGGGGTTCGGCCGGCATCTTTCGGTTTTGAGACGGTCGAGGTCGCCCCGCAGATGGGCCCGCTGCGCGAGGTGTGCAGCGAGATAGTCCACCCAAAGGGAACGATCATCGTGGACCTGCAGTGGAAGGACCACCGGCTGGAGGGATCGGTGGAACTGCCGGCAGGTCTGACGGGGTCCCTCGTGGGGCCCGAAACAAGAGTGCCCCTCAAGCCGGGCAGAAACGCCGTTCACCTTCCGGCGTGAGGTCACAGCCTCCGAGCGCGGGTGCATGAAAATCACCCTGCGTTTCCACCTTGGCCCTTCGGGCCTCGTCACGGATTCGTCATTCGCGCGCCGATTGCGGCATTCTCACGCGAAGGGGGGAACGGCGCGCGCCCTGCCCCCAAGACATCATCGAACAGGGACAAGCGGGGCGGCGAACCCATCTTCGCCCGCCTGGGCGGGCTATGGCGGATAACTCGGCGGAGCGGGGCAGCCGTCGTGACGGGTTGCGACGCTGATGGGAAGTGCCAGCCCGCGGGCCTCCAGCAGCGCCCGGTACGCGAGGAGTTGCGCGGCGGGTCCGCCGGCCGCATTCCACCGAGGGCGGCCGGTTTCGTATGCTCGCAACCCGGTCCTCAAGAGGAGGAGGCGCCGCCCTGCCCTTTTCGGCGTGCGGCCACACTCGGCGGAAGTTCCAGGCCGTGTGACTCAAGAAGTTCCCGGTCGGTCAGCACGTCGCGGACAGGTCCGTCGGCGACCACACGCCCTTCGTAAAGGACGACGGCCCGGTCACACGTCTCGAAGATAAAGTCCAGGTCGTGGCCGATCACGAGCAGCGTTTTGCCCAGGCGCTGGAGCAGGCCGATCAGGCGCCGTCGCCCGCGCGGATCCACGGCGGCCGTCGGCTCGTCCACCGCCAGAATCTGTGGCCGCATCGCCACCACCGTAGCCAGTGCCGCCCGCTGCTTCTCGCCTTGCGACAACTGATATGGCGTCCTGTCCTCGTATCCAGTCAGGCCGACGGCCTCCAGCGCTTCGGCCGTCCGCGCCTCGACTTCCTCCGGCGCCAGGCCCATCGTCATCGGGCCGAACGCGACGTCCTCGCGGACGCGGGACATGAAGAGTTGATCGTCGGGATCCTGAAAAACGAGACCCAGGTGCCGACGCACGTCGCGAGCGGTCGAACGATTCAGCGTGTGGCCTGCGACGCGAATGCGGCCCTCGGCCGGAACAAAACCGGCGAGCGCCAGGAGGAGCGTGCTCTTCCCCGCCCCGTTCGGACCGACGAGGCCGACCCGTTCCCCCGCCTCCACCGCAAACGTCACGCCGCGCAGGGCCTCCGTTCCCGTCGGATAACGGTAGCGCACGTCCACGAGTTCAAGAATCGGTTCAGCCATACGCCAGCCTGTCTCCCGCAACGACGGCCCCTGCGGCGATGAGGACACCTATCAGGAAGAGCACATCTTGGGTCCTCGTGCGCTGCAACTCGGCTGCCGGCAGCGTCCCGTCAAATCCGCGTGCGGCCATTGCCCAGTAGATTCGTTCGGCCCGGCCGTAGGTCCGCAGAAAAAGGACGCCCACGACGCCCGCGTGGCTGCGGAACCGGAGCCGCCACGGCCCCTGACCACCGTCGCGCGCCGCCCGCGCTCGCCGCATGCGCATCATTTCGTCCATGAGCACCCACAGATAGCGGTAGAGAAAGGCCAACTGGACGACAAACGCCCTGGGCACGCGCAGCCGCGTCAGCCCGCCGAGGACGCCGTGAAAAGGCGTCGTCGCCAACAGGAGGAGCGTGGTCCAGACGCATAGGACGAACTTGCTCAGCAAATGCGCGGCACGCAGGAGCCCCGCGTCGCTGATGCTGAGCGCCCACGATCCGATGCGGAACGACCACACGGCGCGGCCCGGTTCGAAAAGCGGAAAAAGAACGACAATGGCCAGCGCGAACGGCGAAACAATCAGCAGCCGCTTCAGCGCATACTGGACGGGTATCCGACCGATGGCGTGATAGAGAGCCAGCGCGCCGGCAATCACCGCAAGGGCAAGCAAATGGTCCCGTTGCACCAGCACCGTGGCAAGGATGACGGCAAGCGCAGCGACGGTCTTGGCGGCCGGATCCAGACGATGCACCGCCGTGTCGCGCGCCGCAAATTTATCCAGCATCGCGTGGTGCACAGGTATGGCCTCCGGCCTCGGAAGCGCTCAGGCCGCGTCGGTCTCCGGCGACGGGCGCTTGCGCCGCTTCAGCAGATAGCCCACGAGAAGAAGAACCGCCAGCACAAGCAGGCTGCCCACGACGCCCGCCGCCGCGTTCCCCCAGAATCCGCTCCCCAACCCCTTGAGGCTATACTCCTCGAAAACGACCGGCGGCGCATCGAGGCCCGCATGGGCGGGTTCCGCCATCCCAAGGTCTTCCTGCGCCTTCTCCAGGCCGTCCGGCGCCCCCGACGCAAAGTAAGAAACAATCCCGCCGACGGCCAGCGCGATCGCCGCGCCCAGCAGCAGCGTCTTTCGATTGTAAGCGGTCATGCTGCCTCCTTCACCAGGGCCGGCTCCTCGACCTCAAAGACGGCCTCGCGCCGAGCGGCAACCACAAACCGGACAACGGCAACGGAGGTGGCTCCCTCGACCAAACCGATGAAAAAGTGGACGAAATCCATCGCCGCAAGCGCTTCAAGAAGCGTCACCTTGGCCGGCAGCGCCCCCGAAACCCCGAAGAACAGGATTACGAAAGTCGCCCCTGCAAGGACCGCAACCAGGCTTCCGAGGAACGTGGCAGCGTCGGCGGGCCAGCCCGGCCTGGGCCGCGACCAGAGCCGGCGGACCGCCCCACCCATCAGGCACGGGATAATCCCCATGACGAAAATGTTCGCGCCGAGTGCCTCGACCCCACCATCCTGAAACACCAATGACTGGACGACCAAAATGGACGCCATCACGATGATGCCCAGCGACGGACCGAGAAGGACCCCAAGGAGAAATCCACCGCCCAGGTGACCGCTCGTTCCCGCCAGGATGGGGAAGTTCACCATCTGGGCCGCGAAAATGAATGCGCCCATCACGCCCATGAGCGGCACCTTGCGATCATCCAGCCGCTTGCGCGCCAGCGCCAAAGACGCCGCCAGCGCAGCGCCGCTGACGACCGCCAGGCCTCCCCAGACGGGCGGCGACAAAAAACCCGAGCCGATGTGCATTCTCTCCCTCCTTCTGCGCTCGCTTTACTCTAAACCAGATCTTCGCCCGACGTTGCGACCAGGCGACCATGCTTGACGCCGCGCGCCGCAATCAGCCGGTCCGCCAGCCGCTGAATCTGGCGCGGCCGGCCGCGCAGGACAATCACCTCAAGACACATCCTGTGCGACAGGTGCACGTGCATGGTCGAGTGAACTATTTTCTGGTGATCGTGCTGCAGGTTCACGAGGTGTTCGTTCAATTCGCGGACATGGTGATCGTAGATGAGGGTCAGGGTTCCGACGACCGCCCCTTTGCCCTTTTGCCATACGTCGCGCACCTGCTCGGTGCGGACGAGGTCGCGGATGGCTTCGCTGCGAGTCGGGTATCCGCGCCGCTCGACCACCTTGTCGAGCGTTTTGAGGAGCCGTTCGTCCATCGAAACACCGAACCGGACCAGTTTACCCATCGTCGGTTCTCCCACCCGCCTTGCCACATTCTAGAGCATCGTGCCACGGCCGTCAACCTTCTTGTTCATGGGGCGCTTCCCACGCCACCTCCACCACGCTCGAGAACACCCATTTTGAGTTGGGTTCCTAAGCGGCTGTTTCATAACTCCCTCTCCCTTGATGGGAGAGGGGTGGGGTGAGGGTGAACGCCTCGAATCAAGCCCCTTATCCCCCTCACCCTGCCCTCTCCCGCTGGGGGAGAGGGTTGTGAAACAGCCGCTTAGCGGAATGTTGGTAAGTGCTTTTCTCACAGGTGGTTAGCCTCGTCTCACGTGGGAGGAGTTTGCCTTCGCCAGGCGCCGGTGGGCGACCCGATGCGCGCCTAACCCTTTATGATTGCTGCACTTAGGATAGGTTGCGTCCCGTCCGTTGCAAAATTGGGCGATCTTGAGCCACCACGCGCTTGCTTTTTTGCCGATTTCGGTTATAATAATAGGGTAACCTTTTTGACATGGGCGAGGCGTGTGCGCGCCAATGATAGATAAAGGGGGTTTCAACTATGGCTGTAAGAGAAAAAGCAAGTAAAGTTTGGAGAGCAACAAAAACAGCTGGATTAGTTGCGTTAGTTGCGGGAACTGTTGCTTTTGGAGGAGCGAGAGCAAGGGGAGACGTGATTGATGTAACTTCATTTGAACAATTGCTTTCTACGCAATATCCTCCAACAACACAGGGCATCTCTCTTCCAGGGAACTTTACAGTAAATGGAGAAACACCAACAAAGAGATGCAGTTTAGGATTTGGAAAAACAACTCCTGCGGGAACTGCAATTGTTGGTTATGCTGATCAATTTCCTGGATTCCCTAATTGGTTATCAGGAATATATAATGGTGACCCAAATTACACTGATCCTTTAGATAATGTTTTATGTTTAGTTTTAAATGAAAACCCTTCTGAAAATGTTGGGGGCAATTTTGGGATAATGATTTTATATGACTCAAATGATAACAATAGGTATGGGACATTAGACACAGGTACTGGATCTTTTACTCCAGAACCTGATGAGTTTTATTATCACAAAGATTATTTTATAATAGCTGGTGTGAAAGGAAATATCGAGGTGCTGATGGTGTTTACAGGAACTGATGAAACGCTGTCTCAGCCTTCAATAGACTTCATACCAGAACCATCAACTCTTACTTTTCTTGGGCTTGGGGCTGCTTCTTTGTTGTCGGCGGGTTCAAGAAAACGAAAATGACATAGGCTTTGCGCCCGCTGGCCGCGGCGAGGGAAATCTTCCCCTCTCCTTGACACCCGCGTCATCTACTGTGGCGACAACCGTCAGAAACTAGCCGACTGCCCCGACGCCTGCGTGGACCTCATCTACATTGACCCCTCGTTCAACTCCAACCGCAACTACGAGGTCTTTTGGGGCGAAACGCGCGAGAAGCGGTCCTTCGAGGCCCGACACGCCTCCACCCAGGCCTACATCGACTTCATGCGCCCCCGCTGCGTCGAACTCGCCCGCGTCCGCTCGTATCGGCGTTTCGGTGCTTGACAGGTATAAGTAGGCCACGTAAGGTCGTGCCAGGCCCGCTGAGACGGCGGGCCGGATTGGGGTTCGCACCGGGTCGCGCCGAACGCCAATTTCCTCCCATTTCCTGGACGCGACTGAGGATTGCTATGGCTGTGGGTGAACCTGTTGTAGGGAGCACAGCGGATGTGCCGCAACACCTCCTTGCTGAGATGACGCTCTACTACGAGGAGGTGCGCGATATCAACCGTCGGTCCATGCTGTATGTCAAGATAGTCGGTGTGGTTGTGCTCGGCCTATGCTCGTACCTCTTTTTCGGCTTGCGGTATTACTGCGATGCAATACGGCAAGCAAGCGAAGATAATGCCCAGTATGTCACGGCCGCGCTTGCCGACATAATGCCCGTATACGCTATTATCGGAATCCTGGTCACGTGTTTACTGTTCGCCTTGAATTGCTTTTGCATCTGCCTGTACGGACGCTCTCGTCTGCACAAGTTCAGATACTGGCGGTCAGTGTCCATTCTGCGCGAGCGACTCCATAGCAGCCTGGGGCTCTTGGCGGAAGGCCGCCGCGCCATCCCGATCCAGACAGGGTTAGAGGAATCACCCTACTCACCGTTTAATGGGAAGGTGCCTCGCCCATATATGCGCAAGCATGACCGTGCCGCCGGTGTGTTTCTGGCAGTCTTCGCATTGGTGCTAATGGTGGTGCCGTTCTTGGTTTTCGCGATGGCGTGGTGCATGGGGCAGGAGAATCTTGAGAAGGGTGTGGAAGCCTGTTTCAGAACAGCTTTTGTATACAGCGTACCGACCCTGGGAATAGTAATGGCTCTGGCGGCATATGTTGCGCGCGATTACTGCCAGAGGCTTCTGGCGGCACAGTTCGTGAGTCCTGAGTGTATGGACCCGGAGTTGGAGCGAAGGGCGGCACCGCGTTGGGAGAGAGTGGGGATAGGCCTGTTTCGCTTCGTCGTGTATGCAGGGCTCATAGGGCATGGCGCTCTGTCCATAATACTGGGGAGTAAGTGGAGCGGGTGGAGCGGTTCGTACTGGGCCGGGGTAATCATCCTTTTCTTGGTGGCAGTGGAACGCACCCTAACTGGGGTTCTTAGAAGATGGGGTATAGTGTGCCTCTACGTGATTGGCTTGCGGTTCGTGGCCAGGTTATTTGGGCCCAAGCGGAACCCGAGGACGATCGCGTGGCTTCAGTGGCTCCACGGAGAGCCGAAGGCCAATCTTATATGGAAGCAGTACGAGGAAGACCGTCTTGTGCGGTCAAAAGGAGGAGAGCCTAGCTAACCAGGAGTTCTGGCGACACCCCTAACCGGCCGCGTCAAGGGCATCCCGGTTCCGCGTTTTCACCCGCCGTAGTTCCACCATAGCCTTGCGCCGGGGATAAACCCCGGCGCTACGGCGCACGGATCCCGGCGCGCCGGGACCATTCCGTAGCGCCGGGCTTTATGCCCGGCGGCCGTTTCCGTCCGGGCCTGCCCGTCGCTTCTTCCGTCCAGGGCATGGCCCGGACGCTACAAACCTGCCGCTTGCCGTTGCCGTTCGCGGCGCAGCCGCCTTGGAGTGCGGTGACCCGGCACCGCTTTCACTGCCGTTCGCCGTCCCAATCCGCAATTTTACCCGCCGTAGCCTCGGCGAAGGCGGGCCGCACGCCGCATTCCGCGTTCTCCCTCCCCCGTTTTCCTCTGCCATTTTGGCAGTCTGGGGCCGACGGACGCATGGAGCAGGGCCGATGGGAAGGGCGGAAACACGCACGCGGATGCATCATCACATCGGCATGCGTAGGGGGCAAAAAGGGGGTCAAAAAGCGCCAATTCGGACCCAATTCCAACCAAAAAGTGAAAAAAAGTCGAAAAAAGCGCCCGAAAACGCCTTGCCTATCTTGACATTTCGGCCTGCCAACCCCTCTGGCACTAGCGTCAGGCCCGATTCGGCCCCCAAAACGGGCCAAAATCCGCCAAAACCCACCCAAAATCGCCCGCCAACATATCGGCCAAACGCAATATGTGCCCGCACCAAACTAGCCGCGAGCGTCCAAGCAAGCGGCGTCTTCGGGCAGGATCGTGCCGTCGCCGGGGAGACGCTCGATCGGCACGGGGAGGCGCTCCTCGTCGGTAATCGGATCGACGAACTGCTTGCGGTAGCGCTCGGACTGCATGCGGCACGAGAGGCGATGGGCCGCGAACTCCGGATGCGACACCATGCGCTGCCAGATTGCTTCGAGCGGTTCCTCGAGGACGTTGCCGAACGTGATGGGATTAAAATCGCACGGATTGACGTCGCCGTAACAGGTCATGTAAAACTGGGAGAAGGCGCCGAAGCAGCCCCCGCCGTCGAACGCGTTCGCCTTCGACTGGGCGATGATGCCCATCGGATGATCCATCTCGTTATACTTGTCGGCAAGGGTGCGGATGCGCTTGATATCCTTGCGGCCGAGGCGCACCTCGGGCATCGAGAGAAACTTGCCCGTGGGGACGCAATCGAAAATGGTCACTTCGTGAAAACCCTCGTCCTGAGCAATCCGCAGCAAGCGCTCGAGCCTGCCGGACTCGACCGACTCGTGGTTCCCGTAGGTCGAGATGCCGGTCAGGATGCCTGCCCGTCGCGCCCGCTTCGCGCCCTCCATCGCTTTCTTGAATGCGCCGGGCATGCGGCGAAGGCGGTCGTGCTCCTCGGGCGTGTCGGCGTCGATGGACACGTTCAGGCTGCCCAGGCCTGCTTCCGCCAGGCCAGCCACGTTCCTTTCGGTCAGGAGCACGCCGCTTGTAAAAATCATCGTGTGAGCCCGGTGCTTGTCGGTGTTGGCGATCAGATCGGGGAGGTCCGCGCGAACCATCGGCTCGCCGCCCGTGAAGATCATCGTGCAGACGCCCAGGTCGAGCGCTTGGTCGATGACGTGCTTGAGTTCGTCCGTCGTGAGTTCCCGTCGCTCGTCGGTGACGAAGCGGTCGGCCGAGCAATGGGCACATCGGCAGGGGCATCGCGGCGTCACCGACAGGGTGCTCGTGGCCGGGAATACGATTTTTTCGGCCATCGTCCGCAGTTTCCGCTCGAACGGCCTCAGGGCCGCCGGGCTCGGCATCGGCGGATTGTAGAGGTTGTAGACGTTCTTCCCGTCCTTCTCGGCGATAATCTTGAGGCGATTGATGACGGCCAGAAAGGCGTCGATCTTGTCCTGGAACACCGCCTTGAGGGGCCCGGCGACTTCGCAGGCGATTTTTTTCTCCGCCGTGCGCCACGTCTTGACGCGGAGCAGGCGCACGCCCATCGGGCCGGTCACGGTCGTGTGGACGGTCCCATGGTCGTCTTCCGAGAATTCGATGCGCATACGCCGAAGCGCCGCCTCGCCGATTCGCTCCGTCAAACCGTTCACGCTTTTTCCTCGCGCCAAATCCCAGCCAAAGCAGACAGGCCATTCTATCCTTATGGCGGCCCCGAGACAACCGCGCCTCTGCCGCAGAGGCGGGCTTCGTGTCCCTGCCCTATCGGCACGCCGCCTCGCCGATTCGCTCGGCCACTTCGACCGCCCGTGCGCCCTCGTCGGCGCAAACCGCCACCGGCTGTTCGCCGCGCACTGCCGCCAGGAAAGAGGCCAACTGGGCCCGCAAAGCGTCCGGCTCGGTTTTGACCGGCGACCCGTTAACCGTTCGAGCCGCGTAGTCCAGATTAATGGCTTCGCAATCGGAGGTGATTCGGATGCTCCGCTCCGCGGTCTCGCTGACGCGGCTGGTCGAGAGGTGGGCGACACAACCACCGGGAAAGCGAAGGTGCGCGTCCACCACGTCCAGGTGCGGCCCTTCGACCGTTTCCCCGGTCGCCTTAATCTCGTCCGGCATCTCGCCCACCCAGTCGAGAACTAGATCAATCCCGTGAATCATCAGGTCCATGACGACGCTGACGTCGGTGCTGCGGCCGGTGAATTGAGACCGCCACACGACCTGGATGGCGGTCGGACGAATCTCGCGGCCGGCGATTCCGCGCGTCACAGGGTCGAAGCGAAGGATATGGCCGACCTGGACGACGGCGCCGGCATCGCGGGCGGCATCTGCGATTTCGCGGGCTTCTGCGGCCGTTCCGGCCAGCGGCTTTTCGACCAGCAGCGCTATACGTCGCCCCACAAGCACCAGCGCCAAGTCCCTGTGCGCCGACGTCGCCGCCGCCAGAATGGCCGCATCCACCTCCTCGGGCAAGTCGCGCACGTCCGCGACGACGCGCGCGCCGCTTACCGCGGCCGCCTCGCGCGCGGCTCGAGGGTCCACATCGCACACGGCCGCCAGAAGCGCGTCGTCGCGCTCGCCCAAGGCGCAGGCATGCAGTTTGCCCATATGCCCGGCACCGACGAGAGCGATCTGGAGCCTTTCGGACATGCTACGAGGATGGCCCCTTCCTCAAGGATTCCCGATAACGGCCGTGCCTGCCAATCGCGCTGGCGCGCAGGAATGCGCACAGATACCGAACTTCCTCAGGCCAGTCGTCCTCTCGCTCCATCTCATCAAGCACCTCGGTTCGGCGCCGGCCCAGCCGCCCGGATCGATACAGACGCCGGTAGGCCTTCGCAATCGACCCAATCGCTTCCTCGGAAATCCCCGCGCGCTGCATCCCGATGCTGTTGGGTCCTCGCACGCGGCTGGGATTGCCTTCGACTATCATGTAAGGCGGCACGTCGTGAACGATGCGCGTCAGACCGCCTACATACGCCAACCGCCCGATCCTTGTAAAGGGATGCACGGCCGCGCCGCCGTTCAGGTTTGCGCCGAACTCGACCTGCACGTGCCCGCCGATCAGCACATTGTTGCCGAAGATGACTTCGTCTTCGACGATGCAGTCGTGGGCGACGTGGCTGCACGCCATCAGGTAGCAGCCGTTTCCGACGCGCGTCACGCCGGCCTCCTTCGCCGTGGCCCGATGGATCGTCGCGCACTCGCGGATGACGTTATCATTGCCGATGATCGTTTCGGTGGGCTGGTCCCGATAGGAGACATCCTGTGGCGGCGTGCCGATGGAGGCGTGGGGGTAAACCACGTTGCGCTCGCCCAGGCGTGTGCGCCCCGTGATGGTCACCCCCTGGTGAAGAATCGTTCCATCGCCGATCGCGGCGTCCGGCCCGATGAAACAGAACGGGCCGATCTGGACGCCGTCGGCCACTTTCGCCTTGGGATCCACCACTGCGTGTTCGCTAATTGCCATGGATGTCTCTCATAGTTCCTGTTCGGCCGGGATAAGCATGAACCGGAGTTTCGCTTCGGCGGCCACCTGGTCGCCGACCCAGGCCCGCGCGATGACCTCGGCGCGGTTTTCCTTGGCCCGAATCACCTCCGCCTCGAGGCGCAACTGGTCGCCGGGGTGAACCGTTTTGCGAAGTTTGACCCGATCCATGCTCAGCAGGATCGCCACCTGACCCGTATGTTTCAGTCTCCGCAGGAGCAGCACGCCCGCCAGTTGAGCCATCGCCTCGACGATCAGGACGCCCGGCATAATCGGTGTGCCGGGATAATGGCCCTGGAAAAAGTGCTCGTTAATTGAAACATTCTTGATGCCGACCGCGCGGCGATCTTCTTCGAACTCGACCACCCGGTCGATCAGGAGGAACGGATAGCGGTGCGGCAGGACGTCCATGATCTGACTGATGTCCATCGCTGGCCGCGTTTCGGCCCCCGTCCCCGGCGTGAGGCCCGCGCCTTGGTCCTGGAGCCGGCGGATCAGCCGATGGTTCAGCGTGTGGCCGCTCTTGGTCGCCACGATCCGGCCGCGCACGTCCCGGTTCAGCAGGAACAGGTCGCCGATCAAATCCAGCATCTTGTGCCGCACCGGTTCGTCCGGAAACCGAAGTGTGTTCCCAATCGGCCCGCCGGGACCGAACACCAGGACGTCCTCGTAGGTTGCGCTCGGCCCATAGCCGCGGCGACGCAGGTCCTCGACCTCGGATTCCAGGATGAAGGTGCGGCTGGCGGCCAACTCCTCGGCAAACACCTCCGGGCTCAGCCGCAAATGGCACATCTGCGGAGGAATGATACCATCCGACCCGTAATCCAAATGATAGGTGATTGTCAGTTCGTCTTCCGAGCCCGGCAGGGCGGCGATAACGGCGTCACCCTCCTGCACGGTCACCGGCTCAACGATCTTCAAGATGGGTCGCTCGGCGTCCTGCTCGACGATCCCCGCCTGCGTCAACAGCCGCACATAATCGGCCGCCGACCCGTCGCACGTCGGCAGTTCCGGCCCGTCGAGTTCCACCTGGAGATTGTCGACCTGGAGGCCAGCCAGGGCGGCCAGCAGATGCTCGGCCGTCTCGACCGCGACTTCCCCGTTCGCCAGACTGGTCCGCTTGAATCGCTTGGCGACCGACTGGATTGTGGCTGAAATCTTAACCGGCGGCGACAGATCCACGCGTGTAAAGACCAGCCCCATGTTCGGCGAGGCGGGTTTGAAGCGCAAGTGGACCGGGTGGCTCGTGAAGAGCCCCCTGCCCCCGATCTCGGCCTCCCGCGTGATGGTCCGCTGGCGCCGACTCAACGTTCCGCCCCCGATTCGAGGTCGCCCAGGCGCTGCTCGAGCGCCTTCAGGCGCCGGAGCACTTCTTCCATCCGCCGCACTGCCGCTTCCCGCCGTAGAACTTCGTGATGCGGTCCGGCGGGATAACCGCTCACGTCGGCGCCTGGCGGCACGTCCTTTGTCACGCCGGCCTTCGCTGCGATCTGCGCCCCGTTGCCGACGACCAGGTGCCCGTCAATGGCGGCCTGGCCCGCAATCACGCAGCCCCGGCCAATCCGGACGCTGCCGGCGATGGCCACTTGGCTCACGATGAGTGTGCCCTCGCCAATTTGGACATTATGCGCGATCTGGACAAGGTTGTCGATCTTAACCGCGCGGCCGATTCTCGTCGCGCCGAACCGGGCCCGATCCACGGTGACGCAGGCGCCGATCTCAACGTCGTCGGCGATCTCGACCGTCCCCAGTTGGGGTATCTTCTCCGGCCCGGCTTCGCCCGCTATGTAGCCGAAGCCATCGCTGCCAATGACCGACCCGGCATGGATAATAACGCGGTCGCCGATTTGAACGCGGTCGCGGATGACGACGCCTGAGTGGATGTCGCAGTCGGCGCCGATGGTCGCCTCATCGGCCACGGCCGCGCCGGCCCGGATACGGGTCCGGTCACCGACGCGGGCCCCCTGCCCCACGACGGCGCAGGCGCCGATGTGGACGTCGTCGCCAAGGACGGCCGAGTCGGCCACCGATGCCTTCGGGTGGATGCCGGGTCCGGGAACGGGCAGCGGCGGCAGGAGGACCTCGGCAATCCTGACCGTCGCCCGGTTCGGATCCGCCACGCGCAGCAGCGCGGCCTCGCCCGCATTGCCCCTCCAATCCTCCGGGACGACGAGGCAGGCGGCCCTGGACTTTGCGGCGGCGGCGGCATACCGTTTGTGGGCGACGAACGCCACGTCGCGCGGGCCTGCCTCCGCAAGGGCAGCCAGGCCCTCGACTTCGCAGGCCGGGTCGCCTTCCAGACGCCCGCCGACCTCCTTGGCAAGTTCTCCGAGGGTCTTTCTCAAAACCAATCCCCGCGTCACAGGCGTGGACCCCCTCCTGTGGCGACGATTATATCGGCAGAAAGGAGAAAAAGCAAGGCGCGCCGCGCGGGCGCTGCGGTTGACGAGACGCCACACCTTTGGCATGATGGCCCCATTATGGCGCTGAAACTGGTCATCTTCGATCTCGACGGGACGCTGTTGGATGCAGCGCTTGACTTCGATGCGATTCGGGCCGAGATCGGCCTGGAACCGGGCACGACTATCCTCGAAGGCATGGCCACGATGTCCGAGGCCGAACAGGCGCGGGCCAATCGGATCCTCGAGCGCCACGAGGCCGAGGCCGCCGCTCAAAGCCGCCTTGCACCGGGGGCGAAGGAACTAGTCGAATGGCTGCGTGCGCGCGGCGTCAAGATAGCCATCCTCACGCGCAACAGCCGCAGAAGTGTTGAGCGCGCTTCGCGCCGGCATGGCTTCGTGTTCGACGCGGTTGTCGCCCGCGAAGACCTCAGGCCGAAACCAAGCCCCGACGGGGTTCACCACCTGATGCAGGCACTCTGCGCTGCACCGGCTGAAACAGTCGTGGTCGGCGACTTCCGTTTCGACATCGAGGCGGGCGCGGCCGCCGGGTGCCGCACCATCGCCCTCGCCCGCGACCCCGTCCCGGACTGGGCCGCCGACGCCACCTGGACGACCGGGAGCCTGGCCGAGGTCCAGGAGCACCTGGAATCGCTCGCCGGCGAGGCGTGACCCGGGCTGGGTGCAGTGCTTGCCCCTATCGAGTTCTCCCCCTATAATCGCCGCAACGTTTAC
Organism: Phycisphaerae bacterium; assembly: GCA_035527275.1. Classification (GTDB taxonomy): domain Bacteria; phylum Planctomycetota; class Phycisphaerae; order FEN-1346; family FEN-1346; genus DATLBA01. The sequence continues at coordinate 19,863 of DATLBA010000062.1, forward strand.
CGGTTGAGGAGCGGTCGTGGTCCGTTTGCCTGTCGCGAACATTCTAGCCCGCAAGGTTCGCACCTGCATCAGCGTCCTGGCGGTCGGTGTAGGGGTTGCCCTGTTCCTGGTCCTCGTGGGTTTGACGAGCATGCTCCGGGAGATTGCCGACCGGACCGTGAACGTGGACGCCCACATGATGGTGTGGCCGGCGTCCGACCAGGTGGTCCTGAGCGGAGGTCTGCCGGCCGAGAAAGTCGAGCGCCACCTGGAGGAGATTGCCGGCGTCGAACACGCTGTGCCGGTCCTTCGGTGGCCGCTCAAGATGGCCGGTCGCGTTCAGAACGTCTATGCCATCCGGCCGGAGGATTGGTCGTTTTTCGCCGGGCCGGATCGCATCGTGGAGGGCCGGGCGCTCGGCGGCGGCCCGGAGATGGTGATCGATACGCGCCTGGCGCGCGCGGGCGACTACCGGCTCGGTCAGACGGTCGAGAGATGGGGTCGGCGGTTCACCATCGTCGGCATCGCAACCGAGGGCGTCGCGGGACGCGTCTTCATGCCCATTGAAACCGTCAGCCGCATCATGAACCAGGACCGGCTCCGCGCCTCCTTCTTTTACGTGCGCCTTGCGAACGCGGCCGACGTCGGGCCCGTCCGCGAGGAAATCGAAAGCCGCGGCCTCCGCGTCATTACGTTCGACGAATACTACGACGTCCTGGCCGCCAGTTTCGTGGACATGGACCTGGTAATCGGGGCGGTGGTGTTCGTCGCGGGCTTCGTTTGTTTTCTCGTCATCCTGCTCACCGTTTACACGATGGTGGTCGAGCGGACGCGCGAGATCGGGATTCTGAAGGCCATCGGGGCGTCGCGCTTGCAGGTTTTCGGCCTCATCCTAGCCGAGGCGGGCCTGATTTGCGCCGGCGGCATCCTGACGGGGTTCCTGTTGACGTGGGGCAGCCGCGCGCTTGTCCTGAACCTTCAGCCGCTCTGGACCGTGAACATTCCGGCGGTGCGGTTTGCGTATGCAGCAGCGCTGGCGGCCGTGGGCACAGGACTGGGGGCGGTCCATCCTGCGATGCGCGCCGCCAATCAGGACCCTGTCGACAGCCTACGGTACGAATAGAATCCGGTGGGCGAAACGTCCAACATGGAAACGATTCTGGAAGCCAGAGGCCTGACGAAGATTTACCGCTCGGACGGCGTGGAGACACCCGCCGTTCGCAGCGTGGACCTGGTCCTTCGCGGGGGCGAGTTCGTATCGATCATGGGCCCTAGCGGATGTGGCAAGAGCACGCTGCTTTATCTCTTGGGCCTGCTGGCCAAGCCGACCGGCGGCACGGTAGTGCTTGCGGGGGCCGACACGGGCCGAATTGGTGACAGGGAGCGCACGCGGCTCCGTCGGCGACATATCGGCTTTGTGTTCCAGCAGTTCAATCTGTTGCCGACGCTCTCGGCCGAGGAGAACGTGACCCTGGCCCTTCGGCTTCGGCGCCGGCCGGCGGGAAACCTCCCGCGCGAGATGCTCCGGGCCGTCGGCCTGGAGGAGAAACGGCGCAGGAAGCCAAGCGAACTCAGCGTCGGCGAACAGCAGCGCGTCGCCATCGCACGGGCCCTGGTGACGCGGCCGCCCGTGCTCCTGGCGGACGAACCGACCGGCAACCTCGATTCCGAGGCGTCGGAGCGCGTGCTGGATATCGTCGGGCGGTTTCACGCGGAATCCGGCCAGACGGTGGTCCTCGTCACCCACAACGAGAAGGTGGCCGAACGGGCCGAACGCATTGTGAGGATGCGAGATGGGCGACTCGCGGGCAATTGAACCTGCCGTGCAGGACGAGGTGGAACTGAGGCTCCTCAGGCACGAGCCCATCCGTTTTCGCGCCTGGTTCTATCCCGTCACGGCGCTGCTTGCGCTTCTGGCGGGCGTGAGGGTGCTCTACCCGGACACCAGCCTGTCGCTGCTCGCGGCCTACTTCGCGTACCTGAGTATCTGCTGCACGTTCTGCCCGCTTCCGACCACGCCGGTGGTGCTCTGGGCGGCGGCGCCGGCGGTCGGCGGGGGGCTCGGCGTTCCTCCGCTCCTCGTCGCCACCCTCGGAGCCATCGGGACGGCCATCGCCAATCTCCATGACTACTATCTCCTCACATTTCTGTACCGCTACAAGCCGGTGCGCCGGGTCCGCATGACGGGCCTCTACAAGCGCTTCGCGGTATGGTACAATCGGGCACCATTCGGGACGCTGGCGGCCGCATCGTTTCTGCCGATTCCGGTGGATTTTGTGCGGCTGCTGGCGGTCAGCGAAGGTTACAGTCGCGTCAAGTTCGTTCTCGGGTCGCTCATCGGACGGTGGCCGCGGTATCTGCTGCTGGCGTATCTTGCGGATCGGTTCGACATGACGTGGCAGTGGGTGCTGGGCATCGGTGGGGCAACGGTGGTGCTGGGTCTGTGGCGCGGGCTGCCGCCACTTGCCCAGCGCATCGGACGCCTGCGGCACGCCAAACACAGCGGCGGGGAGGAAACAAGACCATGAAAGAACGGTTCTCGGGTGCCGTGCTTGCCGTCGGCGTCTTCCTGATACTTGCCTTGTCGTGCGGCCGGTCGGCGCCTTGCGGCGCGGAGCCTGAAGTCGGGCCGGCGCTTGCGCCCGAGACGGCCGAGGCGCTCGACCGCATGGATGCCGCCGGCAAGACAATCAAGACGCTCCGCGCGAAGTTCGACTACGAACTCAACCAGACGCTTTACGAAGACGTGCAGAATCGCAAGGGGAAACTTCTGTTCGGCGCGCCGAACCGTCTGCGGTTCGAGTTCATCGACGAGCCGCGCGAAACATTCATCTTTGACGGGCGAAACCTTTACCACAAGAAGGACGCGACCCGGCAACTGGTGATCTGGGAAGTCCGGCTCCCCGACGAACCGCCGGTTGATTCCTTCGAACTCGGCAAGACACCGTTGCCCATGCCGTTCGGTCAGAAGAAAGAGGATGTGCTCAGGCACTTCAATGTCACGCGCGACAAGAAGGAGGAAGCGGCGGACGAGGACAAGCGCATCGTGCTTGCCTTGGTTCCGAAGAAAGGCAGCCAACTGGCCGCGTCCTACGGGCGGATTTGTCTGTGGGTCGAGGCGAAAACCTACCTGCCGACGCGGGCGCGGCTGTGGGACACGAGCGAGAACATTACCACCATCGATTTCCATCACATCGAGATGAATCCACAGGTTGCTGAACAGGATTTCGAGCGCCCGGGCGTCCCCGGTGACTGGGAGATCGTCATCCACGAGAAGGAGCCGCAGGCGAGCGGGACCGGTTCCGAGGGCGGCCTGTAAGTCCTCGTGGCGCAAGGGCTTAGGTGAGGTTCCTGCGAACCGCCTCGGCCTGTTCTTCGAGCGTCGCGGGGTCGGCCTCTTTGGCGGGCCAGCGGAAGCCGAGCCCGTCCTCCGGCCAGCGCGGGATGAAATGGATGTGGACGTGGAGGACGGCCTGCCCGCTGCACCTGCCGTTGTTTTGCAGAACGTTGATTCCCTCGGCCTGGGCGGTGTCCTTGACCGCCGCCGCCAGCGCCGGGATCCGCGCGGCCAGATGGGCAACTTCGTCCGGCGGCATTTCCATAATCGTCTCGTAGTGCCGCTTTGGAATCAGCAACGTATGGCCGGGCGAAATGGGGCCGATGTCCATAAAGGCCAGGCAGAGGTCGTCCTCGTAGACCTTCGTGCAGGGGATTTCGCCGGCGGCGATCTTGCAGAAGATGCAATCGGCCATTGGACGTTCCTCCGCGCAGATCCGGCGCAGGAAAAAACGCGCCGGGTCTGTCGAGGGGCGTGCGGCTGGGTTACTTTTTCTTTTTGGCCTGTTTCTTTTTGGCCTTTTTCTTTTTGGCCTTTTTCTTTTTGGCCTTTTTCTTTTTGGCCTTTTCCTTCTTTTCCTCTTTTTTCTCGACGAGTTCCAGCCGGCAGAGTTGCGTCCCGTCACCCTGGCGGAACTTGGCCAACTTGACGATACGGGTGTAGCCACCCGGGCGGTCGGCGAAGCGCGGCGCAACCTCCTCGAAGAGTTTCTTCGTAAGGCGCTCATCCTGGAGCCGCGACGCTGCTCGGCGCCGGTGGGCCAATGTGCCGCGCTTCCCCAGCGTAATCAGGCGCTCGACGAACCGGCGGGCTTCCTTGGCTTTGGGCACGGTGGTTGTGAGGGCCTCGTGTTCGATGAGGCTGGCCGCCATGTTCCTCAGCATGGCGGTCCGATGGCTGGAGGTTCGCCCGAGTTTTCTTCCCTGTTTCAGATGGCGCATTAGGCACCCCCGCCGCCACCGGCCGTCACCCCCTCCAGGTCCATTCCGAGCGACAGGCCGAGGTCGGCTAGTTTCCTCTTGATTTCGCGGAGGCTGGTTTTCCCAAACGAGCGGATTTTCAACACGTCGTCCTCGCTGAGGCGGACCAATTGGCCGACGGTCATGACGTTCTCGGCCTCCAGGCAGTTCAGAGCCCGGACCGAGAGTTCCAACTGGCTCATGGGCATGGCCAGTTTGCGTTCCAGTTCGGAGACGTATTCTTCGGCGGCCGGGGCCTCTTCGGCTTCGGGAGCGGCTTCGACACCCAGTTCCTCTCCGGGCTGGAAGTATTCGATGAACGGGTTGAGGTGCTTGCGCAGGATCTTGGCGGCCTCAACCAACGCCATCTCGGGCGAGACGGTTCCGTTCGTCCAGATTTCCATGATGAGCCGGTCGTAATTGGTTCGCCGGCCGACGCGGGTATCCTCGGTCCGGTAGCGGACCCGCACGACGGGCGAAAAATGGCTGTCCACAGGGATGTAGCCGATCTCCTGTTCTTCGGGCGTATCGGTTTCGGCGGCGATGTATCCCCGCCCCTTCGCGATACGCATCTCGACGCGGAAGTCAATGTCTCTGGAGAGGGTGGCGATGAGGTGATCTTTGTTAATCACTTCCACGTTGGGGTCGGTCTGGATTTGGGCGGCGGTCAGTTCGCCGGCCTCCGCGGCCTCGAGAGTGATGATGCGCGGCTCGTCGCCCTCGATGCGGACGACGAGTCCCTTGATGTTCAGCAGGATGTCGGTGACATCCTCGACGACACCATCGATGCTGGAAAATTCGTGGAGGACGCCTTCGATCTTGACCCCCGTGACGGCGGCGCCTTCAAGGCTGGAAAGCAGGATGCGCCTGAGGCTGTTGCCGATGGTCACGCCAAAGCCTCGCTCGAACGGCTCGGCGACGAACTGCCCGTACGTGTCGGTCGCGGTCCCAGTGTCCGGGACGACACGTGTCGGAAGTTCAAGACCCTTCCATCTGATCCGCATCACTGGTTTGCCTCCTCACCTATGGTTAGCGGCTGCAAAACTCGACGATCAGTTGCTCGTTGATCTGGAAGGAGATTTCGTCCCGTGTCGGCATGGCTTTGACCTCGCCTCGGAACTGCGCCGGGTCGGCCTCCAGCCACTGCGGGATCATGCGTCCCTCCCCCTCGCCGGCCCAGGATTGCACGAGATCGCGACTGGACTTGCGGTCGCGGATCTCGACCCGGTCGCCCGCGCGGACTTTTTGTCCGGGCATGTTGGTTCTCCTCCCGTTCAGAAGCACGTGACCGTGGGACACCAACTGGCGCGCCGCCCGTCGGCTGGGCGCGAATCCGAGGCGATACAGAACGTTGTCCAGGCGGCATTCCATCAGCACGAGGAGCCGCTCGCCGGTTGATCCTTTGCCGCGCGCCGCCTCCGCAAAGATTCGGCGGAATTGGCGCTCCAGAATGCCGTAGTATCGGCGCAATTTCTGTTTTTCGCGGAGCCGCAGACCGTATTCGCTAGGTCGGCGGCGGCGCCAAAAGTGCATGCCCGGCGGCTTGTTGCGCCACTGCTTCTCGATGGGGCACTTGGCGGTCTCACACCGCTCGCCTTTCAGGTACAACTTCATGCCGGCCCTTCGACATTGCCGGCAAACGGGTCCGGTGTATCGCGCCATCCGATTCTTCCTCTCCATGTCCGCAGGGGTTAGACGCGCCTGCGTTTCCGCGGGCGGCATCCGTTATGCGGGATCGGGGTCACGTCCTCGATGCTGCTGACCTTCAGGCCGGCGGCTTGAAGGGCCGTAACGGCCGACTCGCGGCCGCTGCCCGGACCCTTGACCTTGACCTCGACCTCGCGCATTCCCATTTTGATTGCCTTTTCCGCACACGCCTCGGCCGCGCGCTGGGCCGCAAACGGCGTGGACTTGCGGCTACCCTTGAATCCGATCGTGCCGGCCGAGCCCTGGCACAGGACGTTGCCGGACGGGTCGGTAATCGTCACCATGGTGTTGTTAAAGGTGGCCTTGACGTGCGCCACGCCCTTGGCCACGCTTCGTTTCGTTTTTCTTTTCTTCGCCATTTTGTCTCCGCATTCACGCCACCCGGACCGGCGGCGGCTGTTCCCTCAAAGGGCTAATGGAGGTCCTTGACACCCTTCCTACCGGCGACGGTTTTGCGGGGTCCTTTGCGTGTCCGCGCATTAGTCCGGGTACGCTGGCCGCGTACCGGAAGCCCCCGCCGGTGCCTCAGGCCGCGATAGGAGCCGATGTCCCGGAGTCTGGCGACGTTCTGGAGCACCTGTCGCCGCAGCGCCCCTTCCACCACGTAACCCCGGTCGATGGCGGCAGCAATCCGGCCGACTTCATCTTCCGTCAGGTCCCGGGCCCGCCCGTTCGGATCGATTTGGGCTTCCTTGCAGATCTGAAGGGCCGACCTCCGTCCAATGCCGTGAATCCTTGTCAGTGCGCACCAGGTCGTCTTGTCACCGGGCACATCCACACCTGCGATACGGGGCATACCTTACCTCCTTGCCTTCGCCTTCGTGCGTTGGCGCTGTTTGTGGCGCGGGTTGGTGCAAATAACGCGCACGACGCCGCGGCGTCTGATGACCTTACAGTTTTCGCAAATGCGCTTAACACTGCTCCGAACTTTCATCGCCAGAGCGCCTCTCTTTGCTCCACCCCAGGCCGGGCCGAACGCCGGTCAGCCCGTGCGATACGTAATCCGCCCTCTGGAAAGGTCATAGGGCGACAACTCGACCGTCACCCGGTCGCCCGGCAGGATGCGAATATAATGCATCCGCATCCGCCCCGAAACGTGTGCCAGCACCTCGTGCCCGTTCTCCAGTCTCACACGGAACACCGCGCTGGGCAGCGCTTCGGTCACCTCCCCTTCCATTCGGATGACGTCCTTGGCCATGTCTCGGACTTATCCTCCCTTTGGAACCGTCTCAACCCGCGTCAAGGGCTCCGCCCCGTCTCGACGGACGACAAAAGTATCCTCAAAATGGGCACATGGCCGACCGTCGGCAGTCGCCACCGTCCACCCGTCGTCTTTCTCGCGGACGGCGTGTCCGCCGAGGTTCACCATCGGTTCGACGGCCATCGTCATCCCCTCAATCAAGATCCAGTCGTTCCGCAACAGGTCGCGGCTGACGAAGTTCGGCACCTTGGGTTCTTCCCACATATGGCGGCCGATTCCGTGGCCGACGTAATCGGTCACGATCGAAAACCCGGCCCGCCGGACGAGGTCCTCGATCCGGCTCGCCACAGCCGACCACAAGACGCCCGCCCGCGCTTCGGTGCGAACGATCTCGAGCGTCTCGGCCGTCACCTCCAGCAACTTCCGAACACGGTCCGGAACGCGCCCGACGGCAAAGGTCCGGGCGGCGTCGGCACACCAGCCTTCCTGCTTGACACCGACGTCCACCGAGATGATGTCGCCCTCGGCGATCTTCCGCGGCCCGGGGATGCCGTGAACCAGTTCCTCGTTCAGCGAGACACAGATGTTCCCGGGATATAACCGTCCGTCGCGCGGATGCGGCTGGCCCAGGAACAGGCTCGTGGCGCCCGGCTCGCGTATGATCCGCACGGCCTCGCGGTCCAGTTCGGCGGTCGTGACGCCCGGCCGGGCCATCTCCTCCAGCCGCTCCAGCACCTTCGCCACGGTCCGGCCGGCCCGCCTCATGTGCTCAATCGCCTCGGCACTCTTCGGACGGATGGCCATGGCTCAACCGGGTCGGGTGCCCTTGACAGTTTTCAGTTGTTCAAAGAGCCTCGCCCCGACTTCGTCCGGGGTTCCCTCGCCGCCGACGCGCACGAGCAATCCGCGGCGTTCGTAATAATCCACCAGCGGTGCGGTCTGGCGCTCGTACGTCACCAGGCGCTGCCGCACCGTTTCCGGCTCATCGTCGTCACGCTGGACCAGCGCGGCGCCACAGGATTCACACCGTCCGCCTGCGGGCGGCGGAATATGTTCCACATGGTATGACCGCCCGCATTTTGGACAGACCCGCCGGCCGCCCATCCGCTCGACAATCACCTCCGCATCCAGATCGAGATAAATCACGGCGTCGAGTTTCGTCTCCGACGCTTCGAGCACCTCGTCCATCGCCTCGGCCTGGCCCTCGGTCCGAGGAAATCCGTCGAGGACCCAGCCTTCGCGGCAATCGTCCTCGGCCAAACGCGAGGCCACCGCCCTGGTTGTCACGTCGTCCGGCACCAGGTTGCCGGATTCCAGATACGAGCGTATCTGCCGCCCGAGCGGGGTGTCGCGGTCGATTTCGCCGCGGAAGATGTCACCGCTCGACACGTGCGGCACGCCGTATGCAACGGCCACCGCCTTGGCCTGCGTCCCCTTCCCCGCCCCCGGGGGTCCCAGAAAAACGAGTCGCACGCTTCCGTCCCCCGCGGCTAACCTCGTCGTCCTCGCACCCGACCTTCCGCCAGGAACCCTTCATAATGGCGCATAATCAGGTGCGACTCGATGCGCTGGACCAAATCCAACGCGACACTGACGATAATCAGAAGCCCCGTGCCGCCCAAAAAGCCGGTGACGAGCATGCTCACACCCGTCTGCATGCTGACGACGATCGGCAGGATGGCGACGAAGGCCAGGAACCCGGCGCCGACATACGTGATTCGGTTCATGACCCGTTCCATGTACTCGGCCGTTCGCCTGCCGGGACGCATGCCGGGGATGAAACTTCCCCAATCGCGCAGATTGTCAGCCATCTCGCGGGGCTGAAACTGAATCGCGGTCCAGAAATAGCAGAACAGATAAATTAGGGCGACATAGACCAGAATGCGCACGGGGCTATCCATCCGGAAGGCGGCCGTCAGTTCCACTGTGAAGGCGTTGTTCCACCAGCCCCGGAGCGCGTCGAACAGATACATCGGGAGCATCAGAAGGCTGGAGGCGAAGATGACTGGGATCACGCCGGCCTGATTGACACGAAGCGGCAGATACTGGCGCTGGCCGCCATAGATCCGCCGGCCGCGCGTGTGCTTCGCCTGCTGGATCGGAATCCGGCGTTGGGCCTGCGTGATTAGGACCACCCCGAGGATAATCGCCACGAACATCGCCCCCAGGAGCATCACGGTTTCGATGCCGATCCTGTCGGATGCGTCGAAGGCACGGAACTCGAGCGTCGCGTTCTGCCTCAGATAACCCGCCACGGCCGGCAGTCGGTCCACGATGCCGGCCATGATGATGAGGCTGATGCCGTTGCCGATGCCGAACTCGTCCACCAGTTCCCCCAGCCACATCAGGAAAATCGTGCCGCCCGTCATCGCCGTGATGCAGACGAAATAGTAGAGGACGGAACTATCGATGCCTCGCCACCCCGTCGGGCCGTAACTATTGTTCGCAGAGGTGATAAACGACGCCTGAATCACGCACAGCAGGACCGTCAGGTAGCGGGTGTATTCGTTGATTTTTCGGCGTCCGGTTTCTCCCTCCTTGGCCAGGCGTTCCAGCGATGGAACCGCCTGGGTCATCAACTGCAGAATAATCGAGGCGCTGATGTAGGGCATGATGCCGAGGGCAAAGAGGAACGGCTGAAAACTTCCGCCCGTAATCCGCGCGATGAAGTTCAGATAGTCGGCCAGGCCGCCGCCACCTTCGCCGACCTGCCCTTCCCTCGCCAGTAGGTTGTCCAGATACTCGGCGTGCGTGCCCGGAATCGGGATATACGAGCCGAGCCGGAAGACGGCGATGATCGCCAGTGTGAAGAGGATCTTCCGGCGCAACTCGGGAATCTTGAAGACGTTGAGCAGGGACCGGATCACGCTTCGATCACCTCCGCCTGGCCGCCCGCTTTCGCAATCTTCTCCATCGCGCCCGTGCTGAACGCATGGGCCCGGACCGTCAGCGCCTTGGTCAATTCGCCCTTGCCCAGGACCTTGAGCCGGAAAAGGCGGCCCTTCACCAGGCCCGCCTCCCGCAGTTCCTTCGGCCCCACGTTGGTTCCTTTGCGAAAACGGTTCAGGTCCTTGACATTCACGACGTGAACGGGTGTGGCAAAGGGGGCATTGGAAAACCCGCGCTTCGGCAGCCGGCGGAACAGGGGCATCTGGCCGCCTTCGTAGGTCGGTCGGTGGGACCAGCCCGCGCGGGCTCCTGCGCCTTTGTGGCCGCGTCCGCTCGTCTTGCCGTGGCCGGAGCCAATGCCCCGGCCGACGCGCTTGCGCCCAGAGTGCCGCTTGCCGCTCTTTTTCACGTCCGTCAGGTTCACGTCGCCTGCCCTTTATCCGCCTCCGCCTCGGCCGGTTCACTCTCGGCCGCCAGCGCCGGCACGAGTTCCTCGAGCGGGACCCCGCGCAGCCGCGACACCTCCTTCGCGTCCTTCAGCCGCTCAAGTCCATTCATCACGGCCTTGACGAGGTTAACGGCATTGTTGCTGCCGAGGGATTTCGTCAGGATGTTACGAATGCCGACCATCTGGCAGACGGCCCGCACGCCGCTGCCCGCAATCACGCCCGTGCCGTGCCCCGCTGGACGCATGTACACCTGCGCGGCACCGAAATGCCCGATCACCTCGTGGGGGATGGTATCGCCCTTAAGGGAAATCTGTTTCAGGTTCTTCCCGGCTTCGGCGACGGCTTTTTCGATAGCCAGGGGTGTATCGGTCGCCTTGCCATAGCCGATGCCGACCCGCCCGCGGCGGTCGCCGACGACGACCAGCGCGCTGATGCTGAACCGCCGCCCCCCCTTGACGACCTTGACTGTCCGATTCGTCGCGACGACGGTTTCCTGCAGTTCTCCGGTGCCGCCGAAAAATTTATCCCGCTTGGTTGCCACGCGCTTTGTTCCTCCAAACCAGCATCGCGCTAAAACTGGAGTCCGCCCTTGCGTGCGGCTTCGGCAAACGCCTTGATGCGGCCGTGATACTTTCGCCCGCCGCGGTCGAAAGAGACCCTCTTGACACTGGCCTTCTTGGCCCGTTCGGCCAGCAGGGCGCCCACCTTGGCGGCGGCCTCGCAATTGCCCGTCTGCTTGAGCGTCTTGCGGAGGGGTTCGCTGAGCGTGCTGGCGGAAACCAGCGTCCGCCCTGCCATGTCGTCAATCACCTGCGCGCCGAGATGCTTCAGGCTGCGATAGACGCACAGGCGCGGCTGGTCCGGGGTCCCCTCGACCTTCTTGCGCACCCGCCGGTGTCGCCGTTTCAAGCGTGCCCGTTTTTGCGCCGCATCTATCATTGCGGTCGAAGTTCCTCTGTCCAGCGTCCTGCGGGTCCGATTATGTGGCACCACCCCCGACGAACGTTTTGCCTGCTTTGCGGCGAATCTGCTCGCCCGCGTAGCGGAAGCCCTTGCCCTGATACGGCTCCGGCGGCCGCAGATGCCGGACCTCGGCGGCGAATTCGCCCACCAGTTGCTTGTCGCACCCGCGGACAACCATCACGGCCGGCGTATCGTTGCCCCGCGTGCTCGGCGTCTCGACCACCACCTCCAGGGCCTCGGGGATGGTTTTCTCAATCGGTTGGGCAAGGCCGCAATGGATCACCAGTTTCTTGCCCTGCACACCGAGCGAGAAGCCTGTCCCGTACAGTTCTATCCGCCGCTCGTATCCTTCCGTCACCCCCTTGACCATGTTGGCAATCAGGGCGCGCGTCAGGCCGTGCAAGGACCGATGGCGGCGCTGGTCACTGGGGCGCTGGACCGTAATCCGCCGCTCGCCTTCGTCAAAAGCCACCGTCATGTCACGGTCGAAGGTCCAGTCGAGTCCGCCCTTGGGGCCTTCGACGCTGATGGTGTTCCCCTTGACGGTCACGTTGACCTTTTCGGGCACAGGAACCGGTTGTTTGCCGATTCGGGACATCCGATTTTCACCTTTTCGTTCGGCCGCTGTTTTCTACCACACGGTGCACAGCAACTCGCCGCCGACGTTCAGCCGCCGGGCCTGCCGGTCGCTGATGATGCCTTCCGGGGTCGAATAGATTGCCACGCCGAGGCCACCCAGGACCGGCGTGATTTCGTCGGCCTTTTTGTAAACGCGTCGGCTCGTTTTGCTTTCACGCCGCAGGTGCGTGACGATCATCTCCCCGTCGGGCCCGTACTTCAGGTGGACCCGCATCACGCCCTGCTTTCCATCGTCAATCACATCCACGTCCCGGATATAGCCCTCCGCGCGCAGGACAGCGAGGATACCCCGGCAGACCTTCGACGCGGGGACATCCACGGTGCCCTTGCGCCGCTGGAGTCCGTTGCGAATGCGGGTCAGCATGTCGGCGATGGGGTCGTTGGTCATCGCCCTTATTTCTCCTTCGCCATTTACCAGGAGGCCTTGCGAACGCCGGGAATCCGTCCCTGGAGCGCCAGTCTGCGGAAACAGATGCGGCAGACGCTGAACTTGCGGTACACGCCGCGGCGCCGGCCGCACAGTTCGCAACGCCGGACTCGCCGCGTCGCAAACTTCGGCTCGCGATTCGCACGATTCCTTTGTGCCTTCGTTGTCATGCACTCTCCGCCATCATCCGCCGTCATGCCGGAATGGAAATCCGAAGCCTTCCAGCAGAAACCGGGACTCCTCGTCCGACCGGCTGTTCTTGACCACGATCGTAATGTTCATCCCCTGCTGGTACTTGACGTCGTCCACCCGGATTTCCGGGAAAACCAGTTGCTCGCTGAGGCCCAGCGAATAGTTGCCTCGCCCGTCGAACGACGCGGGGTCCAGCCCCCGGAAGTCGCGAACCCGCGGGATGGCCAGGTTAATCAGCCGGTCGAGAAACTCGTACATCTGCCGGCCGCGCAGCGTCACCATCGCGCCGACCATCACGCCCTGGCGAACGTGAAAGGCCGCAACGCTCTTCTTCGCTTTCGTCAAGACAGGGCGCTGGCCCGTCAGGGTTGCCAGGTCCTTGACGGCGGCCTCGATGCGCTTCGGCTCGTCGCTTGACTTGCCCAGGCCCATCGAGACGACAATTTTTTCGAGCCGGGGCAGGCTGAGGACGTTCCGCCGCCCCAGTTTCTCCTGGAGCGAGGGGACGATCGTCTCGCGGTAGCGTTCGAGCAATCGCGGCATTCTCTTTTATAACTCCCCTAAGGATGCGCCGCACTGCCTGCAGAACCGGTGCTTCTTGCCATTCTCGCTTTTTCGGAAGCCGACGCGTGAGGCCTTGTCGCACTTGGGACAAACGGGAAGCAAGTTCGACAGCCGTAGCGGCGCCTCAATCTCAAGCCGCCCGCCCTGCGGGTTCTTCCGCGACCGGCGCAGATGCCGGTACACCCGGTTGACGCCCTCGACGATGGCGCAGCCTTTCTTCGGGTCCACGCGGAGGACGCGGCCGCGCGCGCCCTTGTCGTCGCCGGTGGTCACCTCCACCGTATCGTCGCGTCGAACATTCATCGTGCGTCCTGCTTCCTTTCAGACAACCTCACCGGCAAGTGAGACGATCCGCATGTACCGCTTGTTACGCAGTTCCCGCGCCACGGCGCCGAAAATGCGGGTCCCGCGCGGGTTGCCGTCCTTGTCAATCAGCACGACCGCATTGCGGTCGAAACGGACGAACGATCCGTCCAGCCGCCGCGTCGGATAACGCGTTCGGACAACCACGCACCGGCATACCTCGCCTTTCTTGGCCTCGCCTCCGGCCGTCGCCTTCTGGACCGAGGCGATGACGACGTCGCCGACACCGGCCGTCTTCCGGGCGTGGCCGCGGCGGCGGGTCGATCCGCCGAGCACCTGGATGACCCGGACGGTCCTGGCGCCGGTGTTGTCCGCCACGTCGAGGATGCTCTGCATCTGGATCATCGCGCCGGTCCCTTCAGCCTACTCGGCCGGGTTCTCCTCGGCTTGGGACTGGGCCGACGTCGCGACAGCCTGATCCGGATTCCGCTCGATCACGCCGACGAGCCGCCATCGCTTGGTCCGCGACATCGGACGGCATTCGACGATCTCGACGACGTCCCCGGCACGGGCCTCGTCGTTCTCGTCATGGGCGTGGATTTTCCGGTCCTGGCGAACCCGCTTCCCATACTTCGGATGCTGGCGATACCGCGTCACCCGCACGGTAATTGTCTTGGCGGCACGGTCGCTGACCACCACGCCACGAATGCGGCGCCGTTTTCCCCGGAGTCCGCTCATGGCGTCTTGTGCTCCTCACCGCCTTCGACCGTTTGGGCCCGGCCGGCCAATTCCCGCTCCCTCAGGATGGTCCGCATCCGCGCAATGTCCTGCCGGGCCTTGGGCAGTTCGCTGGAAATCTGAAGTTCCTCGGTCTCGGCCTGCGTCCGGAGGTCGAAGACACGGCGCTCCAGGGCCGCCAGTTCCTGTCGGATCTGCTCTTCGGACATCTCGCGTATTTCTCGCGGCTTCATGTCGGTCCCTCAGCCGGTCGCTACGTGTGCCGACGGCGATAGACCATGCGGCACCGAATGGGCATCTTGTGCGCCACGCGCCGCAGGGCCTGCTTCGCGAGGTCCTCCGGCACGCCGCCCAACTCGTAAAGAATCCGTCCGGACCGCACGACGGCGGCCCAGTAATCCGGCTCGCCTTTGCCCTTGCCCATGCGGGTTTCAAGGGGCTTGCTGCTGATGGGCTTGTCCGGGAAGATTCGGACCCACAGTTTCCCTTCACGGTGGAGAAAGTGGGTGGCGGCGACGCGGCCGGCCTCGATCTGCTGGGCGCTGATCCAGGCCCCTTCCAGCGCCTGGAGGCCGTATTCGCCGAACGCCACATAGTTGCCGCGCTGCGCTTGCCCCTTGATTCGCCCGCGTTGGCTCTTGCGGTGGCGGACTCGCTTAGGCATCAGTGCCATCGCCGGCCTCCTGTTCCTCGTCGGAATATTCGCCCAGATAGATCCACGCCTTCACGCCGATGACCCCGTAGGTGCACCGGGCCTCGGCAAAGCCGTAATCAATATGTGCGCGAAGCGTCGAAAGCGGAATGCTGCCGCGGAGCGTGGTTTCCGTGCGGCTCATTTCGGTGCCGCCGAGTCGGCCGGCGACGCGGATCTTGACGCCTTTGGCGCCGGCCGCCATCGTGGCGTCGGCGGCCTGCTTCAGCGCCCGCCTGAAATGGGAGCGCCGTTCCAACTGCTGGGCGACGCCCTCGGCCACCAACTGGGCGCTCAGTTCCGGTCTGCGCACCTCGACGATGTTCACCGTAATCCGCCGGCCCGTCAGATCCTCCAGTTCCCCGCGCAGGCGGTCCACTTCGGCGCCTTTGCGGCCGATAATGAGGCCGGGCCGGGCCGAATGGAGCACCACTTTCACCTCCTCGCGGGTCCGCTCGATCTCGACCTTCGAAATCGCCGCAAACCCGTAACCCGACTTCACGAACTTTCGAATCTTCTCGTCCTCGACGAGCAGATGCCCGAACGTCCGCTTCGGGGCGTACCATCGGCTGCGCCAAGGTTCCGTGATGCCGATGCGAAAGCCGGTTGGATGAACCTTCTGTCCCATAAGTCTGGCCCTGCCTCCGAGCGGTTACTTCCGACTCTCTTCCAGTTCGACGACGAGGTGGCACGTCGGCCGCCTCAAAGTGTCCGCCGCCCCCCGCGCGCGAGTCATCACGCGTTTGTACACTGTCCCCTGCTCGGCCCGCGCGTCCGCGACATAAAGTGCCTCGAGGTCCGCCTCCTGCTCGTCGGCGTTGGCCATCGCGCTACGAAGGACGCGGGCCACCAGTTTCGCCGCCCGTTGGGGGCTGAGGTCCAGCACCTGGAGCGCTTCCTCCAGGGGGAGCCCCCGGATCATCTTCATCACGAGGCCTACCTTTCGCGGACTGATCCGCGCGAATCGGTGACTCGCACGATATCCCATGCGTCACACCTCTCACCTCAAGTAGGGCGGCCGGTCCGGCCGCAGCGCCGCCCGCTCGCCTATCTGGCCCTCGGGGCTGCGCTTTCCGCCGCCCTTCTTCCGCCGTGACCACGGAACGTCCGCGTCGGGGCGAACTCACCCAACTTGTGCCCCACCATCTCCTCGGTCGCAAACACACGAATGTGCGTGCGGCCGTTGTGAACCAGGAACGTGTGGCCGACGAACTCCGGCACGATGGTGCACGCCCTGGCCCACGTCTTAATCGGCTCGCGGGCGCCCGACTCCTCCATGCGCTGAACTTTTCGCAGGAGTTTCAAGTCAACGTGGGGGCCTTTTTTCGTCGAACGTCCCATCTGGCATGTTCCTCGCTTATCCTATTTTGGCTTCCCCATAGCGCCTGCTGCGTCGCCGCCGAATAATGTGCGCGTTGGTCGGGTTGCGGCGTTTGCGGGTCTTTCCGCCTTTGGAAAGGACGCCGGTCGGCGAGACGGGGTCACGGCCACCCGAGCGGCGTCCTTCGCCGCCGCCCATCGGATGATCCACGGGGTTCATGGCCGACCCGCGGACGTGAGGCCTGCGGCCCTTGTGCCGCGTCCGGCCTGCCTTGCCGACGCGTACGCGGCTGTGGTCGGCGTTGCCCACCTGGCCGATGGTGGCGCGGCATCGGAGCCTGACCCGCCGCGTCTCCCCGCTTGGTAGAATAATATGCGCCCACGGATCCTCTTTGGCGCTGAGCGTGGCCGCCCGCCCGGCCGCGCGGACCAGTTTTCCTCCGCTGCCGGGCACCAACTCGATGTTGTGGACCGGAAGGCCCGGTGGGATGTTGGCAAGCGGCATAGCGTTGCCGGTTCGCGGCTCGACGCGTTCGCCGCTTTCTATCCTTTGGCCTATCCGCAGGCCGTCGGGCGCCAGGATGTACCGCTTCTCGCCGTCGGCGTAGTGAATCAGGGCGATGCGGGCGCTGCGGTTCGGATCGTACTCGATGGCGTCCACCTTGCCGGGCACGCCGTCCTTGTCGCGTTTGAAATCGACGATGCGGTAGAGCCGGCGATGGCCGCCGCCCCGGTGCCGCGCGGTGATCCTGCCCTGATTATTGCGGCCCCCGCTGCGCGAAATCCGCTCCGTCAGACTCTTTTCGGGCCGCTTCTTCGTCAGGTCGGAGAAGTCCTGGACGGAGGAGTTGCGCCGCCCTGCGCTGGTCGGTTTGTGTTTTTTGATGGCCATCCTGCTCACCCGTCGCCGCAGTTAGAACAGTTCAATGTGGTCTTCCGAATGCAGCGTCACGACGGCCTTCTTCATGCCGGCCGTCCGGCCGCGCGTGTAACGGTAGCGGCGCTGCTTGCCGCGGCGCTTCATCGTCCGAACTTTCAGGACCCGGACCTCGTAAATCTTCTCGATCGCCTCGTGAATCTGCTTCTTGTTCGCACGCGCGTGGACCTGAAACGCATACTGGTTGAGTTCCTCGTTCTGGGCCGTTCCCTTCTCGGTGATAAGCGGCTTGATGACAACCTGGTACTGATCCATCAGTTCTTCCTCGACTCGACAAGCGCCTCGAACGCCGCGCGCGTGAAGACAACGCGATTCGGCCAGAGGACGTCATAAGCGTTCAGGTCCGCAATCGGCCGCACACGCACGCGCGCTAGATTCCGGGCCGATTTCCAAAGGATGCTGTCGTGCTCCGGCAGCGCCAGAAGACAACTGCGTTCGGCGCCAATGGCCTCCAGAGCCCGAGCCACCTCGCGGGTCTTCGGCTCCTGGAGGTTCAGGCCGTCCAGGACCAGCACCTCCGCATCCAGCATCCGTGCCAAGAGGGCTGAGTCGAGGGCCTGCCGGCGCATCTTCTTCGGCACCCGGATAGAAAAGTCGCGCGGGCGCTTGGCGAACGTGTGGCCGCCGCCCCGGCGGATGGGGTTGCGCCGCGGGCCCATCCGGGCC
Source organism: Phycisphaerae bacterium (assembly GCA_035527275.1). GTDB lineage: Bacteria > Planctomycetota > Phycisphaerae > FEN-1346 > FEN-1346 > DATLBA01. The sequence continues at coordinate 37,824 of DATLBA010000062.1, forward strand.
CGGCCGGTCCCCTTCTGCCGGTAAATCTTGCGGGTCGAACCCGCCACGTCCCCGCGACTCTTGGTTTGGGCCGATCCGACGCGCTGAGCCGCTTCGTGCCGCCGCACCGCCAGGCGCAGCAGGTCCATATGGACCGTTCCACCGAACCAGGCTTCGTCCACCTGGACCCGGTCCACCTCGCTGCCGTCCGTGTTGTAAACCGTTATGTCGATCATGCCGACTCGCTTCACACGGCGCCCTACTTACCAGCGGCACCGACCTTCCTGGCGTTTCGGACAAGCACGTATCCTCCGTTGGGGCCGGGCACACTGCCTTTGACGACGAGCAGGTTCGCGTCCGCGTCCACCTTGAGGACCTTTAGGCGCTCGACGGTGCGGCGGGCGTGGCCCATGTGTCCGGCCATGCGTTTGCCCTTGCGCACGCCGCGGCCCGGAATGCCGGACCCTTCGCCGATGCTGCCGGCGGAGCGGTGTTTTGCCTGGGTCCCGTGACTGGCGGACTGGCCGGCGAAGCCGTGGCGCTTCATGACGCCGGCGAAGCCCCGGCCCTTTGTCACGCCGACCACGTCCACGAGGTCCACGCCCTCGAAGTCGGCGACGGTCACGGTCCCGCCCGGCTCATAGCCTCCCAGGTCGTCGGTCCGGAACTCGCGGACGAACCGTTTGGGCGTCGCGCCCACCTTCTTGGCGTGTCCGACTTCAGGCCGACTTGCCCGCCGCGCGGACCGGTCCTCGAAGCCCATCTGGACCGCGCCGTAGCCGTCCGTTTCGGTCGTTTTGACCTGAAGGACCTGGCACGGACCGGCTTCGATGACCGTGACCGGCACCTGCCGGCCCTGGTCGTCGAACACGCTGGTCATTCCGGCCTTTTTTCCCAGAATCGCCGGCATCCCATTATGCCTTAATCTTAATGTAAATGCCCGCGGGCATATTTAACTTGTTCAGCGCGTCCACCGTTTTAACGGTCGGCTCCTCGATATCAATCAGGCGCTTGTGCGTTCGGATTTCGAACTGTTCGCGGCTCTTTTTGTCGATGTGCGGGGACCGCAGGACCGTGTAGCGTTCGATGCGCGTCGGGAGGGGAATCGGCCCCTTGACCCGCGCGCCGGTGCGCTTGCTGGTCTCGACAATCTCGGCCGCGCTCTGATCCAGTACGCGGTGGTCGTATGCCTCCATGCGGATGCGAATCAAGTCACCTGCCATGCGCCGCCTCTAGCCGTGGGCTTTGCCCTGCAATGAAACAATACATCCCCCTTGTCCGGCCTCGCGCCTCCAAAAAGCACTCGGCCGCGGAAGGACGCATCGCTAGCCAGCTTCCCAAAGCCAGCCTATGTACAAAGTGTCGAGATTTGGGAGTATACCAACCCCCGTTCAACTGTCAACCTCTTTTTTTCTCGAGAACACCCATTTTTGACGAGGCGTAAGGGGGGACATTAGGATAGGCTCTAAACACCGTAAACACAAGTGCTTACGTGCACGCGCGGGCGAATCAGCCTCCCAAGCAAGAACAAACCTCCAACCCAAACCCGTCTGCAAATCCACGAGACGTCGGGTGGCCAAACCGCAGCCATTCAAGGGGGTCCATCGTCCCGGAAGGCCCGCGCCAAGGACGTTTGCTCCCCCTGGCGGGCTTGCCCGCCGTGGCGAACGGGCAGCCGTCCTCTCATCTGCTCCGGCCTGGACCCGGCTCTGTATCCTCGTCCTGCAGCCCCTCAAGGTGGTTTTGCCGCCTCGCCCCCGCCTGTTAGTCGGAGACCCCGTCTCCCTGTCAGATGGAGTCTCCGACTGACAAGGGGAAGCGGTCTCCGACTCACACCGTGCGGCCGGGACCACAGCGCTGGCTCCCCCAACGAGGGGCTCTCAAAATAGGTGATCTCGAGCGTTGACGGCAGTTTTGCGATCCGTGCACGGAGTTGGTTGCCGGGGCGCTGTTTTCCGGCGGCTTCGCCCTGCCCTTCTCGCCGGTGATTCGCCGTGCTTGTTTTCGGCGGATTCGCTTCGCTCGTCCGCCGTCTTGTGTTCATTTCATGCCAGCCTGCGGCCGAAATCGCACTACTTCATGAACAGTTCGATCACCGGCACTGTCACGTCGGGCTTGCGGACAGGCAGTTCGAGCGTGAGCGTATCGTCGCCGCCCTCCTCGACCCGGGCCTGCTGCCAGGGCTCCGGGCCCCTCATGCGAACTTCGGAGGCATCGTTGAGCAGTTGGGCGTAGGTGACCTTGCCCGCAAAGCCGGGCAGGTGCAGGTGCTTGAACGGCCAGGCTAAGATGTGCACATACATGCGGTTGGTATCCGGGTTGTATGTTAGGCGGCAGTCCTGCGGCGCGGCGAAGGCCTCCGGCGCCTGCGTGCAGCCGTATATCGACCGGCTGTGGCGCTTCATCCACTCGCCCATTCCCGCCAGGCGGTCCAGCGCGCGTTCGTCGAACTCGCCGCGTCCGGTCGGCCCGACGTTCAGCAACAGGTTGCCGCCCTTGGAAACCGTATCTATCAGCATTTGCACGAGCTGATCGAGGTTCTTCCAACTTGCCTCATCGCGGTGGTATCCCCACGAGCCGCTGAAGGTCTGGCAGGCTTCCCAGACGACTGGCTTGCCGTCTACGGTCACCCATGTGGTCGGCTGAAACTGCTCCGGCGTTTTGATGTCCCATCCTTCGTCGATATCCAGGCGGTCGTTGAGGACGATCTTCGGCTGCAACTGGCGGATGATCTGATAGAGCTTTTCGCTTTGCCAGTCGTCGCGGCCTTTGCCCTCAGGCCCGTACTGGCGAAAAGTGAAGTCCAGCCACAGGATGTCGATCTCGCCAAACTGAGTGAGCAGCTCGCGGACCTGGCCGCGCAGGTACTCGGCGTATTTGGCCTGGTCTCGTGACTCGTTCATTTTCTGGCGTTCGGGCGACTCGCGGTACGGACCTATGTATGGGTCGATGCGGTACTGCCGGTGGTGCCAGTCGATCAGCGAATGATAGAAGCCTACTCGCATATTCTCGGCCCGGAACGCCTCGACCATGGGCCGGAGCAGGTCGCGCCCCGCCGGGGTATTCGGGGCCTTGTAATCGGCAAGTTTGCTGTCCCACAGGCAGAAGCCTTCGTGATGTTTGGTGGTGACAACGAAGTACTTCATGCCTGCGCCGGCGGCGGCCGCCGCCCAGAGCTTCGGGTCGTACAGGTCCGGGTCGAAGTGCCGGAAGTAGACCTCATAGGCCTCAGCAGGGATATTCTCCCGGTGCTGCACCCACTCGTGGCGGGCAGGCAGGGCGTACAGGCCCCAGTGGATAAACAATCCGAAACGGTCGTGCACGAACCAACTGGTATCGCCCGGCGTGGGAATGGTCTTCAACATTCGCTCATCTCCTTTTGCTGTCAAGGTTCGCTTGTGAGGCATAATACATAGTCAAGTCCTAAAAGTTCTGTAAAATCGCATCCCCCTCGCGAAGCCAAGCGTGTGGCGAGCGGAGGGCCGGGGGTGGCCCGGAGCAAGTCACACGCTCAGGCGGCCGGCCGGACCCTCCTGCGACTCAGCCGCCTCGCCACCCACTCCTCGCTCGTCTCCATCGCCAGCGCCGTCACCATCGCGACCAACGTTCCGGTGAACATGGCAGCCTCCTGTCGGGCTTCTCCGCGTAAGATCCCATTTTACCGGCCGCCGCCGCGGTGTCTAGTTTTTACGAGGAACGCGGGGAGGGGGGGTGTGACCACAGATTATGGCCCGCCATCGGCAGGCAGGCACGAGGTGGCGGCTCTGGGCTGACCAGTGCGCCAGGTTTGTCCTGGGCGGTAGCGCGGGCGTACCCCCGCGCTACAGGGCGCCTACGCTCCGCCATTAAAAAAAAGAGTCACACCCGGGAGAGGGTATGAGGCCGGGTTTCGCAGGGGTTTGGAAAATACGGAGCCGGATTCGGCCCCGCGCCGGTCCGGCTCCCTGCCCGACTGCCAACGTCCTGCGATTCAGACCTCCATCTGAGGGCGCTAACCCTTCGGTACACACCTGTCCTGGGGTTAGAGCCCGAGTTCCTCCATCAGGCGCTTGATGGTCCCGTCGATCCGCTCAGGCGTTTCGAGTTGGCCCTGAGCGATCAGGTCGCGCATCTCCTGGACCCTGTCGAAGCGGATGTCCGGCATGCGGCTGATCTTCTCCAGGAGCCGCAGCGTCTCCGCCATGTCCGGCGGTTCGGCCATGGGCGGAGGCGCCGGCTGGCCGTAGGACACCTGGGCCTGGAGGTCCTGCTTTACGAGTTTTCGGCTTCCCTTGCTCATTTCTGATCCCTGCCTCGCTCCGCTGTTCGTATCGACTTACGTGGGCGGCGGCTTGAGTGTCGCCGCCGTGGGCCGGAAAAGGCGCAAGTCCTTGTTATGTAAGGTGTTATGGCCGATTTGTCAGAGAGGCTCGGAAGATTCTCCGAAAAATTTCCGGGCCGGAGAGAGGAAAATTCGTTAGCCTTTTTTGCTAGGTTTCCTAAGTTAACATTGGTCCACTTTCACGACGTTCTCGGCCTTCCTCAAAAGGGGGTTGCGGCTCCAGGAAAAGTCTTGCTCGTGGACCTCCGGCGGGACTCCTATATTGTGAGGCGTCGGCCCGTTGCCCGAGTCCCGCCGACCCTCCCTCCCAGCAAGAAGGGGCCATTGCGGCCTCTTGAACGGTTCCCCCATTTATGGAGTGCCCCGTGCGTCTCTCTCTCGCCCGGCGCCAAGGTCACAGTGCGTGCAGCCCGGGCATCGGAGGATTACAACCCCTCACCGTACTGCCAGCGGGTGTTATCCTCCCGCAGAAACCGACCTTCCCGGTAGCCTTCGGCGGTTGAAGGGTCGTACGGCAAGGATTCGACGTGGCCGTCCAGGAACAGGACATTGGCCATCCCGCCATGACGAAGCGCCGTCAAGTGCCGCCAATCCTCGTTCTCACGCCCTTCGGGCGGCGTCCAGTCCTCCGGGTCCATCACGAAATACGTGTTCGCGTCGTCGTTGACCCCGATGTTACTGTAGTCGGCCAGGGCCACGGTATAGTCGAGGATGAAGAAGAGTTTCCCGTCCACGCTCGGCGCCGTGTCGCGGACCGTCTTGTACGAGCCGCGGCTGAGGCCATAGTCGCTCACCACCAGCCCTCGGCCCTGGAAGGGGGCTCTCGCGGGAGGCTACATGCCATCCCACTTATAACGCCACAGCCTGCTCTTGGGCCGAAGGTACTTGTGGGTGGCCAGGTCCTCGCCGGACTGCGGATCGAGCGGCAACGTCTCGATGTGGCCGTCCAGGAACAGGACATTGGCCATCCCGAAGTGGCGCAGCGACTGTGCCCCTTCCCACGATAGGCCGTAGGGGTTATCGCTGAAATCCGCTTCCCAGTCGGGGATCCTGGCCTCGTCGATGAAGAACATCTCGGAATCGTCGTCGGTCTTGTCCCCATTGTAGTCGGCGAGAGGCTTCGGATAGTCGAGGATGAAGAACAGTTTGCCCTCGATCCGGGAGGCCTGGCCGCCGGCGACTTCGTACCATCCCTCGCTCATGCCATAGTCGCCGACCTGAACGCCCGGTTGGGGTCGAAGATGACTTCCCCGAACACGCGGAACGCATGGTGGTAGCTGTGGCCGCTGCCCTGGGAGGAGAAGAAGATACGAGTGATGTACTTGCCGTAGACCTCGGCCTCGACGATGATGTCCTGGTTATCGGGGTCGGGTCCACCTTCGGGGGAGAGGTCCTCAATTTCGTAGCGGAACCAATGGTCCCCCGTGTTCTGCTGGCCGGGCAGAACACGGATGCCCGGGGCGTCCAGGGGAATGTCGTACAGAAGTGTCGCGCCCTGCCAGATTCTGAACGAGATGGCCGAGAGCGGCACGTCGCCGTACATATCGTCGGGACCATCGCCGGGGCCATCGCCGGGGCCATCGCCGCGCTGGGTCCTTACCCGTGCCGGACAGGTGAGGACCTCATCGCCCTTCTCCAGATACGGGAGGATTTCGAAGATCCATCCCCGCCCCTTGGTATAAAGAACCTCGCCATGGTCTGCCCGCCATACGCCGTGCGCCTGGCAGATGCTTTGCAGATTCATCTTGCACCGCGTCAACTGCCACATCGCATACACGTCGCTCAGCACCGGCATGAGCAGCGCCAGGAGCAGCCCGAGGATGACAATCACGACGAGCAACTCCACCAGCGTGAACCCGTTTTGCCTCCGGCCTCTCATCGTCCGGCCTCCCGCTGCTCAAACCGCTTCTGAAACTCGGCGATTCGGCGAGCATCCTCCTTCAGTCGCTCCAGGGCCTCCCGGCGCTGCTCCTCGGACGCCCGGGAGTCGTAGGGGAACCGGTACCCCGTGAGCGTTTCGATGGCGCCGACGGCCCGGCTCTGCACGGCAACGGAGGGGTCCGCTGCCGCCAGGTCGGTCAGGAACGGCACGTCGTCCAGCGTCCCGACCTTCCCCACCGCGGCGGCGGCCTCCGCCCGCACCGCCCCCTCCGGGTCCGTCCGGGCGACCTCCAGCAGCACCTCGCGGGCGCGGGGTTCCTTTCGGCGGCCCAGCGCCATCACCGCCGTCTGCCTCACGCGCGGCCGCGACTCCGACTTGACGCTCACAACCCTCTCCAGCGCGCGAACTGCCGATTGACGCGGCGCGCGGCCCAATGCCCACACCGCCTCGCAGGCCGTGCGCGTATCCTCGTGCCGCGCGGCCCCCGCCAACCGCTCCACCGCTTCGTCGTCGGCTTCGTCCGCCAGACGGCGGATCGCCTCCAGGCGCTCACCCAAATCTGGCGAATCGGTATCACCAGGACTTGAGCAACCGGATAACCACAAGAGCCCAAGACAAAAGGCACACACCAGCCGCCACTGCTGCGCAGAGCTCATAGGCCGTATGCCCTTCTTAATCGCCGATCGCACATGCTTCTTCGGTTTCCGCCCACTACTTGCCTTTACGGACATTTTCTAAATAAGCCTCGGCCACGACTGCTGTGAGCCTTCAGGTGTCATTACCGCTCGACTGAGGGGTTTCGGCAAGGATGAACCCCGCCGATTCTCTCGCCCGTTGAACCTCAAGCGGTGTCCATTAACCGAGCCCTTAGTATCACAACAGGCGCCTCAAGTGTCAATCCGGAATCCGCCGACGAGATCGTCCCTACTCCAAAATGGGTGTTCTTGTCAATCGGGTCGTTGACTGGCCGCCCGCGCCTGGTATCATGCCCCCCACTTTTCCAAAATGCGAGGAGCCGAACAGTGGCGAAAATCACCCACTCTGTAACGTTTTCACCGGGAGGCCAGACGCTCCAGGTGCCGGACGGCCGGACGCTTCTCGAGGCCGCCCAGAGCGCCGGCATCCACCTGAACGCGCCGTGCGGCGGCCAGGGTGTGTGCGGCGGCTGCCGCGTCGTCATTCCCGACGACCCGCCCGAGCCTTCCGAAACGTGCCTGACGGTGCTGACCGGCGAAGAGATCCGGCGCCATTTGCGTCTCGCGTGCCAAGTCCGCGTCAAGAAGGACCTGCGCGTTGTCATCCCGGAAGAGACGCGCCTCGGCGATCAGCGGATTTTGACCACCGGCGTCGAGCGTGCGGTTCCGCTTGCGCCGAACGCGCACAAGGTGACGGTGCGGTTGCCGCCGCCTTCGGTCGGCGACCAGCGGTCCGACGCCGACCGTCTGCTCGATGCGCTGGGTGAGCGCGGCTTTGCGAATCTTCGGATTGAGAGGGGTGCCCTGCGCGATTTGCCGCACCGCCTTCGCCGCCTGAACTTCCATCCCGCCGTCGTCGTTCTCGGTGACCGCGTCATCCATCTGGAACGTCCGACGACGAGCGACGCCTGCTACGGCCTCGCTGTGGACATCGGCACGACGACGCTGGTCGGATACCTGCTGGACTTGAAAGCGGGCGAGGTGGCGGCCATCGCCAGCCGCACGAATCCGCAGACGGCTTACGGCGACGACGTGGTCGCGCGGATCGAATACTGTGGCCGCAAGAAGAACGGTCTGAAAACGCTGCACGATCAGGTGGTCGGGGCAATCAACGAGATCGTAGCCGAGGCCTGCCGCCGCGCCCAAATCAAACCGTCCATCATTTACGAAATGTCCGTGGTCGGCAACACGACGATGAATCACTTGTTTCTGGGTCTGCCGGTGGACGCCATCGCGCGGGCGCCGTTCGTGCCCGCTTCGGTTTCCGCCCAGTGGGTTCCGGCGCGGCAGTTGGGGGTCAGGATTCACCCCCGCGGGCGCGTTTTCACGGCCCCGTTAATCGGGAGTTTCGTCGGCGCCGACACGGTGGCGGTTCTCCTGGCAACCGGCATACACAAAAGCGAGGGCCTGCGCCTCGCCATCGACATCGGAACGAATGGTGAGATTATGATCGGGACGCGCGAGCGCCTGCTGGTTTGCTCGACCGCCGCCGGCCCGGCGTTCGAGGGCGCGCGGATTCGCTACGGCATGCGCGCCGCCGCCGGCGCCATCGACCGCGTAGACTTCGAAGACGGCCGGGTCTGCCCGCACACCATTGACGACGCTCCGGCCGCAGGCCTCTGCGGCACCGGGTTAATCGATGCCGTCGTCGTGCTGCTCGAAGCGGGCGTCATTCAGGCCAACGGGACGATGCGGCGGCCCGAGGAACTCGCCGCCGAAGGCCATCCTCTGGCCGACCGCGTCATCGGCGCCAACGCCGACACTGCCTTCGTCCTGGTTGCGGACGGCGAAACCGAAACCGGCCATCCCATCCTCCTGACGCAAAAGGACGTCCGCGAGGTTCAACTTGCCAAGGGCGCCATCGCCGCCGGAACGCAGACGCTGCTTGAGATGTTCGGCGCCGACGTTTCCGAGGTGGAGGAAGTGCTCCTGGCGGGGGCCTTCGGGAACACGATTCGACCCAAACGGGCCCGGGCCATCGGCCTGATTCCCCAGGTCCCGCTCGGGAAGGTCCGCTTTGTCGGCAACGCCGCCGGCACGGGCGCGCGGATGCTTCTTTTGAATCGGGACCTTCGCGGCGTGGCCGAGGACGTGGCGCGCGGCGTCGAGCACGTCGAACTGTCCGGACGGGCTGATTTCCGGATGCGCTTTACTGAGGCCATGCTCTTCCCGACCGGCGCCGCGTCGTAAACCTTGCGGCTGATGCGGCAGTTCGCCTAAAGCACTTCGCGCCCGAGGCCGATACAAAAGAACGGAGCCGCCTCCGGTCGCCTCGGCGGCTTGATTGGAAGCGCAGACCCGCACCCACCGGCAAGAATCAACACCACCCCTCCAGGCAAGGAAAGGTGCGGGATGCTCCCACCTGAGACAAGCACGGACCTCTGCCGACACGACCGGGCGCCCCTGAAACGGCTCGGCAAAGTAAAGCGCGGCGACAAAGTGCGCTACATGCTCCTGTGCACCGAGTGCGGCTTCGCCGTCTCGACCGACGAACTGCGGCGCCTCCGCGCGGCCGGCGCGCAGACCCACCGAAAGCCACCCGAGTACGGCGGATTCGGCTGGGCCGCACGCCGCGCGGGCGAAGCGGAGGGGTCCGAAACACCTGAAGCGAAGTAGGAAGCAGGCGGCGTCTGTTCGAGGCGTCCATCCAACAGGGACTTGTCGGCCCCCACGAGCGGGAAAGAGCCGCTCGGCCGCCTCCCGCCTCCTGGAATCAGAAGCATTCCAGCAGGTCAGTCCTTCCGGCGAAGGGCGGCCCGCCGTCGCATCGCCTCAAGCAACTCGTCCGGCCCGGTCTGCGGCCGCAAGTTGCCGCGCTGGTAAGCGGGACGTTCATCCAGCATCCCGAAGCCGAGGGTGATCTCGCCGGTGGCGCGGCCGGGCGCGAGGGCGTGAAAGTCCGACGAGAAACTGGCTACCAGAAGCGGCCCCGGCGCGGGCAAGGTCCCTTTCTCAATCTTCGCGTCGACCTCGTCGATGATTTCCCGCCAGACCTGAACGTCGGCCTCGCTGTCGCGGGCGCAGCCGACTTCAACGCCATCGAGCCCCAACTTGGCCGTCAGATACTCGATCGTTTTGGCGACCTGGCCGATGGACATCTTGCCCTTCGTGACGAGTTCCTTGGGGTGGCCGAGGATGGCGACCGGCCCGGCGGGTGACTTCCGCAGGGAAACCAACTGTTTCTTCACGTCGGCGGTCGCGTCCGCCACAGACACGCGGCTCGACCCGGCCAATCCCAGGCGCCTCAGCGCCGGAGTCACGACCTTCGTGTTGAAGGTCCGTGGGTCCCGGATTCCGAGTTTCCGCCTTCGCTCTTCATCCAGCCGCTTCAGGCCCAGGACGGCCACCGTGCCGGGATAATAGGGCTTCCGGCCGCCGAACCAGGCGTCCAGTTCCTCGAGGGTGATGGAATCCTCGGGACCGATGCCCTGACGCTTCAGCCACCGGTTGACGCTTTCCAGGACCTTCAGCGTGCCTTCGTGGACTTCGGCCTGCTTTGTTTCCAGATATTTGGCGAACCGGCTGCCGCGATTGCTTGTCAGAAAGGCGAAGAAGCGTCCGGCGTCCGGGAAATAGACGAGAATTTCGAGGCCCGGTCGGCCGGTTGAAAGTTCCACGGCCGGGATGACGTTGATGCCCAGCAGCGCGGCTTCACCGTACAGGGCCCGCGTGCCGGCCACGCTGTCATGGTCGGCCAGTGCGACGGTCTTCAGGCCGATCGCCCGCGCGACCCAGGCGAGTTTCGCCGGCGGAACCTGGCCGTCCGAGCACGTCGAATGCAGGTGCAGGTCCATCGGGACGGGGACGTCCACAATTTGCCGGACCCGCGCCTCGGACAGGCCGCGACTTTCAAGGTCCTCGCGGAACGCGTCCCACGTGTCGCACCTTTCCAGTGCCTCGCGGAGGTGATAGAGGACGGACTCGCGCGCCCGGTAGGCCTCGAGAGCCTGTCCTCTCGACAAGCCCAGGGCAGGGCCTGAACCTGTCGAACCGGTATCGCCCGCGCCTGTTTCGGAAGTTCGGGTCATGGATGCTCGACCGTTCCCGGTTTCACGCGCACTCGGCTTTTAGGAAACGAGAAATGTGAGGACTTTTCAAGGGAAATCGCGTGGGTCTGCGGCATCGCGAGTGTGGCAGGATTTTCCGGCACGAAAGGCAGCCGCCCGGCGCGGGCACAAAAGTCTTGGCATCCCCTAGGGCGCGCCGATAACATGCCGCGACGCGTTTCGAGAACGGTTGGAACCAGAGCAATAAGGAGGGAGAGAGTGACTGCGCCGGACCCGCACGCGAAACTGAAGGCCTTTAAACCCAGTGCAGATTTTTTCGTGGGCATCGATTCCGACGGCTGCGCGTTCGACACGATGGAGCCAAAACACAAGGAATGCTTCTGCCCCGTGACGGTCTGGAAGTGGGACCTGGCGGCCGTGTCGAAGTTCGCCCGCGAGGCGTGGAACTTCGTCAACCTGTATTCGAAACTCCGGGGCTGCAACCGGTTCCTGGCGCTTCAGCACGTGATGAACCTCCTCAGGGAGCGCGAAGAGGTTCAGCGTCGCGGCGTGCCCATCCCGGAACTCAAGGACCTGAAGGCGTGGACGGAGCGCGAAACGGCCCTCGGGAACCCCGCCCTGGAGGCCGAGGTCAAAAAGACCGGGAACGAGGAACTGGCACGGTGCCTCGATTGGTCGAAGACGATTAACGAAATGGTGGCGAAGACCGTCAAGGGCGTCCCGCCGTTTCCGGGCGTGCGGGAGAGCCTCGAACTGCTGGCAGGCAAGGCCGACATGATTGTCGTCAGCGCCACGCCGACCGAAGCCCTCGAGCGCGAATGGCGCGAGCACGGCATCGCGGACCACATGGCGGTCATTGCCGGGCAGGAGATGGGCAAAAAGAGCGAACACCTCGGCCTGACGGCCAAGGGAAAGTATCCGCCGGAGAAGATCCTCATGATCGGCGATGCGCCGGGCGACCTGAAGGCCGCCCGCGCCAACGGCGCTTTGTTCTATCCGGTCTGCCCCGGCCACGAGGAGGAGTCCTGGGAACGGTTCCATAAAGAGGCGGGCCCGAAGTTCCTGGCGGGCGAATACACCAGAGAATACGAGGCGGAACTCCTCTCGGAGTTCGACAAAATCCTACCCGAAGAGCCGCCGTGGAAAATGTAGGCCCCGGCGCGCCGCGGCCTACGGGGTGACTGGCTAACTAGGGTGCGGCGAGCCCGCCGCGGGAGCGGCGGAGCACCTTCGAGCGGCAGTAAACGCATCGACACTGGGAGAATGGACATGTCCACCGGCCCCAAGGTCCTGCTGATTGCCGGCGCTGCGATGGCGGCGCTGGGGTTGGCTTACGGTTATGGCAGCATGTACGTGGCCGAGCGCGGGATGGAGGCCTACGTGGCGGAGACCGGGCCGAACGCTGAGCCTGCCGAAATAGCCGAGCGGATGTTGATCGGGCTGTGCCACAAGGCAGTGGGGCTTGGCGCGGCCGCCGTCGGCATAGTGGGGCTGGTGGTCGGCTTAATCCTGGCCTTCCGCGGCGGCCGCCAGCGGCGGGTGAAACCGAAGACTTCCGCACCATCGCCACGGCGAGATTCCCGTTCGACGCAGTCTTTCACCTCTCGCTCAGAATGAGGGCACGCAGGCCGGGGCGTCTAGCCGGCGCGTGTTCCTGGCGAGGGCGGTGTAAACGGCGCGACGAACGACCATCGCTGGCGGGGCTTGCCTTCCTTTTCGGGGTTTGCTTCGACGTAAGCGATGGCGCGCCGCACGTCTTCAGGCGAATCGAGAAACACCTTCCATGCCTTCCTTCCCCATACAGGATGTTCAGCATCAGGCCACAAGCCGGCACTTACCAGATGCTGGGTGGCGCGGCCTTTGAAGTGCCCCACGATGCGGCCGACCGAGCGGGGGCTGCGGCCGATGACCATATGCACGTGCTCCGGCAGGATGGCGCAGGCGTGCACCGCATAGCCGCCCTCTCTGGCGGCCTGCGCGAAGCCACGGCCAACAGCCAGGGCCTGCTCACCCGTGAAGGCAACGGGCGAATGCTTCAGTGCCGTCTTGGTCTCACGGCGCAAACGGAGATCGTGTGTGGCGGCGGCAACCGAGCGTGTGGTATTTACCTTCGTCGCTTTTCCGAACCGAACAAGTTCCCAGGCGCCAACGAAGTCCGACCATGAACCCCGCGGATCATTCGGCAACCAAAATCCATACGTGCTGAAAACGACGTGATACGCAATGACCATGAAGCCCCCGGCATGGCAACACACGCGCCCTGCAAGCAGGGCGGCTAAGTGGATGTAAGGTCGTTCACACTTAGCCGCCGAGTTTACTCGGCGCGCCCTGCGAGCAGGGCGGCTAAGTGGATGTAAGGTCGTTCATACTTAGCCACCGAGTTTACTCGGCGGGTGCCTGCAAGCAGGGCGGCTAAGCGGGTGTAAGGTCGTCCATACTTAGCCGCCGAGTTTACTCGGCGCGTGCCTGCGAGCAGGGCGGCTAAGTGGATGTAAGGTCGTTCATACTTAGCCGCCGAGTTTACTCGGCGGGTGCACCGTTAGTGATGAAACAGCCTGAGGCCCGAGAACGCCATCGCCATGCCGTGCTCGTCGCAGGCCTCGATGATCAAATCGTCGCGCGCCGATCCGCCGGGCTGAAGGATGTACCGGACGCCGGACTGGGCCGCGCGGTCGATGGAGTCGCGGAACGGGAAGAAGGCGTCGGACGCGAGGCTGACGCCCTGCATCTTGTCGAGCCAGTCGCGCCGCTCGTGCATCGAAAGCGGCTCGGGGGCCGGGTCGAACGCCTCCCGCCACGCCCGCTCCTCAACCGGCGTCGGGCGCTCCAGCAGGAACTGGTCGATGGCGTTGTTCATCTCGGCCCGCGACAGGCCGTCCTTAAACTTCGCTTCGAGGACGCGCGGGTGCCGGCGGAGCCACCACGTGTCGGCCTTCGAGCCCGCCAGGCGCGTGCAGTGGACGCGCGACTGCTGGCCGGCGCCGATGCCGATGGCTTGGCCGTTTTTAGCGAACGCGACGGAGTTGGACTGCGTGTATTTCAGGGCAATCGAGCCGACGACCAAATCGCGGACGGCCTCTTTCGGCAAATCCTTGTTTTTGGTCACGATGTTTTTGCACAGGTCCGGCCCCGGCACGGCGGCGTTGCGAGTCTGTTCGAGCCAGACGCCATAAACTTGGCGCGTCTCGTTTTCGGGCGGCTCGAAGTCGGGGTCCATTTTCAGAACCAGATACTTCCCGCCGCGCTTGGCCTTGAGGACCTTGAGCGCATCGTCGTCGTAGTCCGGCGCGATGCAGCCGTCGGAGACCTCGCGGGCGAGGATCTCGGCGGCGCTTCGGTCAAGAGGGTCGGAGAAGGCGGCAAAGTCGCCGAAACTCGACATGCGGTCCGCCCCGCGGGCACGAGCGTAGGCGACGGCCAGCGGCGAAAGATCGTCCATGTCGTCAACGAAGCACGCCTTCTTTTCGGCGTCGGAAAGCGGAACCGCAACGGCAGCGCCGGCCGGGCTGACGTGCTTGAACGATGCTGCCGCCGGCAGGTCCAGCGCCCGGCGAAGTTCCTTGACCAGGGCCCATGCGTTCAGGGCGTCGCACATGTTGATGAAGCCCGGCGCGCCGGAGAGGACTTCAATCGGGAGGTTCCCCTCCGTCACGAAGGCGCGCGCGTGCTTCTGGTGAGGGTTCATGCCGTAGCGGAGGGGGATTTCCTTCGACATGTGATGTTCCTTTCAGGGGTGCACGTACCCCGCCGCTTCCGCGGCGGGCTCGATCCACCAAGTGGTTACTTACGGTGCGCCTGCGGCACATAGGCTGTGCGTTTCTTCTTGGCGAAGATGGGCCTAAAGCGGGCGAAGCGCTGACGGCCGTCCTCGAGCGGGACATTGACCCACTCGTCGCCAATCAGCGGCCGCGCGTAGGCCACAAAGTCGTCCGTCACGTCGATCCGCGATTCGGCGATCCAGTCGGCCGGGAACTTTCGCTCGGAGTTCGCCACCTCTTCGAGCGTCACTTTGTCGTAGCGGACGCGGTAATCGGGACCCGGCTGGCGAAGGATGGTGGCCATCCAGCCGCTTCCTTCCTCGGCGGCGATTCGCGCGGCCTTGACGCCGACCTGGTAGGCTTCGTCCAGGTCCACCCGGGAGGCATAGACCATATTGTGGCGCTGATCGGTGCCGGGAACGTTCCCGCGCGCCGACCCGCGGGCCGCCAGGCCCTTTTCGTTCAGGTAATTGACGACCACCTGGGCGGCGGTGGTGGCGCTCGAGGAAAACTGGACGTGGCCGAAGGCGTCGCGGCGTTCGCCCAAGGAGCCGACGTCGAAACCTTCGCTGATGACGATCAGGCACCGGCCGGCTTTTTTCAGTTGATCGTTGACGTTGTCGGCGAGTTCCTCGAGGCTCACGCCCGCTTCGGCCAGGTAGATCTGAAGCGGCATTTCGCGCTCGGGGTCGGCCAGGCGCGCCGCCGCCGGGATGAAGCCGATCCGCCGGCCCATCGCCTGGATGACCAGGACCGGGTCGGAGGGGCAGGAGCCTGCGTTCTCCTCGTTGGCGTTCTGGACGTAATAGGCCCAGTAACGGGCGACGCTGCCGTAGCCCGGCGTGTGGTCGATGAGTTTGAACTCCGAGTCGCCGACGTCGTTGTCGATGGTCTTCGGCACGCCGGTGGCGACCAAATCCAGGCCCTGCTCACGGGCCAGCCGGGCGATCTTGTCGGCGGTGTCCATCGAATCGTTGCCGCCCGTGTAAAAAAAGTAGCCGACGTCGTGGGCCTTCAGAACAGAGATGACGCGCTCAAAATCTTCCTGCTGCTCATCTTTCAGTTTGTAGCGGCAGGTTCCGATGGCGCCGGCCGCCGGCGTGGTCTCAAGCAGCGCGATTTCCTCGCGCTCCTGGGCCGAGAGGTCCAGGAGTTCCTCCTCCAGGATGCCCTCGATACCATGCCAGGCGGCATACACCGTGCCGAACGTTTCGGGCATCTCGAAACAGGTCTCGACGACGCCGCGAAGGCTGTTGTTGATGACGGACGACGGTCCGCCGGACTGGGCGACGACGACGTTCTTCGCTTCGGCCATGGGGCAACTCCTTGCTGCGCAGTGGGTGAGCCCGCCGCCTAAATCCGCGTTCTCAACCGGTGCAGCACTTCGCCTGCACGATGAACCACTAGAATACCTTCGTCCTCGCGGCCGGTCCAGTCCTCCAGGCGGATGCCGGCCGGGTCGCGGTAGCCGAGGTTGATGCGGCGGCAGCGAGCCTCGGGGATGCCGGTGGCCAGCGTCACCGTGATGCGCGGCGTCTCGACGCCGTCCGAATACGCGCCGAGGCCCTTGACGTGGGTCGAGTGGGCGCAGACGGCCCCGGGCACGTCGGCAAACCTGTCCCGCTGTTTGCGAAAATAGTCGAGGCAGTGGTAGCCGATTCGGTCCAGGAGTCGCCCGTGCGTGTGAGAGACCTCGGTGATGTGGGGCCCATAGATGATGAGTTCCCCGCCGTCGGCGACAACGGGCTCGAGTTTGTACATGACCTTGGCGCCGGTCCAGAGGTCGTCATACATCTCCGGGGCGATGCCGAGAACGGTCTTGTAAGGATGGTCCAGGTACCTGATGTGGACTTGGGCCGACAGGTCCGCCGCCGCCGAGAACGCTTCCTTCGGCTCGCCGATGAACAGCCCCTTCAGGCCGTCGGGCGTCGCAACCATGTCGAAGTTCGTGACGGGCATCTTGACGAACTGTGCGGCCCGGTCGATGACGCGCCGGACGGGGGTGTCCTTGACGCCGATGATCTTCCAGTTGGTCACCAGCGCGCCGAGCCAGTGAAAGAAGTGGATGAGTTCCGGCCCGCCGATGCCGGGGAACAGATACTTATAGCCGCCGGAAAAGCCGACGACTTCGTGCGGGAACGTCGGCCCGACGAGAAACAGGTGGTCGTAGTCGAAGATCTGCCGGTTGATTTCGATGCGCACGTCACGCGTCAATCGGCCCTCGCTCAGGGCCTCGGTCTCCGCAGCCGACAGGGTGCCGATGACCGCGAGGGCCGCCGGATCGTCCCACGCGTGATTATAAACGCGGACACCGCCGTACCGGTCCCGCCGCTCCTCGGGCGTCATTTCGAGACGCCTGAGGATTTCGGCCTCCGTCAACGGGCGGTGCGTGCCGAGGGCGATGAGAAAATCCAGTTCGGCGGCGCGGCCGGCGAGCAGGTCCGAGAGCGTTCGGAACATCAGGCCCACCGGCGCGGTACGGGTCAGGTCGGGAATCAGGGCACAGATGCGCTTGCCGTCAAGGTCGAGCCCCGCGAGCGCTTCGCCTGTGAGTCGGCGGACCTCGGTGTCGGAAATGAGGCCCTCGGCATGTCCGCGACCGATAACCATCAACGGCCCTTTCTCGAAGCCACCGTGACGGGGAAACCCAGCGTCCGCAGCGCCGCCCGAACACCCGCGTCGTCCGACTCGAGTTCGACCGTCGTCCACGGAAACTCGCGCCGGACCGGGTAGTTTCTGCGCAGCGAC
This sequence comes from Phycisphaerae bacterium, assembly GCA_035527275.1. Taxonomy (GTDB): domain Bacteria; phylum Planctomycetota; class Phycisphaerae; order FEN-1346; family FEN-1346; genus DATLBA01. The sequence continues at coordinate 55,214 of DATLBA010000062.1, forward strand.
TTAAAGTATGCGCCTCGGTCGCTCTTGGGAACCTTCAGCATTTCGCGCAGGCGGCCGTCGTCGGCCTCGATGTTGTAGGCGGCGGTAATGGCCAGGCGCAGCGCCTCGTCCACAGAGACCCCCGCCGGCACCCGCACGCGCGGCTGGTTTGGCGGCGGCATTAGCGGCAACGGGTCCCAGCGGCGCCGGAGGCCGAAGTGCCGGCAAAGCGCCTCCAGAAGCATCCGCGTCCCGTTCACCTTTCCATCGTAAGAATATCCCGCGATGTGCGGCGTCGCCAGGTCCACCCCCGCCAAAAGGTCCGGATCGACGTTCGGCTCGTCCTCCCAGACGTCCAGAATCACCGCCCCAAGGTGGCCGGCCGCAATGGCCGCCTTCAAGGCGGCCGTCTCGTGGACGGCGCCGCGCGAGGTGTTGATGAGAACCGCCCTGCCCTTCAGTTGCCGCAGGAGACCCTTGTTAATCATGTGATACGTCGCATCAGGCCCTTCGCGCGTCAGCGGCACGTGGAAGGTCACGATGTCGGCCTCGTCGCAAACCGTCTCAATCGGCACGTATTTCGGATCGCCGGTCCGGCGGGCCAGGGGCGGATCGTTGCGCAGGACCCGCATCCCGATCCCCTCGGCTATGCGGGCGACGCGGCTGCCGATGTTGCCGACGCCCACGACGCCGAGAACCATGTCCGCCAGCGCCAGGCCTTTGCGCTCGGCCAGGACCGAAAGCGCGGCGAAGACATACTCGGCGACGCTCCGGGCGTTCGAGCCCTGGGCGCTCCCAAAACCGATCCCGCGCCGGCTCAGATAGTCACGGTCGATGTGGTCGGTCCCGATCGTCGCGGTCCCGACGAATCGCACGTCCGTCGAATCCAAGAGGCCGGCGCCGGCGCGCGTCACGCTGCGCACCAGCAGCGCCTGCGCGTCGCGCAGCACCTGAGGTGTAATCTCATCCGCCGCCAGGGCCACCACCTCGCCCAGCGGCCCGAAGGCGTCCTTGAGAAGCGGAATGTTTTCGTCCGCAACGATCTTCACGCGAGCACCCCGGAGCGGCTCCTGTCACTGGGTCCACTGCGTATGGAAGGAGCCTTGCTTGTCCACGCGCTCGTAGGTGTGCGCGCCGAAACAATCTCGCTGGGCCTGCGTGAGGTTCTGGGGCAGCCGCGCGCGGCGATAGGAATCGACGTATCCGAGCGCCGAAGCCAGACCGAGGACCGCCACGCCGGCGCGCGCGGCTTCGCCAACCACCGAGCGCAGGGCGCCGACCTTCTCGTTCACCATTCTTGCAAGGGAATCGTCCACCAGAAGGTTCGCCAAGTCCGGTTTCCTGCGGTAGGCCGCTGTAATCGGGTCGAGCAGTTTCGCGCGGATGATGCACCCGCCTTTCCAGATGCGGGCGATTTCGTCCAGGTGCAGCGAATAGTCGTACTCTCTGGACGCTTCGCGCAGCAGGGCCATGCCCTGGGCGTAGCAGCAAATCGTGGCGACATAGAGTGCGTCGTGCATGGCCGCGATCCATTTTTTCCTGTCGGCGGCGGGTTGGGCGGCCGGGCCTTTGAGGATCTTCGAGGCGGCCACACGCTCCTCCTTGAAGGCAGAGAGGATGCGGGCCTCAACGGCCATGTCAATCGTGGGGCAGGCGACGCCGAGGTCGAGGGCGTTCTGGCTGGTCCATTTGCCGGTCCCCTTTTGACCGGCCTTGTCGAGGATGACGTCCACGAGGGGCCTGCCGGTTTTGGGATCGGTCTTGGCGAGGCAGGCGGCGGTGATTTCCACGAGATAGCCGCCCAGTTCGCCCTCGTTCCATTCGGCAAAGACACTGCTCATCCGGGGCGGCTCGAGGCCGACCACCGACTTCATCAGGTCATAAACCTCGGCGATGCACTGCATGATGCCATACTCGATACCGTTGTGCACCATCTTGACGAAGTGGCCCGCGCCGCGCGGACCGATGTAGGCGCAGCAGGGGCCGTCCACCTGGGCCGCGCATCTCTCCAGGACATCCCGGACGAGGGCATACGCCTCCTCCGACCCGCCCGGCATGATGCAGGGGCCGTGCAGGGCGCCCTCCTCGCCGCCGCTGATTCCCGTGCCGATGTAAAGAATCCCGTCCTTGGCGAGGTCGTCCAGCCGCCGCTCGGTGTCCTTGAAGAACGAGTTGCCGCCGTCGATCACAAGGTCGCCCTTTTCGAGGTGCGGGCGGAACTGCTCGATCATCGCGTCCACCGGCGCGCCGGCCTTGACCATGAGGATGATTCTTCGCGGCCGCTCCAGCGACGCGCAGAGTTCCTTCGGCTCATGCGTGCCGACGATATTTTTCCCGGCGGCCGGTCCCTTGACAAAGGCCTCGGTCTTCGACCCGGTCCGGTTGAAGACGGCGACGGAGAAGCCCTTGCTTTCGATATTCAGGGCGAGGTTCTGGCCCATGACGGCCAGTCCGACCAGTCCAACCTGCTGCGCCATTTTCTCTGTCTCCTGCCAGGGCCGACACGTTCAGCCCGGTGCGCGGGATTGAACGCCGAACGAGCCGGCCATTCTATCAGGGGCTTTCCGCCCGTCAAGGAAGGGGGCCCCGACCGGCGGGCCATAATCCGTGGCCCCCGCCGACAGGCTTCCCGATTTTTCCGCAACATCAGGCCCGATTGGACAGTATAATAATAGGGCAAACGAGGGACCAGCGAGCGGGATGGATTTTCTTCTTCCGTCCGCTCTCCAGCACCGATTAGAACAATGGCAAGGCGGCAGACCGGGAGGCCGAGTCCGTCGCCGGACCGTCCGGAAGGGGACGAAGGAGGTTTTTGGCCATGACTCGGACAAGGAACCCGATGCGAATCACTCAGGTCCTGATGCTGACGATTCTGGCGGGCTTGGTCGCATCGCTGGCGGTCGAAGCGGCCGCACAGCCGCGCACCTGCGGCCCGCCGCCGCAGGCCACGCCCCAGCGCCGGACAGCGGCCGAATCGTTCCCCCCGCTGCCGCTCCCCGCGACGCCGCTACGCCGGACCGAAAAGAAACGCCAACCCAGCCCGCCGGCTCTCGTCGGCAAGGTCATTCTCGGCGAGGTCAAGTGGATGACCCGCAACGGACAGCGCTATTCCTACCGCGACTGGATGACCGACCCGAACGACATCGCCAACCTCTTGGACTGGACGAATCGGCAACTGGGCATCCAGTATCGGCCTGTGGATACCGACCTGCCACAGTTCTCCTTCAATCCGACGGAATTGCCGATCCTTTACTTTACCGGGCACGACGCCTTTACGGTTCCCGACGCGCTGCTGCCGCGATTGCGGCAGTTCTGCATCGACGGCGGGACGATCTGGGGCGATGCCTGCTGCGGCTCGCCGGAGATGGACAAGGCATTCCGCGCGTTCGTAGCGAAATTGTTCCCGCGCCGGCCGCTCCAGCCGATGGCGATGGACCATCCGCTTTACTCGTCGTTCTACCACATTTCGACCGTCCACTATAAACGTGGAGAGGAGGAATGGACCGACAAGCCGTGCCTGGAGGCCGTGCACATCGGCTGCCGCGCCGCCGTCATCTACGGCGGCGGCTATGACCTGTCGTGCGGCTGGGACGGGCACATCCACGACCACGGCCAGCGCATCCTGCCGCGCGACGCGCGCCAGTTGGGCGCCAACATGATTACCTACGCCCTGGCGACGTACGAACTCGGACGATTCCTTTCGACCGAGCGCGTTTACCATCAGAAGGGCGAGCCGACGCGCGACCAACTGGTCATCGCCCAGGTCGTCCACGACGGCGACTGGGACACGCAGCCGGCGGCGCTGGCGTCGCTGCTGAAGCACCTGGCGCGGAGCACCACCGTGGCGGTCCAGTTCAAGCGGGAGGTCGTGGACCTCAGAAGCATCGACGCCTTTGCGCACCCCATCCTCTACATGACGGGGCACAAGGAGTTCACCTTGACCGACGACGAGGTGAACAATCTGCGGCGATACCTCGCAGCCGGAGGCGTGCTGGTGGCCAACGCCTGCTGCGGCCGCAGGGCCTTCGACGACGCCTTCCGCCGCGAAATCAAACGCGTCCTGCCGGACCACAGCCTCACGCGCATCGGCCTCGACCACCCGGTCTATCGGAGCATTTACCCGATCCAGCAGGTGGACTACACCCCCCTGGTGCGCCACGAGCAGCCGGGCCTGGAGGCGCCGACGCTCGAAGGCATCAGCCTCGAGAATCAGTTGCGGGTCATCTACAGCCCGATGGGGCTGGTGAACGGCTGGTCGGGCGCCCCGAACCCGTACGCGCGGGGTTACGAGAGCCACGATGC
>DATLBA010000063.1:0-12891 GCA_035527275.1 Phycisphaerae bacterium
TGGTTTTCATCCAGACGTTCCAGCCGGACCATCTGGCGATTCAGTTGGCGGCGAAACACGATTACGAGGCGTTCGCGCGGGACGAACTCCAGTCGCGTCGTGCGCGCGGCTACCCGCCGTTCGGGCGCGTGGCGCGCGTGATCGTGCGGTCGAAGTCACGGCCGAAGGCGGCCGAGGGCATCAAGAGAGTCGCCGACCTTTTGGCCGAGCCGGCCCGCATCGCGGGGCTCGAGATACTCGGTCCGCAGCCGTGCCCGATCGCGAAAATCAGCCGCTACTGGCGCTTTCATCTCCTCCTGAAGGCCCGCAGCGCCAAGGCCCTGATGCACCTGTGGGACCAGGTGCGTAGGGACCTTTCCGCCCCCGCCGGCACGCAACTTGCCCTCGACGTGGATCCCCAATCGACGCTGTAGCAAGGCGCCCGACCTACGTGCAACACCTCGTGCGGCCGGGGCTGTGCGCCTCTGCCCGGCAACCCTGTGGGAACGTGCTCGGGCACCGGCCCTTCATGTCGGGAGATCCCCCTACCCAGGCTCGACGCAGGCCCAGCGGGCAAGCGGCCAGGAGGCGATGGAAAGCCCCTTTTTTACGAGACGCTGCTCGGCGTAGCAGAGGGTGGAGTAGGGGGGTACCTTCTTCAGGCCCAAGACACGACACAGGTCCGAAAAGTCGTGAAGCATCTGGACGACGCCGCGGTAATCGGTCTTGAAGAACTGGCGCAGTACCAGGATGGCGAATCCCGATGACAATCGGGAAGGCTGGGTGAACACTTTGGGGGAGAATCGGCTGGAATAGGACGGCAGGGCAGATCGGGCCACCCGGAAGGCCTACTTAGCCAACGCGAGCCGCCCCCGCCATAACCCCGCCAGCCGCCTCCGCCATAGCCCCGACGGGGCGGCGGCCGGACGGCGGGTAAACGTGGCGGGCCAGCCTCCCGATTGGACTTGAAGGTTTTCAACGGAGCAAAACAGCCTCTAAACCGCCGCCTCGGCCATCTCGATGTCGTACCTTTTCATCTTCTTGTAGAGCGTTGTGCGGTTGATGCCGAGGGTGCGGGCAGTGGCCTGGCGGCTGCCGTGGTGGGCCTTCAGGGCCCGCAGGATGATTTGCTTCTCGGGCTCCTCGAGGGCCTGCTTCAAGGGGACGATGCGGCCGCCATCGACCGCGCGGGCGGCCCCTTCCGTCTCGGCCTGAATCTCATCCGGCAAATCTTCGAGCCCGATCGTGTGGTTCTTCGAGAGGACGACGGCCCGCTCGACCACGTTCTCCAGTTGCCGCACGTTCCCCGGCCAGGAATATACCTGCATCCGCCGCATGGCCTCGTCCTGGAACCCAAGAAGGTTGCGCCCGCTCCGCTCGCACTGCTTCTTCAGGAAGTGCTCGGCCAGCAGCGGGGTGTCGCCGATGCGTTCGCGCAAGGGGGGCAGGTGGATCGTGAGGACGTTGATGCGATAGTAAAGGTCCTCGCGGAATTCGCCGCGGCCGACCGCCTCGGCCAGGTCGCGGTTCGTCGCCAGGAGACAGCGGACATCCACGCGCTCGGTCTTCGTCCCACCGACCGGCTCGAATTCAAAATCCTGAAGGACGCGGAGGAGTTTCACTTGAAAGGCGGGCGTGGCGGTGGAGATTTCGTCGAGGAAGATTGTCCCGCCGTCCGCCTGCTTGAACTTGCCCGCCTTGTTGCCCACCGCGCCGGTGAACGCCCCTCTGACGTGGCCGAACAGTTCGCTCTCGAGAAGCGTCTCCGGCAGGGCGCCGCAGGCAACCTCGACAAAGGGCCCCTCGCGCCGGTTGGAGCGGCGGTGGACGGCGCGGGCGATGAGGCTCTTGCCGGTCCCGCTCTCACCGGTGAGGAGGACGGTGCTGGGCGTATCGGCCACCGCCTCGACCAGGTCGAACACCTTGAGCATTTGGTAGTCGTGGCCGATGACGTTGTCGAGGCTGTAGCGCTCGTCGAGTTGCCGCCGGAGCGATCGGTTCTCGGCCGTCAGCGACTGCTGGGCGAGCGCCCGCTGGATGACCAGTCTAATCTCATCGTCGATAATTGGCTTCGTGAGATAGTCGAACGCGCCGCGTTTGATCGCCTCGACGGCGTCCTCGATGCTCCCGTATCCGGTGATCATGACGACGGCCGTGTCGGGATACCGATTGCGGACAAGTTTCAAGAGTTCGAAACCGTCCACTTCGGGCATCGACACGTCGGCGATGACGATCTGGAACTCGCTCGCCGCCAGTTGGGCCGACGCCTCGTGAAAACTCGGCGCTGTCTCGGCCGCATAGCCCTCGAGCCTCAAAAGTTCCGACAAACTGGTCAGGATGATTTTGTCGTCGTCCACGACCAGAATTCGCGCCTTGGCCACGGGTCTTCTCCTTCCATTCCGGCTGTTTACGTCTTCCCGCCTGCCGCAGCGGAAACCAGCGGAATGCGCACGACAAAGACCGCCCCGCCCTCCGGCCGGTTGGACGCCTCAATCGTCCCGCCCTGTTTTTCGACGAGGTCTTTGCAGATGATGAGGCCCAGGCCGGTTCCCTTCCCTTCGGCTTTGCGCGAGAAGAAGGGCTCGAACAATCGGGGCAGCGATTCGGTAGGGATGCCCGGCCCCGTGTCGGCGACCTCCAGAATAAGCACGTCCGGTTCGGCGCGCGCGTGGACGTCGACGCGCCCGCCGTCCGGCATCGCCTCGACCGCGTTCTTCACCAGGTTCAGCACCACATGGTACAACATGCCGCTCTTCAGGGCCGGCACGGACGGATCGCATGCGACGGCGATTTCAACGCCGGTCTTCTCCGCGGCGGGCCTAACCGTCTCGGCCGCCTCAGTCAGCGCATCCTGGATCGGCATCGGGGCGACTGCGCGGCCGGCGTCGCGCGAAAACGAGAGCAGATCGCGGACGACTCCCACCAGCCGCATCAGCCCCTTGTCGGCTTCGCCCAGGTACTTCTCGACGGCGGCCTCGCCGCTCCCGCCCGCCACGCGCCGCGCCAGATTCACGAGACGGATGATGCCGTCCAGCGGGTTATTGATTTCGTGGGCCACCATGGACGCCAGCCGCCCCACGCCGGCCAACCTTTCGGAGACGGCCAAGCGCTTTTCCATCTGCACCCGCTGCGTCACGTCCTCGACAATCAGGACGCCGCCCACGACCTCCCGGTTTCCCGTGAAGAGCGGCGAACAGGTGATGTTGACGCGAATTGGCTCACGGCCGGCCGCTTCGAAGGTCACGTCCTCGGCGCGATAGAATCGGCGCATGTTGACTACTTCGCCGAAAGCGACCTGCCAGTCGGGATCGCGCCGCACGAGATCCGTCCGCTGCGCAGCCGACAGCACCGAGCGGTTGTCCGGCCACAGGCGTTCGGCCGCCACGTTGCGAAAGACCACGCGAAAGTCGCGGTCGAAAACAATGATTCCCGCCGGCGCCGAGTCGAAGAGGTCCTGATTGAACCGCTTGATGCGGCGGAGTTCGGCGCCGGCCCGGTTCAGTTCGGCGGTCGCCTCGGCGATGCGGCGGGTCATTTCGTCGCGGAACCTGGCGAATGCCTGGCGGCTCTCCAGGGCCGACGCCACGATGTTGCCCACCAGGGCCAGCAGCGCCACGTCACGCTGCGTAAAGGGCTCGTCGCCCCGCCGGTCCCCCACCAAGAGAAAACCGAGCGGTCGCGTGCCGCGCGCAATCGGCGCCACCGCCAGGCCCCGCCAGCCGTCCAGGGCGGGCCCCAGCGTCAGGCCGGGGTCGTCGAGAACCAGTGGGCGGCCCTCGCGGAGCACCACCTGCAGGACCGGCTCGGCGCTCAGGAGGTCTTCCGGCGTCAGGTGCTCCGCCCTTCCGGCCGAAGGTCCCACCGTGCCGAGGCGGCCCTCTTCCTCCCAGAGGGCGACGGCCCCGCTCTCACACCGGAAGATCTTGAGGGCCCCCTCCAGGACCTTCCGCTTGAGCGTCTCCTGGTCTTCCACGTCGGATAAGGGCGCGGCAAGGTCGGCCAGAAGGGCAAGTTCCCTTATTTCCCCCTCGGAACCGGTCGGCCGGCGCGGTTTGTGCTTCGGCTTCGCCACAAAGCACCCCCTCTCGATACCCTGAAGAAATGTTCCCCGGGAGCAACTACGTTGTAAAAATACAACATTTTGGCGAAAAGTCAAGTGGAATCGGCGAAAATTGGCCTAAATCGGCCCCCTCACCCCGTCTGGGAGCCTAGGAAGCACGCCGGCCGAGTGGCCCCCTTTCAAAAACCGCCGCACCTCCTATTGAAGCGAAAATCGAAGCGAAGCAGAGGTCTGCCGCAGGAGGGCGCAGCGGGCCACGAAAACGCCAATCCGCGGCTTGACGGCGCACTCTCGCCTGCTTATACTCAGCCGCGACCTCGAAAAAACGGAGGGACTCCCCGTGAACGACAAGCCGAACTCGGCCCGCGTGGGCGTGGTCATGGGCAGCGACTCCGACCTGGAGCCGATGCAGGGGTGCCTCGAGACGCTTGAGGAGTTCGGCATCCCGTACGAACTGCGTGTGCTTTCGGCCCACCGGTCGCCCGAGGCGGCCCACGAATATGCCAGGACGGCGGCGGAGCGCGGCCTCGAATGCCTGATTGCGGCGGCGGGCGGCGCGGCCCACCTCGCGGGCGTCCTGGCGAGTATGACGCCCCTGCCTGTCATCGGCGTCCCGATTCAGACCGGCACCCTCAGCGGCCTCGACAGCCTCCTTTCAACCGTCCAGATGCCGGGCGGCGTGCCGGTCGCCACGGTCGGCATCGGCAAGAGCGGGCCGGTCAACGCCGCCGTCCTTGCCGCCCAGATCCTCGCCCGGGGGAATCCGAAACTTCGCGAGCAAATCGACCGCTACAAGGCGCAACTCGCCGAGCGCGTCGCCCGGGCCGACAAAAACGTGCGAGACCAGAATGCCTGAACCCACCGTGCGCTGGGTCGGCGGCCTCGACGGCCAGATGGAACTCATCGACCAGACCTTCCTTCCCACCGAATACAAGACCATCACGTGCTGCGACATCGAGCAGGTCCGCGAGGCGATTAAGACGCTGCGCGTCCGCGGCGCACCGGCCATCGGGGTGGCGGCGGCGATGGGCGTGGTCGTCGGCGCCCGCAGCGCCCCCGACGATGAGCAGGCCGTCCTCGACCGCGTCCGCGAAACGTGCGACTATCTCGCCACCAGCCGGCCCACTGCGGTCAATCTCTTCTGGGCGCTCGAGCGGATGAGGCGGACCGCCGAGGCGCATCGCGGCCGGGGCGGGCGGGCCGTCAAAGAAGCGCTCCTGGCCGAAGCCAAAGCCATCCGCGATGAAGACGCCAAAATGTGCCGCAAAATCGGCCGGAACGGCCAACATCTCGTCACCGAAGGATGCGGCGTTCTCACGCATTGCAACGCAGGGAGTCTGGCGACGGCGGAGTACGGGACGGCGCTAGCCCCGCTCTACCGCGCGCACGAACTCGGGCTCCGCTTCCGTGTCTATGTGGACGAGACGCGGCCGCTACTTCAAGGGGCGCGCCTGACGATGTGGGAACTTATGCAGGCGGGCATCGACGCGACCTTAATCTGCGACAACACAGCCGCCGTCGTCATGCGCCAAGGCAAGGTGGGCCTCGTCCTCGTCGGCGCGGATCGGATTGCGGCCAACGGCGACGTGGCCAACAAGGTCGGGACCTACGGCCTGGCGGTCCTCGCGAAACACCACGGCATTCCCTTCTACGTCGCCGCGCCGTCGAGCACGTTCGATCTTTCGATTGACTCGGGCGACGCGATTCCGATTGAGGAGCGCGGGGCGGAGGAAGTGACGGAAGGGTTCGGCCGCCGGACCGCGCCGCCCGATGCGAAGGTCTATTGCCCGGCGTTCGACGTGACACCCGCCGACCTCATCACCGGCATCATCACCGAGAGGGGCCTCATCAAAAAGCCCAACCGCAAGCGCATCACCGCGATGCTCGCGTAAAACATCTCCCAACGGTTGACAGGCCTTAGGGACCGGCCGTATAATCCTCTTGTTGGATGTTTTCAGCGCCCGAGAGGTCAGGTCTTGAAATATCAGGTCTCATCTTCGGCGTCGCTAACGGCCCGGCTGACCGTCGTGTCCTCGTGCGAAACTAATATTTCAAGACCTGACCCCTTTCTCTTTCTCTCCCGGTAGGCGCGCAGCATTGACCTCAGTTACTCTTCCTTGTTGCCTTCGTCAGAGGGAACGTCAGCCAAGTTTCCCATGTAGGTGATGATGGCCAAATCGTTGACGGCACGCTGTACAAGGCATAGATAGATTGGCATGATGATGGCGAAAACAAACACGCGGACTTCCGGCCAGGCGACGCTGGACAAAACAGCCACGTTCACGGCAATTGCCATGCCCTTCAAGCGTTTCTTCGGCATTTCTCGCATGACACGCTGCTCGTTGATGCGATCACACAGGCGAATCTGGCTAAAGAAGAGCCAATAAAGATTGAAAAACGGAATGAAATGAAAAAGGATGGCCCTCAGCCCTGAGGGGTCGTCACGCCTAAGCTTCGGCATGCTGCCGTGCATCAAGTTCAGCCAGATCCATGTAAAGAGGCCTAACGTGATGTAATGCAGGCCAACGGCAAAGACCAGGGGAAACTGTCCAAGGCGATTTGCCTTAGCCTCGGGCGAACCGTAAGGCAGGATGGTAGTGGGTTGCCACAGAGCTGACCGCAAGAACTTAGACTTCGGCATCGTAACACTCTATTGTACCGCCGCGGGTCTTCTTGGACACTGGACAAGCGGTAATCATACCGCGCGTTCCTTCGTTCGGCAAGCGTCTTGTCGCTCGAGAACACCCATTTTGAAGGGAGTGGGGTCAAAGAGGGGGCCTTCTAAGTGCCGGTCCACTAAGTCCAGAGGAGTCCAGAGGGGTCAGGTCTTGAAATATCAGGTCTCATCTTCGGCGTCGCTGATGGCCCGGCTGACCGTCGTGTCCTCCCCTTAACCACCCGAAACTGCAAAACTGACATTTCAAGACCTGACTCCTTCCTCCACCTTCCTCCCCCATGATCGCAGGCCAAACTGACCACTTCCAATGACATTCTACCCCGACACCCGAAACGCGCCGTGAACGGCGGCGTGGCGGCTCTTGTGCGTCAGAACCTTTAGCGCCTCGCGGTAGTCCTCAAGCGGAAAGATGTGCGTCAGCAGCCGGTCGGCAGGAAATCGGCCCTGGGCCATCAGGTCGTGCACGATCGTGTAGGTATGGACCCGCCGGCCGTTCCAGGTCTCGATGCCGCGACCGTGGCTGCCCATCACCGTAATCTGCTTGTGCGGAATCGGGTCCCAGTCCACCCAGCGCGGGTGGCCCATGCCGGGCAACAGGACGGTTCCCTGCGGCCGGACGACGCGCAAGGCCGTTTCGACGGTCTCGCGGCTTCCGACCGAATCATAGACCAGGTCCACACCGCCCAGGAGGATTTTCCTGCCCACGGTTCCCCGGATGGTCGGCACGCCGTAAAGGTCCGCGATGCGCTCGAACAGGTCCTTTTCCGAAAGGTCGGCCCGGTCCCAGACCTCGTCGGCGCCCAGGTGGAGAGCGAGCGACGTCTGGTACGGGTAGCGCGAGGTGGCCAGGATGCGGCCCTTGAACCCCCACGCCCGCAGGAACTCGATCATCCCCAGGCCGATCAGACCGCAGCCCATCACGAGGACGTCCTGGTCCTCCGGGCCGGGCGGACGACGCAGAACCGTGTGCACGCTGCACGAAAGCGGGTCCACCAGGACGGCCTGCTCGTCGGAAAGGCCCTCCGGCACAGGGACAAGTTGCGAAGTGTGGGCCACGAACGAATCGGACCACGACCCGCCGACCACCGCCGAATAGCCCACCGAGAAGCCGAACGTCGGCTCCTTCTCCGCGACGTTCCAGCACGCGCCCATCTGGCCCTCGCGGCACGAGGGGCAAAGCGGCAAGCCGCGGGCCGTGCACGCCACCACCGGGTCCACGTTGACGCGCAGGCCCTCGGGAACGTCACGAGCACCAGGTCCGCGCTCGACGACGGTGGAAACGTTCTCGTGACCGAGCACGACCGGTTCAATAATGAGCGCCCGGCCGAACTTGTCCGGCGGGGCCGCAAGCATAATCATCGTCAGGTCGCTGCCGCAGATGCCGCCCAGGCGCGGACGGAGGCGGACCCAATCGTCGCCGGGGAGAGGCTGCTCGGAAATGTCCTTCAGTCGCAGCGTCGAGAGGCGGCTCCAATAGACGCTCCGCCGGAAGCGCCCGAGCGCCTTGCACAGGAACCACCTCGGCGTCGAAATGTGAAATGTGATTGCGCGCATGCCTTCCCGCCACCGCGTTGCGGCACCATTTTAGGGGGCCCGGCGCGCGGGTCAACGAGATTCACGCCGCCCCGAAAGGGAGCCGAGGCTTCACCCGTCCCAGAGAGCGCGGAGATTATGCAGGCCGGGAACATGAAGGCGAAAACGCATCCGGCCCTCAACCTGCAGCACCGCCTTTCCTCGGCGACCGCGTGGGCCACCACCGGCCCATCCCGAACGTCAAGGGCCGCCGCGTGGAACAGAAAGGCCCGCAATTCGCTCTTGCGGATGCAGACACTTCCGGGTAATCTATACATGCCGGGCATCCGTTGCGTGTTATGCGGCCGCGGGGCGGGTCTGCGTGTTATATGGAAACTAGATAAACAGTAGTTGGATGGCATGAGAAAAGAAAGGAGGCTGTGTTATGCGCATTCTTGTCCTGACCGTCGTGTTGGTGGTCGCTGTGGTGGTTGCACTCCCTGCGAACACTGGGTGTTCAGCGGAATCCGGCACCCAAGAAGGCAGCAGGAATCTCCGGCAGGTTCCCCTCATTATTGGGCGAGTGCGCCTACCTGAATTCACCGAAGAGGGTGCCCGCGGAAAGCCCACCGAGCGCCTCGACATGGCGACCGAATATGAAGCTGGCGATGATGTCGGCGCATGCCTTATCGGTGCGAAGCTTGCAGGATGGGCAGCCGGATATGAGTTCATGCCCGTGCACGTCTTGAAAAAGGGCGAGAAGCCACGTGATGTCATGGCTACCGTGCAAACCGAATCCGATGTGTTCGTGCTCGTGCGCGTGAACGCATGGACCTTCACCTTGGGGCCAGGGACGGAAACGATCTTTGTCTTTGGCGATGTCGCCCTCTATCGCAGAGAGACAATGTCGCCAATTGCCAGTGCAGGTTTCCTCGGAGGTGAGAAGGTCGATCCTAAGGAGATCAAGGGAGATAAGGTGCACGGCGAATATTGGATCAAGACAGTAGCATCAGAGTTTGCGCGCAACTTCGACGAGAAATTCCTGGCGAAGATGCAAACTGCCCTTGACGGCAAGAGAATATTGGAGGAAGTAGCCGCTCTTCAGGCATCCGCGGGCGGAGCCATCGGTAGTCCCGCTATCGAAGTCCTGCCGGGCGGCGACGAACGCGACCCCGAACTGAAAATCAGCATGGCCAAGGCTGGCCTTAATGCAGAGGTCTATCTCGTTTCAAACGATGGCAAGCTGTGCAGAAAGTGGCTTGTCGGGGGCGCCGGTGAGGTCGATGTAGTTCTTAAGCCCGGCAATTACAGCCTCTACGTGAAAACAATACCGGAAGAAGAAGCGTCCTCTCACCAAGTCTCGCATGGCAAGTTCAAAGTGGAGTACAACAAGCGATACACGTTCAGTATTCAATAGGAGGATAGACTTCCTAACAACCGGATCGAACGCGACTCCGGTAAGGCCGTCGCAGCCGGTGTCCTCACCGCAGCGGTTCATCCGAAGCGTTGCGGCCACATGCTGCCAGGCGCCGTAGGGCCAATGTCCAGATGCGGAAGCACCTGCCGGCCACGGCAGTTTTCACGTTCAACTTCGCACTTCTCGTGTCGGTATAGGGTAGATGATGCAGGGCCGGCATCCGCCCCACCACAGGCGGGTGAACTTCGCCGAGGCTTGCCCGCCGGCGGAGGGCTTGCCCGCCTCAGGAGCGCTACGGTGGACAAGATTGCTCGGGCGGGTGACGCGGCGGGCCCCGCGCGGAACTCCGTCTCGTGCCGCACGCGGACGCCCCTATGGCTCGAGGTAGCCGCGCGTGATGAGTTCCTCGGCAATTTGGACGACGTTCAGGGCGGCGCCCTTGCGCAAGTTGTCCGAGACGCACCAGAGGACCAGGCCGCTGTCGGAACTTGTGTCCTCGCGGATGCGGCCGACGAGGGTCAGGTCCCGGTACTCAGGGCTGAGCAGGTCGAGGGCCGTCGGATAGGTCCGCTCGCTCGAGTCGCCGCGCGGCGTTTCACCCGCCAAATCGTCCATCAGGACGACGCCGGGCGCCCCGCGCAACAGGTCGCGGGCCTCGCACCCCGAGAGTTTCTTTTCCGTTTCGATCCAGATGGCCTCGCCGTGGCCGACGAAAACGGGGACCCGCACGGCCGTCGCGGAAATCCGAATCGACGCATCACCGAGAATCTTATGCGTCTCGTGGACCATCTTCCACTCTTCGCGCGTGTAATCCTGCTCCATAAAGCAGTCGATGTGCGGGATGCAGTTGAACGCAATCGGCCGCGCAAACACGGTCGGATCGAACGGAATGTCCTCGAGCGATTCGAGCGCCTTGGGCGTCTGCGCCCGGAGTTCCTTCGGCCCTTTCAGGCCCCAACCGCTCGTCGCCTGGTAAGTGGAGACGATGATGCGCTTGATGCGGGCCGCGCGGTGAATCGGCGCAAGCGCCACGACCAGTTGAATCGTCGAACAGTTCGGGCTGGCGATAAAGCGCTTATCCTCGGCCAAAGCGTCGGCGTTCACTTCGGGCACGACGAGAGGCACATCAGGGGCGAGGCGAAAGTCGCGCCCGTTATCCACGCACCAGGCGCCGCACTCTTCGGCGGTTTCGCGCCACTGGACGCTCGCGCCTTTTGCGCCTTCCTGGCCGGCAAAGAGGACAAGATCCGCGCCTTCGAAGACCTCGGCGCTGGTTTCCTCGACGAGCATCTTCTCGCCCGCAAGCGTTTCGGGCCGCTCGCGCGTGGCGGCAACGCGCGGCGGCCATCGGCAGGGGAACTTGCGCTCCTTGAGGCAGGAGACAATCGCCTCGCCGACAAGCCCGACGCCGACCACCGTCACCTTCAATGCCATCCTCGTCGCTCCTTCGTCCGTCCCCGGTTCCCCCGTTTATAAGAAAGGGCCTTGCGCCGTTCCGGGTTCGCAAGGCCGACTCATACTTTCCGTGCGGAGCGGCCCCTACGACACCGGCGCGCGCTTCGGTCTCGTCGTGCCGGCACAGGTTTTCTGCGGCATCGCCCGCCCCCTCGCCCTGGTTTCGCCAAGCCCGTCCACGCCTGTTGCTCCTTTGCAGGTGGAGGGATTCTATGCCCCGCCGCCGCACCTGTCAAGCCCATCGGCCCCGGCCGCCGATTGGACGCCATCCCCGATCAACTCGCTCAAGCGCCGCCTTGATCCGCCTCAAGGGGATACGATGTCTGGGGCCCTTCCCACTTCCCACCCGGAAAAGAAACCACTTGTCCCGGAAGGCGAGACCGACTATTCTCAACCGTAACGTGCACAGTTTCCATTGGAGTCACTTCGGCAGGTAATGGCAACGTAGGTGGCGGCGGGGTAAGGGCTTACGGTCGTTTGGGCGAGTGGCGGAACTGGCAGACGCTCGGGACTTAAAATCCCGTGGCCCTCCGGGGCCATACCGGTTCGACTCCGGTCTCGCCCACCAGTGAGCGGTCGTTCGCCTTTCCGCCCGTCCCCGTTTCAGCCGGAATGTGTTGGACGTCGGGCGGGGTTTTCGCTAACCTTTTGGGCTTTCGTGCATTGCGGAAAGGAGTGTGCTCGATGCTGCGAAACGAGTTGTATGACGCGATCTTGGAGTTGCCCGTCATTGACGTGCATAGCCATGTCCACCGGGACCACATGGCCGCCCAGGACCTCGAGCAAGTGATGTTCTATCACATGCTGGCATACTGTTTGCGGTCGGCAGGCCTCGCGGAGGGGAGGCTGTGGGGAAAAAAGGGGGCCAAGAGCAGAGGCCTGCCGCTTGACGAGTGGTTCGGCTGCTGGCCGTCGGTCAAGCATACCGGCTTCGGCTGGGTCTTGCGGAGGATCCTGGAAGACCTTTACGAGGTCGAGGGTCCGCTGACGGCCGATAGGCTGCCCCAGATCCGCGCAGCCTTTGAGGAGAAGGTGAGCCGGCCGGACTGGCCGAGAGAGGTGCTCGACAAGGCGGGGGTGTCGCGGCTGTGTTCCAGCGAGTTGGACGTGAAGCCGCTGGAGGAGGGCCAGTGGGACGGCCGCGTTCGGTTTTCGGTCGAGGACTCGCCGATCTGCGGCACCAGGGAATTCAACCCTTGGCGTAAGCGATTGGTATGGCTGGGAAGGGTTCTCGGTCGGGACGTGTCCTCGGCGGAGCGGATGCAGGAGGCCGTGACCCGGTCCTACGATGCCTACGATTGGTCGGACAAGTGCGCGATGGTGGCGTGGGTTTCCTCGGATGCGGATTTCCGGCCGGTGGACGAGTCGGTTGTCGATGCGCTGCTGGCCGACTGCCTGGCCGGCAGGGAACCCGACGCAATGGGAAGGCGAGTTCTCGAGGCGTCGCTCATCCGCGCCATGTGCCGCGCCATGCAAGGGCGGGTCGGCACGGTCCAGCTTTGTTACGGGATTCAGTATCTGACGGCGGGTTCCGGTGCGGCTCATCCGGTCCCGCGGGCCGCGCCACAGTTTGCCAGCAGCGCCGGGCATCTGTTGGGCGAGTTCCCCGACCTTCACTTCAACATTATGAACGGATTCGAGCCGGACGAGCCCATCTGGGCCGGGATGTGCCAGGCCTACGGTAACGTGTCGCTGGGATGTTTCTGGTGGGACATGTACTTCCCGTCGGTGATGCACAATGCGCTGCACCGGCGGCTGGATATGGTCCCGCTGTCGCGCTTGGCGGGTTTC
>DATLBA010000064.1:0-18249 GCA_035527275.1 Phycisphaerae bacterium
TGCGGCATGAGGCCGAGGATGCGGCCGGTCGGGTCGCAGAGGCCGGCCACGTCGTCCACCGATCCGTTCGGGTTCCAGGGGTAGCCGGCGCCGGGTTTTCCATCGGGGCCGACATAGCGGAGAGCCACGAGGCCGGCGCGCTCCAACTTCTCCAGGGGCATCCCGTCGCCGGGAACGAACTTGCCCTCGGCATGAGCGACGGGAAAGTAGAGTTCCTCGCCCTTCTTGAGAAACACGCAGCGGTCGGTCTCGACGCGCAGGTGCGTCCAGCGATCCTCGAAGCGTCCGGAGTCGTTGCTCGTCAGCGTCGCGGACTGAGTAAGTGTCAGGGCGCCATCCTTGGAACCCGGCAACAGGCCGCACTTGACCAGGACCTGGAATCCGTTGCAGATGCCGAGGACGAGCCGGTCCTTTTGCAGGAAGTCGTGGATAATCTCCGCCAGGTGGTGGACCAGTTGGTTGGCGAAGATTTTGCCGGCGGAGATGTCGTCGCCGTAACTGAAGCCGCCGGGTATGGTGAGAATTTGATACGCCGCCAGCGTTTTCGGGTCCTCAATCAGGCGGTTGATGTGGATGCGGTCGGCGCGGGCGCCCGCCTGTTCCCAGGCGAACTGGGTCTCGAAGTCGCAGTTGGTTCCGGCGGTTCGCAAAACTAACGCGCGAACGGGCATAGTCGCTCCCGAATCATTCACGCCCGCCAAGGCGGGCGGCTAAACTTACCACGCGAGGGGGGCCTTCCACGCGTTCCGCATCCGAGCGCAGGCGGCGTCGATGACCGTCTTGCCGCCCGTTCCGGTCACGACGAGGCGACCCGAGTCGGTGACCTCACCGATGCAGGCGCAAGGCAGGCCGTCGAAACGTTTCTCGAATTCGGCTGCACGCCCCACAGCGACCTCAACGAGGAACCGCGTCTGCGACTCGCTGAAAAGGATGCGGCCATTGTCTTCGAGGCCCGCCTCCCGCGGGACGGTGTCGAGGGCAACCTGGAGGCCGAGATCGGCGGCGAAGGCCATCTCGGCTGCGGCGACGGCCAGACCACCCTCCGAAAGGTCGTGGCAGGCCCGCACGCACCCGGACGTGATGGCCCGATGCACGGCCGCAAAGATGCGCGGGGCCAGACCTGTGTCCACGCGCGGAACCGTCCTGCCGATGGCGGAGCGCAACGCATACCAGTGCGAGCCGCCCAGTTCGTTCTTCGTCAGGCCCACCAGGTAAACCGGGTTGCCCGACTCCTTGAGGTCCATGGTGACGCACCGGCGGATGTCGTCCACAATGGCCATGGCGCTAATCAAAAGTGTGGGCGGGATGGCGATGGTTTCAGAGCCGGTCGCAAACTCGTTGTTGAGGCTGTCCTTGCCGCTCACGAACGGCGTGCCGAAGGCAACGGCCACGTCGTAGCACGCCTTGGCCGCAAGGACCAGAGCGCCGAGACGGTCGGGCTTGTCGCAATTGCCCCAGCAGAAGTTGTCGAGCAGGGCGATGCGGTCCGGCCGGCCGCCCACGGCCACGACGTTGCGGACGGCCTCGTCGATGCCGGCGGCAGCCATCCAGTAGGGGTCCACGTCGCCGTATTTCGGGTTCATGCCGCACGCGACGGCCAGGCCTTTCGTCGAGCCGAGAAGGGGGGTGATGACACACGCGTCGCCGGGCCCATCCTCGCGGACGCCGACAAGGGGCTTGACGACCGTCTGGCCCTGAACCTCGTGGTCATACTGGCGGATGACCCACTCCTTGGAGCAGACGTTCCAACTGCCGAGGATCTTGAGCAGGTCCTCGGTGTAATCCGCCTGGGGTTTCACCTCCGGTTCGGGGTGGTCGGGCGGCGTCCATTCGGCCGTGCGTTCGAAGCGCGGCAGACCGTTGTGGAGGAACTCCATGGCGAGGTCACAGACGAGGTTGCCGTTGTAGCGGATGCGTAGGAGCCCTGTGTCGGTGAACTCGCCGACGACGGTGGCCTCGACGTCTTCGGACTCGAACAGGGCGAGCAACTCGTCCACCTTCTCCGGCTCGACGGCCAGGACCATCCGTTCCTGGGCCTCGGAGATCCAGATCTCGGTGTAGGAGAGGCCCTGGTACTTCAGGGGAACGCGTTCCAGATAGACCTCGGCGCCGAGATGTTCACCCATTTCGCCGACGGCGCTCGAGAGGCCACCCGCGCCGCAGTCGGTGATGGCTGAATACAGGCCGCGGTCGCGCGCCACCAGGAGCGTATCGACCATTTTCTTTTCGATAATGGGGTTGCCGATTTGGACGGCGTGGCTGAACGTTTCGCCGGTCGTGTGCGTCAGTTCGCCGGAGGAAAAGGTGGCGCCGTGGATGCCGTCGCGCCCGGTGCGCCCGCCGACGAGGACGATTTTGTGGCCGCTCCTGGGATGCTTGAAACATTTGTCTCGCGGAATGAGGCCGAGGTTGCCGCAGTAAACGAGGCAGTTGCCCAGGTAGCGTTCGTCGAAATAGAGTGCCCCGTTGGCGGTGGGGATGCCCATTCGGTTTCCGTAATCGCGGACGCCCGCCACGACGCCGCGCATCAGCCGCCGCGGATGCAGGACGCCGGGCGGCAGACGGTCGGCGGGATAGTCGGGCGGGGCGAAGCAGAAAATGTCCGTGTTCAGAATGGGCTTGGCGCCGAGACCGGTTCCGAGCGGATCGCGAATCACGCCGCCTATCCCCGTGGCCGCGCCGCCGTAGGGCTCGAGCGCGCTCGGATGGTTGTGCGTTTCGACCTTGAAGCACACACACCATCGGCCGTCGAAATCGATGACGCCGGCGTTATCCTCAAAGACCGAGACGCACCACGGCCGGTCAAGTTCCTTCGTCGCGCGAAAGACCGTGTTCCCCAGAAGGTTGTCGATGGTTTCCTCGCGCGGCTCGCCATTTCGGCGCGAGAAGCGGATGAGGCCTTTCAGGGTCTTATGGACGCAGTGCTCGGACCAGGTCTGGGCCAGGGTTTCGAGTTCGACGTCCGTCGGGTCGCGGCCGAGGGAGCGGAAGTGTTCCCGGATGGCCCGCATCTCGCTGCGCTTGAGGAAGAGGCCGCCCTCGCGGCTGATTTGCGCGAGCGCCTCGTCGTCCGCCTCGCACAGGGGAACGGTGACGACGCGGAACTCATAGGGAGCCGCCTCACGAAGGACCGACGCGGGGTCGTCCACGTATTCGATATCCTCGATAACATCGTTGGCGAGAAGATTGGAGGCTATCCGTCCGAGATCCGCGTCCGAAGGGGCGCCGGAAAAGTAATACTTTCGTGCCGTGCGGCAGCGGCGCGCCTCAAGACCCATGTCGGCCACCGCCTGGAGCGCGCTGTCGGCGACCGGGTCCATCACGCCGGGCTTGCGCCGCACCACCACGACGGGGCGCGAATCCTGTGGTTTGCTCTCGCCGTCGGAGATCACATACTGCTCCACGACCGGGTCGGCCAAGAGTTCGGCGGCGATGCGGCGGACGTCGGCGGCAGAGGCGGAGGTGTCAAGGTAAAACAGGCGAGCCGACTCCACTGCGGTCACCGACTCGATGCCGAGGTCGCGGATTGCGCGGAGGACCTCTTCGCCGTGGACGTCGCGGGCGCGCCGGCCCCAGCGGATCTCGACCTCCCAGATCATGGCGCGCGGCCTTTCGTTTCGCCCAGGAGACGGTCGCGCCGCTGCTTGGCCTGAGCCAGGAGCGCCTCGACGCGTTCGGCGTCACCTTTGCGGAGGGCGGCGCGGAAGGCGGCCAGGATGCCCTGGGTGCGTTCGACGGCCGCGCCCACCTCCGACGCGTTGCTCATCAGGATGTCGCGCCACAGGACGGGTTCGCCGCTGGCGACGCGCGTCGTATCCGCCCAGCCGGGCCCCACGAGGGTTTCCGCCTCGGCGCTCATGGCTTGGACGATGACCGAGGCCAGGACGTGCGGCAAGTGGCTGACCTCGGCCAGCAGCCGATCGTGGGCTTCGGGCGAAAGCGATCGAACCTCCATCCCCAGGGCGCGCCACATGGCCATGACGCGCTCGGCGGCCTCCGGCGGCGTGCGTGCGGTGGGCGTAACGACGCAGGTGGCGCCGCGGAACAGGTCCTCGCGGGCATGAGCCACGCCGCGCCGCTCGCTGCCGGCGATCGGGTGGCATCCGACGAAGGCGCATCCGTCGGGCACAAGCGGTTCGAGGTTGGCGACGACGCAGGCCTTCGTGCTCCCGACGTCGATGACGACCGCGCCCGGCTCGAGGGCGGGGGCGGCCTCTTTCAGTTTCTCGGCGAACGTTCCAACGGGCGTGGCCAGGACGACAAGGTCGCTTCCTCGAACGCCCGCAGCGGCGTCAAAGGTAGTCTCGTCGCACGCCCCGCGCGACCGCGCGGCGTCGAGACTTGCCTGCCGGCGGCCCACGCCGACCACGCGGCGCGCCAGGCCCGCCTTTTTCAAGGCCAGGCCCAGACTGCCGCCTATCAGGCCAACCCCGATAATCGTTACCTGGTTCCAAGGCGTCATGTGCGGGAGCGGATACGGAAGCCCTCAAAGGCAAACCACGACGATCAGCCCCACTTTAGGCGCCAGCCAAGGGGGGTCAACAGATTTTTGGGTTGCCGACCGCGAACCCGGCCGTTATCATTCATTGCTCCGGAACAGACGATAACAGCCGTGCGGCCGCCCTCGTGGAGGGATAGAGGTTCAGTCCACCTCAGGCGGACGCCCGCAACGTCCTCCAGCCCTATCGACAGCCATGGCGGAAACCATAGACGGATTTCAAGTCATACGGAAGGTGGCCGACTCCCAAAGCGCCGAGATCTTTCTCGCGAAGCGCACGGCGGGAAGGGGACGGGGAAAAGAGTACGCCCTGAAGGTCCTGCGGCCCGCGTTCGCAGATGACCTGCTCTACCACGAATACCTCGAAAACGAATACCGCATCTGTTCGGCCTTGAATCACCCGAACCTCATCCGGGTTCACGAGGTGGTGCTGGATAGCAAACGGCCGCACCTCGTCATGGATTACGTGCCGGGACAGAGCCTTCGAGACTGCCTGGCCCGTGAGCGACCGAACATCTCAGCGGCATTGTCGTGGCTGGTGGAGGTGGCGGACGGTTTGAATTATTTTCACGATCAAGGCTACGTGCACCGCGACGTCAAGTCGCAGAACATCATCATTGCCGAAGGAAGCCCTGTGCGCGTGATTGACTTCGCCCTTGCCCGCCGGCAGGACACGACCCTCAGCCAGCGCCTGATGAGCCGCCTGTTTGAACGCCGCCGGCCGGGTACGTGGTCCTACATGTCGCCGGAACAGATCCTGAACGAGCCCCTCACCGGCCAGTCGGACGTTTACGGTCTTGGCGTGACCCTGTATGAGTGTCTCACGGGGCGGATGCCGTTTACAGCCGAAGACCCGCGGGACCTGCTCCGGCAGCATCTGTGGGCGGCGGCGCCGTCGCCGCGGATGTTGCGGCCGGAGGTGCCCATCGAACTGGACGACTTTGTCCGGGCGATGCTGGCGAAGGACCCCCTTGACCGCCCCCACGGGATGGAGTATCTGAGTGGAAAGTTGCGGGCCTTTTCAGCCGCCTGCAACGATATCGACTAGCCCGCCGTAAGCAGGAAAAGCCATGGCTCGCGTCTGTCTCGAATTCGAAAAGCCGTTCGCGAAACTGGAGGAGCAAATCCGCCGGCTCGAGGACGAACAGCGCAAGCGCGGCGTGGACCTGAGCGCCGAAATTCGCGACATCCGCAAAACCCTTCTCGCGATGATCCGAAAGAAGTATGCCTCGCTCACGCCCTGGGAGGTCGTCCAGGTGGCGCGGCATCCCGAAAGGCCCCAAACCCTGGATTACCTTGAGGCGTTCGTCTCCGAGTTCAAAGAATTGCACGGCGACCGCTATTTTCGGGACGACCGGGCCATCGTCTGCGGCTTCGGGCGAATCGCCGGCGAAAAGGTCATGATCATCGGCCACAACAAGGGGCGGAACACGCGCGAGAAGGTCGCCTGTTTCTTCGGGTGTGCCCATCCCGAAGGGTACCGCAAGGCCCTCCGCTGCATGCGTCTGGCGGAAAAGTTCGGCCTGCCGGTCATCTCGTTCATTGACACGCAGGGGGCCTATCCGGGTATCGGGGCGGAGGAGCGCGGCGTGGCCGAGGCTATTGCGGTCAACCTGCGCGAAATGGCACGCCTGAAGGCGCCGATCATCGGCGCGATTGTCGGGGAGGGCGCCTCCGGCGGATACATAGGCATCGGCGTGGCGGACCGCCTCATGATGCTTCAGTTCGCCTACCTCAGCGTCATCACGCCGGAGGGATGCGCGGCGATTCTGTGGCGGACGGTCGAAAGGGCCGAGGAGGCGGCCGGCGCGCTCCGCCTGACGGCCGAAGACGCCAAGACCTTCGGCGTCATTGACGACATCGTGCCGGAGCCGCTCGGCGGCGCCCACCGCAGTCCGCGCGAAATGGCCATCACGCTGGAACGCCGCATCGGCCGGTACCTGCGCGAGTTGAAGCAAATCCCCGCCGATGAACTCCTCGCCCGGCGCTACGAGAAACTCCGTCACGTCGGCGTTGTGGTGGAAGCGGCCGCAGGGTCGGTGACCGCCCGTTCCTGAGAGGCCGCAGGCCGAAGGAGCGCGTTTCAAGCAGGGAGGTTCCTTCATGCCCCGCCGCAGGATAGGGTTCCTGGGTTTTGCCGCCGTCTGTGCCCTGGCAGTCAGCCTTCCCAATGGGGCGCTGCGCGGCGGCGAAGCGTCGCCGGCGGAAGAGGCGGAACCGGTCGAAGCGGAAACGACGGAGCTGGAACCCGAAGCGCCCCGGATTCAGCCGGACTGGCGGAGCGACTTCGAGTCGGCCCTCAAGGAAGCCGCCGCCTCCGACCGTGTCATCCTCATCTACTTCCGCGCCGACTGGTCCCAGCCGTGCGACTGGGTGGACCGCGGCTCGTTCGGCAAGAAAAAGATGGTGACATACATCTCGCGATACTTTATTCCGCTTCGCGTCGATGACACCGAGGAAACCAGCCCGCTGAGCCGGCGGTATGGAATCCGCGTCTATCCGACCGTTCTGTTCCTGAGCCCGGCCGGGGAACCGCTTCATATGGTGCTCGGCCCGCGCATGCCGCGCCAGTTCTACGACATCATGGAGAAGGTGCGCATGTTGCCAGGACTCATCCAGGCTCAGAAGGCTTCGCCCGACGACCTGGAAGCCAACTTCTCGCCGGGCATGGCCTTTGCCGACCTCAACCAGTTGCGCCGCGCGGCGCCTTTCTTGAAGCGCGCGGCCGAACTGGACCCGGAGAACAAGCACGGCCGCCGGGACAAGGCAGAACTGCTCCTTGCGATGGCGCCGCTTGAAGACGGCGATTCGGCCCGGGTCCTGGAGAACCTCGACGCCTACATGGCCCGGTTCGGGGGGAGCGCCGAGATTCCCGTGGCCATTTACTGGAAAGGCACGGTGCTGTATCGCGACGGGCGGCTTGAGGAGGCCCGCAACGTGTTCGAGCGCCTCCAAAAGGAGTTCCCCACGCACGCGATGACCTACAAGGCCGATAAGGCCATTGCCGCCATCGACACCCGCCTCCGAGCGCGCGAGGTTGAAAAGCACCGGGGCGAAAACTATAATCAGGAAAAAGAGATGGAACCGGAAGGCTGACGGCTTGCGAGGAGGTGCGGTCCCATGTGGAAAGAGAGAATTGTTTTGGACCAGGAGGTGCTGGCGGGCAAGCCGATTGTCAAAGGGACCCGCCTTGCGGTGGAGTTTATCATCGACCTTCTGGCCCAAGGATGGAGCGAAGCGGACATTCTTCGGAACTACCCAGGCCTGACCCGGGAGGATATTCAGGCGTGCCTGGCCTATGCAAGCGAGGCCCTGCATATGCAAAAAGTTTTCCCGGCTCAGGCGTAAGCGATGCGCATCCTGGCCGATGAGAACATTCCGCGCTGCGTGGTAGAAACACTCCGGAGAGAGAACCACGATGTGGCGTGGGTTCGCAGGGACGCGCCGGGCGCTACTGACCGCAAGGTTTTAGCCAGGGCCCGCGCCGGGAATCGCCTCCTTCTTACCTTTGACAAGGACTTTGGTGAGTTGGCATTTCGTGAGGGATTGCCAACCCCTTCCTGCGGAGTCATATTGCTTCGATTGGGAGACGCAACGCCTGCGCGTCTTGCAGAAAAGGTGACCGCGGTGCTCGGAAGCCGGGGCGACTGGGGCGGACACTTCTCGGTAATAGAGGAAGATCACGTCCGGATGACACCCCTGCCGGCGGCGGGCGAGCGTCATCCCTAACCGACGGGATTGCAGCGCTGCAATGCTTGATTCGGCTTGATGCCCGCCGCCTTTCATGTTAGCATATCGGTATAGCACGGTTGGCACGGGTCGGCCGTTGGGGGAATCCGGACTTGGTCGTGCGTTTGGACAAGGCGCTGGCACGTCCGCTTCTCCCGGGTCCATACGGGTCCGTACTGGGACAAACCCGGCTCGAAACTCGCCGGAGGCAAGAGCCAAAGAATTGAGGCTTGCTTTCCAAGACGATTGTGGTAAGATGTTTGGTACTGGTGCTCACTCGGCGCGATATTGGGACAGGTAAGTTCATGGCCCTTCCTGAATCAATTCTACTGTCGACACGGTTGGGGCGGGAGATACCAAATTTCCAGGACCTGGACCAGCCACCCGGCATCGCTGCAAGGCTGGTTGAAGGCCACCGCAGGAACCACCCAATGGCCACAATGCGGCGAGCGCCTACCGGACTATACAACTGCCACGGGCTCACATTCGCCTGCCGGAGAACCGGCATATACAACCCCGAAGACATAGAAAAGATTCTTAAGGACGACGGCTACCGACAAATCAAGCCGATGGAGGCCCAACCTGGGGATATTGTCGTTTACCGTGACGGGCGGGAGACCTCCCACACTGCCGCAGTAATTCAAGTTGAGCGCTCGAACACGCTCGTGGGAGGTCAAGCGATTTGGGTCCTAAGCAAGTGGGGCCAAGGGGCTGAATATATTCACGTGGTGAAGGATGACCCCTACAAAGACCACGATGTGACCTTTTGGACGGAGCGGCCGACCCTATGAGCACAACACCCTTTTCAGTCCTTTGTTCGGATTCCCTGCTGCTTGAGGCATCCTTGGCTTCCGATGTCAGGAGTCTATGGCGCAGACTTGCGCGATCCGCTGAGGTGCGGCGAGTTTCGCGCGAGCTCGCATCGGATCCCGATAGGATTAGAGAGCTTTGTGCGTGGGCTGAGAACCTGCTAGGGCAACCCTACGACATTCGTTTCAGACATCCGGAGGACACAGCGATTTGCGCCACCTTGGTGATACTTGAGCAGAGCCCACTGTCTGCTATAAGGAACCTCTTCGCACGGATGCGCAGAGTTACGGAGAGCTCGCTTATCTGGGTGCGCAGGATGGCCGAGCATTGCGATGAGCGCTTCGCGGACAGCCATGCGTTGGAGTCGTATCAGCCTGCCCCGTCTATCCAGTTCTCCTGGCAGGCTAAGCCGCAGCACCCCTCGCGTCTCGCGGAACTCGATGTTACCTATGCCAAAAAAGCGGTCGCGTAAGAAAAGAAGGGGCTAGCGCATGCCAACCCACGTGTTCACGCTGGCTGCCTTGGGCCATGCGGTTGACGCCCAAACCAACACCATCAGCCTTTACTCGATTCTAGAGCAAATCGGCGGCCCAACTCTGCCCCTTACACTACCGAGTTTCGTGATTTTGACACTCTGGCAGAGAAACGAGGGCGAGGAAGGCGTGAAGTACGTCCAAAGGACAAGTCTTGTGGACCCAGACGGAGAGGAGACATTCCACCAGGACGCTGAATTCGAAATGCCTAAGCCACGGCACAGGATGTTCCTGGCAGTGGCGGGCGCGCCTTTTAAGAAATCCGGTGTCTACCAGATAAAGGTGCGGCTTCGTCAGTCAGACGAAAGGGACTGGCAAAGAGATGTCGCCTCGTACCCAATCGAGGTTCGCCTGGCAGAAGCACGTTCGGCGACACCATTGCTCAATAACCAAGAATCGCCGTAAGCAAATCCCTGCGCCTATGACAGCCCCGTGCAATTTCCCTGGGGAGTTCCGGTGACACACACCTTATCTCCCTCGCCGTTTCGTATATTCGGGGACACCCCTAACCGCCCTCTTGCCAAGGGCGCTGCGGGGCGGTTTCGCGCGGGTGTAAAGCGGCTCGCCACGTCGAGTCGCTCTCCAGTCGCTGCGGCGACCCGTGGCGACCCGTGGAGGCCCGCCGACCGCGCTCATTTCAGACGCCGGGCGAGGTATCGGCCCGTGAAACTTTCCTCGGTTTGGACGATTTTTTCGGGCGGGCCGGCCGCGACGACCCGACCGCCGGCCTCCCCGCCTCCCGGACCCAGGTCGATGACCCAGTCGGCCGTCTTGATGACTTCGTAGTTGTGCTCGATGACGACGACGGTGTTGCCCATGTCCACGAGGCGGGCGAGGACGTCCAGGAGTCGCTGGATGTCGGCAAAGTGGAGGCCCGTGGTCGGCTCGTCGAGGACGTAGAGGGTTTGTCCCGTGGCGCGTTTTCCGAGTTCGGCCGCCAGTTTGACCCGCTGGGCCTCGCCGCCGGAAAGCGTCGTCGAGTTCTGCCCCAGCGCAATGTAGCCGAGGCCGACGGATTCGAGCATTGAAAGTTGCCGCACGATGCGCGGAAAGTTCTCAAAAAACCGGACCGCCTCGCTGACGCGCATTTCAAGGACGTCGGCGATCGTCTTGCCGCGATAGGCGATTTCGAGCGTTTCGCGGGCATACCGTGTGCCATGACATTCACTGCACGTGACGTAAACGTCGGGCAGGAAGTGCATCTCGACTTTTTTGACGCCCTGGCCGCGGCAGACCTCGCAGCGTCCGCCCTTGACGTTGAAACTGAACCGCCCGGGCCCGTAGCCGCGGACCTTTGCCTCGCGCGTCCGGGCGAAGAGGCGGCGAATCGCATCAAACACTTTGGTATAAGTGGCCGCGTTCGAGCGGGGGGTCCGCCCGATGGGGCTCTGGTCGATCTCGATGACCCGGTCGATCCGCTCGACGCCCGACAGGCGGCGGTGCGCGCCGGGTTTCTCGCGGCTGCCGTAGAGTTTCCGCCGGAGCGCCGGCACAAGCGTCTGCGTGACCAGCGTGCTTTTGCCCGAGCCGCTGACGCCCGTGACGCACACGAGGCAGCCGACCGGGAAAGCGACGGCCAAACTCTTGAGGTTGTTCGCGCGGGCGCCGCTGATTCGGACCGCGCGGCGGAGGCTGGCGCGCCGCCGCTTACGCGGAACGGGTATCTCGCAGCGCCCCGCCAGGTATCGGCCCGTGAGCGACGCTCCGGCGGCGCAGATGTCCTGGACGGAACCCTCTGCGACGATCCGACCGCCGCGCTCCCCCGCGCCGGGTCCCATGTCCAGAACGTGGTCGGCGGCGCGAATTGTGTCCTCGTCGTGCTCGACCACAAGGACCGTGTTCCCCAGGTCGCGCAGGGAACGGAGCGTTTCGAGCAATTGGCGGTTGTCGCGGGCGTGCAGGCCGACGGTCGGCTCGTCGAGGACGTAGCAGACGCCGACCAGGCCGCTGCCGACCTGGGTGGCCAGGCGGATTCGCTGGGCCTCGCCGCCGGAAAGCGAGTCGCTCGAACGGTCCAGCGTCAGGTAGTTCACGCCGACGTCGAGCATGAAGCGGAGGCGGTTGCGGATCTCGGCCAGAACCTGCCGGCCGATCTTGCGCTGCTCCCCTTTGAGCCGCAGGCCGGAGAAGAACTCTCCCGCCTCGGCGACGCTCATCGCGCAGACCTCGTGAATCGCCTTGCCGCCCACCTTGACCGCCCGCGCTTCGGGCCGCAGACGGGCCCCCTTGCAGGCGGAGCACCGCTGGCGGCTCGTGAATTGCTGGAGCCACCGTTTCACCGAAGGGCTGCGGCTCTTTTCGTGCAACTGTTTGAGGCTGGGGATGACGCCTTCCCATCGGCCGCGCGACTCGGCGCCGACTTTCTTCCCCTTTTTGCGCGGCGGCGTCCCGCCGTAGAGAAGCGCTTGGCGGGTGCGCTTCGGCCACTTTCGAAGCGGCGTGTCCGGGTCCACGCCGAAATCGCGGACGAATCGTCCCAGGGCCTCGGCGTGGAAGGCCCGGTATCGGCGTGGCCCCCTTCCCCACAGCGCAAGGCCGCCGCCCTCGAGCGACTTGTCAAGGTCCGGAAGCACCAGGTCCTCGTCAAATTCGAGAAGCGAGCCGAGGCCGTGGCACCGGGGGCAGGCGCCGTAGGGACTGTTGAAACTGAACAGGCGGGGGGAGAGTTCCTCGAAACTCAGGTTGCATCGGACGCAGGCGTAACGCTCGCTGTAAAGGACGTCCTTCCAGCCCGGCCCGTTCGGGGCGCCGCCCGGCAGTTCATGGCTCACAAGGACCAGGCCGTCGGTCATTCGCAGGGCGGTTTCGACGGAATCGGCCAGTCGAGACTGTGCGGCTTCCTTCGTAACGAGGCGGTCCACGACGACCTCGATGGTGTGGCGGCGGGTCTTAACGAGTTTGGGCGCGCCGCGAAGTTCATACATGCGGCCGTCGATGCGGATGCGAACAAATCCGTCGGCCGCGATGCTCCGAATGACCTCCTTGTGCTCACCCCGTTGCCCGCGTATGAGCGGCGCCAGGACCACGAGGCGCGTGCCGGCGGGCAACTGGAGGACGTGGTTGACGATTTCTTCGGGCCGCTGCTGGCGGATTCGGCGCCCGCACTTCGGACAGTAAGGCGTGCCCACGCGGGCGAACAGGAGGCGAAGGTAATCGTGAATCTCGGTCGCCGTGGCGACCGTCGAACGGGGGCTGAAGCCGCTGCGCCGCTGCTGAATCGCGATGGTCGGCGGCAGCCCTTCGATGGCATCGACGTCCGGCTTCTCCATCTGCTGGAGGAACTGCCGCGCATAGGCCGAGAGCGACTCGACGTATCGCCGCTGCCCCTCGGCGTAGAGGGTGTCGAAGGCCAGGCTCGATTTGCCGCTGCCCGAAAGGCCCGTCACGACGACGAGCCGGTCCCGAGGGATGCGCACGGTGATGTTCTTCAGGTTGTGCTGGCGGGCGCCCTGGACGAGGATAAACTCATTCCCGTCGCCGTGGGCCGCCGGGCCGGACTCGGGCTTCTTCGTTGACCGTGACACCCTTTACGCGCCCTTTCCTGAGCCGCGCGCAACGCTCCATCAGAACCCCATATCTTACGGCGCAAAGGGGGCCCTCGGCAAGCCCTGGTTTGAAGCGGCAGGGTAACGTATTTCGTGTAAGTTGCGTGGAGCGGGGGCGGGCTGACGCGTGGGCGGCCGCCGGCTACTTCCTCTTGCCTGCCCCTTTGCCCTGGTCCATGCGCTTCCGGACCCAGGCTTCGGCGTGTTCGGCCAGGGACTTCTTGCGCCCGCTGACAAGGGGCTTGCCTTTGGTCGGGCTCGGCGGCACCGCGCCGCCCTCGCGGGGTTTTGCGAACCGCTTCTTCAGAAACTTCTGTTCCAGGAAACGCAGCGACGACGAGGTGAAAATATACAGGCACAGCCCCGAGGGCGCGTTGTAGAGGATCACCAGCATGAAGACCATCATGAACCCCATCATCTGCTTCTGCTGCTGCGCCTGACCGCCGGCCGCCGGTGTGGGCGTCATCCGCTGCTGAAGAAACATCGACCCCGCCATCAGGAAAGGCAGAATGTTGAAACTCGTGATTCCGCCGCCCAGCATCCCCTGCAGCGCGCCGATTAACCAACCCAGCAGCGGAATCGACTGGCCGGGGATGAAGAACGGTGTCCCCCAGCGAATCAGCGCATCGGGCTGGGCCAAGTCCTGGAGGAAAATCGAACCCTCCGGCACCATCCATGTGGGCAGAAACGCCGCATGGCGCAAATTAATCGCCACCATCAGGGCGCCGTAAAGGCCGATCCAGATCGGCATCTGGACAACCATCGGCAGGCACCCGCTGACCGGGTTAATCCCCTCTTCCTTATACAGCCGCATCATCTCCTGATTCAGGCGCTGCTTGTCGCTCCCGTGTTGTTCCCGAAGCGCCTGCATCTTCGGCCCGAGCGTCTGCATCTTCGACATCGACTTCGTGCTCCACAGCGTCACGGGATAGAGCACCACCTGGAGCACGACCACGAGCATGATGATTGCAAGGCCGTAGTTCCGGACCAGCGCGTGAAACCCATCCAGTATCACTACCATAAATTTGCTGATGTTCTTGAGGCCGGGAATATCGACGCAGCATCGTGTCCACAAAATCAGGTCGGCCAAGCCGAGATGGCCGTAACTCTCTTGCAGCAAATCCGGGTCCTTCGGCCCGGCGAAAATGACGTAATCGTGGCGCAATGGCTCGCCGGGCTTGATTGGCAGGTCCTGCACCAGCAGCCGCACGCCCGCCAGCGGCTGTTCCTCGCCGGACTCGGTCACCTCGTAGCGAAACGCCTCCGCCCCGGCGGCGAAGGTCCCTTCGGCCGACGGTTTCTGCGGAATCATCACGACGGCGAAGTACTTGTCCACCTGGCCGACCCAGACGAGAGACGGACCGGCGAGTTCGGTCTTCGCTTCGGCCTCGGCCGGGGCGCCCTTCTCGGCCTTAATCTTGCCGCCGGGCACCATCTTGACCTCGACCTCTCCTCCCGACCAGAGACCGGCCACCGCCTGGCGAAAGTCGGTGCGGATGCCTTCGCGCGGCAGCGCCGGCGGGCCCTGAAGCACATAGCCGACCTCCTCGACCCGCGGGTCGGCAGCGGTGAACGTCAGGTGCATTTCGATCTCATACTGGGGCGGTGATTCCCCCGGCGATTCTTCCTCCGCCATCGGCCGCGGCTCCGCTGAATAGGTCTTCACGACCGTCAACACCGGCTTCCCGTCGGCCGTCTCGACGTCGATCGAAAACGCCACCTGCGTCGGCCCCGTCTTGCCGCGGTCGATTCTCCACACCGCTTCGGACAGGTCCACCTTCTCGCGCTCAAGGGACCCGGCGAACTTGACGCGCAGTTCCGCAATCCCGAAGGCGGGGAACGGGGCGCCAGGCTCCACAAGGTCCATCGCCTCCCGCTCGTCCGGATCCTTTTTGTAGCGGTCGGTGACGGTCTTGAACACCCGGTGCCGCGCCAAGGTCAGCCGCCTGACGGCCGTGCCTCGCGACGTGATCTCGGCCTCGAGGTCAAAATCGCCGCCATAGCGGGCCGAACCGATGACCACCGTCCTGGCGGCTTCTGTCTCCCCGGCTCCTGCCACCTTCAGGGCAGGTGCTTTCATCACAGGGACGGCGGGCGCCGCCTCGGCGAGCACCGACGCAGGAACTTCCTCGGCGAGCACCGGCGCAGGAACTTCCTCGGCGAGCACCGGCGCAGGAACTTCCTCGGCGGGCTCTTCGGAAGGCGCCTCGGCAGGCACTCGCTCGGCCGGCGCCTGGGCGGGCGTTTCGGGCCGCGGCGCTTCGCTCGGCCGCTCGGCGGCGGGGTTGAACCGGCGCATCAACGGACCCCAGAGCGAGACGATGGCCAATACAATGGCCATCACCAACACCGTGCGGATGACAGTTTCCCGATCCAAACCTTATCTCCAACCTGTGGGAGAGAGTGGCAACCCTAAAAACATGGCCGATTTCCCGTTGCGCCGCGACGTGCCTCTCAGCGGCCGTCCGCCAGCCGGTTCCCCAGAAAATCGTCCAGTTCGTCGTTGGCGAAGACCTTCTCCATCGTTTGCTGCACGTCGTATGGCACGCGATGCCACTGGACTTCCCTGCCGTGCAGCGTCACATAACAGGCCCGCGGGTCGAGGTCGCGCGGCTGGCCGACGCTGCCGATGTTGACGATTGCTTTGCCGCCCAGCGTGTACGTGTGACCCAGTTGGGTCGGTGTGAGGAACTCCAACTCTTCGGTGAAGACGCCCGGCAGGTGGGTGTGCCCGACGAAGCACGCCACCGCGATCATGTCAAACACCTGCATCAGTTTCGCCGGGCCCATGTCCGATTCGTCCGGGAACAGGTACTCGTGCATCGGATAGCGCGGCGAGCCGTGGACATACAAAACGCCGTTCTCCTGACGGGTCACATCCATCCGCGCGAGAAACTCCCACCGTTTCTGCCTCAACCCCTCGTCGGGCTCGGTCTCGAGCACTCGGCGCGTCCAGAAGACGGCTCGCTCGGCGGGGGTGTTGAACCCTCCCGGTTCCATAAAGACCGCGTGGTCATGGTTCCCCATGATGGTGAAGTCGAACTCCATGGCCCGGTCCAGGCACGCCTTCGGGTCGGGCCCGTAGCCGACGACGTCGCCGAGACAGTAAATGGCCTCGCAGCCCAGTTCCGCGATGTCGGCGCACACGGCGTCCAGCGCCTCGATGTTGCCGTGAATGTCCGACACCATCGCAATCATCTCGTCGCCCCTCGCCCTGCGCCCGCCGCGCCCTTCGTTGCGTGAAGCCCCAACTAGCCGCGAGCGTGCTTGCCCGCCGGAGCCCGCCACAGGCGGGTAAACCTCGGCGGAGGTGGGAGCGAGCGGCGCCGTTTGCACCGCCGAGCCCACCTTCACCCGCCGGACTCGTCCGGCTTTTCGGCCTCATCGATTAACATCACGGGGATATCGTCGCGGATCGGGTACCGGAGACCGCACGCCGCATTCTCACAAATCAGCCGGTCGCCTTCCTGGCGGACCTTCGCCTTGCACGCCGGACAGACCAGAACGTCGAGCAGTTTCTCGTCGAGCACCGCGCCACCCTCCATGCCTCGCTGGGCCGTCGAATCCCGATGAATCGGGAAAGCCCCTGACCGCGAAACGGCGCCAGTATAGGCCCGCGCCCCGCCAAGTCAACCGTTTACGCCCCACAGGGGTCTCCCCGTAGGCGCGGCTGGATTTCCTGGCACGAAAGGCGAGGGCCCATTTTGTCACCCCAAGTTTTACCCGCCGCAGCCTTCCGGCCGCCGCCCCGCCTGCGGGCCGCAGCCCTATGGCGGGCGGAGGCCCGATGGGGCTTTGGCGGAGGCGGCTGGCGAAGGTGGGCCTTCCCTTCGGGGCCGCCGCGCTCGCTGGTGGGTTGGTTCCATTGGAGCGGCCTGTTAACGTGCTCCTTCTACATGTTAACCTACCCGCGAAAGGTCTGAAGTGTCGGAACGACCCGTGAGTGGCATTGCAATGAGACAGCCCGCGCCCTACAATTGGCACTGATAGGGTGGCCATGCCGGTCAAGGGTTGCCAATCGCCACGCGCAGATCGTAAAAGCCCATGAGGGGGTTGGCGATTCGCACGAGGGAGACAAGGGCAATGAGAAAGACGCCACTACTCGTCTCATGCCTTCTGCTGCTTTCCCCGCCAGTGGCCGCTTGCGCCCAGGTACGGAACGCTCACGACACGGTGCAATCGCTCATCCAGGAATTGAAATCTCCGGATGCCTACGTCCGCGCCAGCGCGGCTTGGGCGTTGGGGGACGTGGGGCTGGCTGCCGGAGAAGCGGTTCCTGCGCTCCTCGATGCGCTCCACGACAAAGCCGATGAGGTCCGCTGGCGGGCCGCCAGGGCGTTAGGCAAGATGGGCAGAGCGCCTGTGCCGGGCCTCATTTTGCTCCTGAGAGACACCGACCCCAAGGTGCGCAAGGCGGCCGTCGGGGCGCTGACCAACATCGGCCCGGATGCCAAGGACGCCGCCGGCAACCTCGTCAGCCTTCTTGAGTCGGCGGACGAGCCAGGGGAAACGCGCACGAGGGCCGCCTACGCCCTCGGCAAAATCGGCTTGGCGTCGGATGCGGTGTTTCCGGCCCTCGCGCGGGCCCTGGAGGACAAAGACCCCAAGGTCCGGTCAGCGGCAGCGTCTGCGTTGGGGGCCCTGGGGCCGGCCGGCAAGGATGCCGTGCCGATCCTTATCAAACTCCTGAAGCATCCCGACGGGAAGATGCGGGTCGCCGCCGCCGTGTCGCTGAAGAAGTTCGGGTCTGCCGCGAGGGACGCCGTCCCGATGCTCGTCGAGTTGCTCGCCGGGGGGGACCGCCAGATGAGACTTTGCGCCGGGGGGGCGCTCTGGGAGATTCAACCACCCTGCAATGGTCAGGCAGACGGTCTTCAGGCGGCGCTGAAGGCCGGCACGGGTACAGACCGCTGGCTGGCAGCCTGGGCGCTGGGGCGCGTTAAGCCTTCGCTCACCGAGGCGATCCCGGCGCTTGTGGAGGCCCTAAAGGATGCGGATCCCCGTGTGCGGGCGTTTGCGGCCCAGTCGCTGGGCCACATCCGCATGAAACAGCGACCGCAGTTCGATGCCGCGCCGGCCCTCGCCCAGGCTGTTAAGGATCCGGACCCGCAGGTGCGCCGGGCCGCGGTCGGTG
>DATLBA010000065.1:0-24825 GCA_035527275.1 Phycisphaerae bacterium
GCTGTCGCCTTTGGAGCGGCTCGTCAGGGCGATGCCGAGGACCTTCGAGGCGATGCGGGCGTCGTCGTAGAACATCTCGTAGAAGTCGCCCATGCGGAAAAAGAGAATGGCGTCCGGATACTTGGCCTTAATCCGCTTGAACTGCTTCATCGCGGGCGTCGTCATGACGCGAGAGCCTTCCTGCAACCTGAACTCTGAGACCCGAGATTTCAGATAACCAATCCGTGACGCCGAACCGTGAGTTTTGAGCCTCAGCACGAACGCCGATAGTTACAGCCCCAATCAGGGGCACGGGACTTCGGCTTCCCGCGCCCCGCAGCGCCTCGCGGGCGCAGTCGGTAGGATAACCGAAAACCCATGTGAAGGGAAGCCAGAGAACCAGGCTTACCAGGCCGGGACTTCAGCGCTTGGCGGCAGGGGGGCGCTTGCACTTGTCGACGCGGACGCGGATCAGCCAGTCGCCCCGCTCGAACAGCCGGCCGACCTTGCCTGGCAGCCCCGAGAGCGACTGCCCGCTGCCCGCGGCGTCGTAATGGACGAACACGCCCTTCGAGGCCGTCGGGTTGAACCCCACGCAGACGATGAATTCCGGCGGCACGAGTGTGGGCGTGACCGGCAAGGCCACCCACTTGGCGTCGGAGAAGACCGAGTACGGGAATGTGAGCTCGGCGAAGGGCTTGAAGTCCGCGTCGCACAGCCAGACCTGGAACGTGTCCCCCTGCTCCGGCCGGCCGTAGCGGGCGCCGTAGACGGCCACGGCCGTCACGCACCAGCCTTCTGCGGCGGTCTTGAACCGGACGGCGTGGCCGCCGCCGGCCATGCTCGACTTGCCGGACGGCGTGCCGTCATCGTACTTCAGTGCGACGGGGCGGCCAGCCAGATCCTTCGGGCCGAACTGCTTCGTGACGAACATGCTTTTTTCACGCTTGGCCACCAGGACGGGCTCCGCCTTCTGCCACCAGGCCTTGAGCGGCTTGTCGCTGCGTCCGGCCAAAAGGACCTTCTTGAGCGTCGGGCCCGGGTCGGTGGGATCGGTCTTCGCATCGCCCCACGACTTGAAGATCGGCGCGATGCCCTTGTCGCCGACGATCTCCGCGAGTTCCATCCAGAGGGCAGCCCCGTCGTCGGCCTCGTCGCGGCGCGCGGCAGCGATCTGACGTTTGAGCCGCGCCATCCCGTCGGCGCGGTAATCATACTTGTCCGGCCACAGGTCGGGCCCCTCGCGCTCATAGACGGCGTCCACCAGGCGCGAGCCCACGTAGTGGGCCCAACCTTCGGCGGCGGCGGTCGTCATCCAGCCGCGGTTCTTAATGGGCCGGTACTGGGCCAGGTGCCCGATCTCGTGGCACAGGCCGTAGATGTGAAAAATCCCGGTTGTCTGTGGTTTGCGAAGATCGCGCTCCGCGCGCACGGTCAGGAAGAATCGATCCTGGCCGTCGTTGAACAACCGCACGCTCTGGTCGAGCCGGACGCTTACATGAATCGTCTCCGGCATGTCAAACGTGAATGTCTCAACGGCAACCGCCCTGGCCGCCTCGACCGCGCGGGCGATCGCCTCGGCGTGTTGCTCGCTGATGTCGCTGTAGGTAACCGCAACATGGTCCGTGCGATATACCTGCTCATCCGCATGCGAGGCAGCGCACAAGGCCAAGCCCGCCCCCATCACCACCAGCCACTTCACGGCGATCTCCTTTCGCAAATCCCAACCGCCGACGGACCGTGGACTCCAGAACGCCCTCTTGCTCATCCCCATAGACGCACAGCGCCCTCGGTCGGTTCCGAATTTTCACGGGCGGTGCCGCCGCGGCTACGGATTCGGCGCGGCCAGTTGGAGGCTCTTCAGGATGCGCCAGAGGATGCGCTGTTCGAGCCGGTCGTCGCGGTCCACGCCGGTCCAGCGGAAGCGGCTCGGGTCAAGTTCTTCCAGGCGCTTCAGTTCCGAGATGTCGTCGTATTCGTACAGGCTGTATGCTTCGCCGATGCCCTCGGGCCCCGTGCCGGGCGCCGACAGCCGCTCCTTCACCACCTTGACGAAGACTTCGGATCCCTTCTCGGTGGGCTTAACGGCAAGCGCGACGCGGCGACGAACCGTGTGGAGGCTGGCTTCCAGGCGCTGGTCGTTGCCGACCGTGTCCTCGCGCCAGAACTCGAACCACGAGGCGCCGGTCAACGGTCGCGTCGCCAGTTCCCCTTTCCTGGCGGGGGGATACTCGACCTCGAACCGAAGTTCCGTGAGGATGCGCCGGGCGACCTTCTCGGCCGTCTCCGGATCCGTGTCTCGGAGCAGCATCGGATTGTCGAGTCGCGCGACCTGGCCGCATCCCGACGCCAGAAGCGCCAGAGCCGCCGCGAAGACGCCCATCGCATGCCTCATCCGCCGCCCCTTTCCTCCGGCTGCGCCACCGTGTGGACGCGAAGTGTGTCGGTGCCGCCGGGTCGGCCCGGGAACTGACCGCTGATTATAAGCATGCGGTCGCCGTCGGCAACCAATTTCCGCTCCAGCGCCATCTGTTCGGCCACAGCGGCCAGGTTCTCGCTGCCGAGCAGGTCGGGATGGTGAACCGGCAGGACGCCGCGGTAAAGGGCCATCCGGCGGCAGGTGTCGGCCCGGCCGCTGACCGCCAGGATCGGCACGCCGAGCCATTGCTTCGACAGAAGCAGGGCCGTCGCTCCGCTGTGCGTCAGCGCGACGACCAGGGCGACGCCCAAGTCGCGCGCGATGCGGGCCGCACCGAGGACAATCGCCCGCTCGGCCCAGAGATACCGGTCGCCGACCGTCGCTGGGGCCGGCCAGTTGGACGCCTCGACGTAATCCTCCGCCAGGTCGATGATGTGATCCATCGTTTCGACGGCGCGGACGGGATCGCGCCCGACGGCCGTCTCGCCCGAGAGCATCAGCGCGTCGGACCCGTCGAAGACGGCGTTGGCGACGTCCGAGACCTCGGCCCGCGTGGGTCGCGGCTTGGTAATCATCGACTGAAGCATCTGCGTCGCCGTGATGACCGGCACGCCTGCCTGGGCCGCGCGGCGAATCAGGTCCTTCTGGACGATGGGGACGCGGGCGACGTCCATTTCGACGCCGAGGTCGCCGCGCGCCACCATAATCGCGTCGGCCTCGGCCAGAATGGCGTCGATCTCGCCCAGGGCCTGGGGCTTTTCAATCTTGGCGACGAGGCCCGCCCGGCTGCCCGCCTCCGCGATGCGGCGCTTCACCGTCCGCACTTCGTCCGCGCGGCGGACGAAACTCAGGCCCACGTAGTCCACCTCGTGCGCCAAGCCCCACTCCAGGTCTTTCCAATCCTTCTTGCTCACCGAGGGGGCGCCGATCTCGGTTTGGGGCAAGTTGACGCCCGCGCCGCTCTCCAGTTCGCCCTCGTCCTCGCTTTCCAGCACGAGGTGGTCCTCGGCCGCCTCCGCGACGCGCATGCGGACCGCGCCATCGCCGAACAGGACCGGTTCCCCCTCGGAGCAATCGTCCACGATGCCCGGGTAGGTGGTGGCAACGTCATCGGGCGAGGTCCCGGGCCCCAGATGGCGAAGCAAACGGATGGTTTGACCTGGGGCGACGGCGACCGGCGCGTCCCCTGGCGTGAGGAGGCGCAACTTCGGCCCGGCCAGGTCCTGAAGCACCGCCACGAACTTGCCGCGCTCATCCGCCGCCCGACGGACCGCTTCAATCAACCGGCCATGGGTTTCGTAATCGCCATGGGCAAAATTTAAGCGCGCCACATCCATCCCGGCATCGATGAGGCGGCCGATCGTCGTCTCCTCAGAGGAAGCGGGCCCGAGGGTCGCAACAATTGAGGTCAACCGTCTGGCAATGGGGCGCATGGCGCCAATTCTCCCGGCCGAAGGACTACTTCCGCCTCAATCTTGGCTCCGCGGGCGGCCGGTGCAAGGAGATTTTCCGGCGACGGCCGGAGGAGGCCCGGCGCGCAAAAGTCAAAGCGGCGATCCCGATACATCGGGACCGCACGCCAAAGCCGCCGGCGCGGCAAAAAAGATTCGCGTGCGGGGTATCCCGCGAACGCGGTCCCCCCCGACATGGGCTCACCCCGCACGCGAATCCGCATGGCGCGCGGTTCATCCCCGTGTGGCGGGTGGGACTTTACCCGCCGTGGCGGGCACACGGCGCAACTCAGGCGCGATACGTCATCTCGCGGATGGTTCGGCTCATGGGGTTCAGCGGGTCCTGCCTGAGGTTCAACTCGGCGGCCAGCCCCTGCCACAGCCAATCCCAGTTGCCGCCGGGGTAGTCGTACTGCTGGCCCTTGAAGAGCAGCACGTCCAGCGTCCAGGCAAAGACATAGACCGTGCCGGCGCCGATGCGGTGGCGGTATAAGAGCGGCCGGCCGGCGGCCTCGACAAGGATCTCCGCGCCCGCGATCGGCTCGACGGCGGTGAACCACCCATCTTCGGGCAACTCCCACGATTCCGTCTGCTCGGTGTTGAACCGGCTGTGGTGCGAGGCGATTCCATCCAGCCTCAGAAGGTTCTCACGCCCGATGAGTTTCCTGCAACCGGCCAGTTCCGCCAGGGCCGCCACGGTGCGAGGCTTGACGTATGGATCGTCGAGCCTCTCGGGATGGGCCAGCGGCAGGAAGAGCGTCCCGCCGCGCGAAACGTATTCCCCGAGAATCTCCGGGATCTCCGGATGGTCGCGGTGGTACTCGGGGATACCCAGGATGACCAGCCGGTACGGAGCGAGGTCGGCAGCGGTGATGAGCCTCTCGCCGGCGGAGGTGAAGGCTGCGTCGGCCAGGAGGCCTTGGCGGGCCAGCGACGTGAAGAGGCCGAAGCCCGTGCAGTTGGAGCGATAGCGGTAGAGGCTCTGGAAGATCGGCGCCGGGAACAGGACCAGCACCTCGTGGGGCGACTCGTAGGCGGCCTTGCCGGAAAGGCCGCGGGAGGTGCTCCGCACCAGCGGCGCCACGGGCCGCTCCGAGCCGTCAGGCCGCATGAGGCCCATCGTCTCGCCGGCCTGCGGGTAGAGTTTGCGGGCCTCTTCGAGGTCCATGTCCGGCGCCACGGCCGAGCGGGACAGTTCGTCATCCGAAAAGCACCAGTAGTTGATTCCATGCGCGCCGCAGGAGTAGATGAACGAGTTGAAACGGTCGAGCATCAGCGCGTGTTCGTGTTCGGTGCGGACGCTGCGCGGGTGGCCGATGTCCGCCCCGTGGCAGAGGACCAGCGCCTTACCGGACCGCTGCATCCAGCGGACCAGCATCTGCACGTACCCGGCGTTCATGATCAGGTCCGTGTTCGGCTTGTCGGCCGCCGGCTCGACCAGCCAGGCCCGAGTCCGTTCGTCGGCGTGGCGCGGGCCGCGCATGCCCTCCCAGTTGTAGCATTCCAGCCACAATACGTCGGCCGTTGCCATCTCGGGCACCAGAACGCTGATCGAACCGAAGGCAAATTCCGTGCCCTCCATGTCGTTGACGGTCAGTTGGCGCGGAGCAACCTGCTTGATTGCCGCATAGAGGCGGCTGTTGGTCTGGCTGATCAGCACCTGCTGCATCAGGCAGCATTCGAACGCCCGCGGATTGGACCGCGAGAAGTTGGCGGGCATCTCCGCCGGCAGGCGGATCGTCGTCCAATCCGACTCGTTGCTTTCCAGTTCCAGCAACTCCCGGGCCTTGGCGAAGTCGCCGCCGAATCGGCGCTGGAGCCACCGGGACCACGCCGAACGCACAGGCGCTCTGGGCCCAGGGTCGAGCCGCCCCGCCCGGCGCATGTAACCCAGGACCTCCGGTCGGTCGCCGTACCGCCGGGCGAACTCTAGGACGGTGTGCGTCATTGCCTTTTCCGCCTCGACGTGGACGGCCGGGTTCCAGACTTCCGTCCCGGCCTCGGCACCGGTCGCCTGGCACCATTGCTCCCGGCTGATGACCGTGCAGGGGAAGACCACCGCTCGAAGTTCTGAAGCGGCGATCTCGTCCAGGATGCGGCTAAGTTGGCCGAACATCTTCTCGTCGGGCTTGATGCCGCTGAAGAAACTGCCTCCCGGCACGAACAGGCCCATGGCGTTGAAACCCAGGTCGTTCATCTTGGCCAGGTCCCCGCGCAGGGATCTCATGTTGTGCTCGAAGTGCTCCCCCATCCAGTTGGCGCCGCAGGAGCCGGGCCGCCGACCGAAGTACGTCGCGCCGTGCAGGAACCAGGGTTTCCCGTCCAGAATGAACTGCCCGCGATGGTCGGTGGTCACGAACGATGGCATGCCTCGATCCCTTCTTGGTGTGCTGTCGCTGCCGGAAGTCGACCAGCAGCGAATCCTGGCGCGCTATCCGCAACTCCAGTACTGAACCGTGGTTGATTCTGTAGTGCTCGCCTTCGTAGTCCGGCCAACCTTCGGCCAGAACTTTGCTTTCTCCTTCTGTCAGAAAGAGGCTTCTGGCTTCGAGCAGGCCTTAGAGCCTATCCGAATAACCGGTCTCTGCTGCGGCTGGCTGCGAAGCCCGAGGCCGGTCCCGATCCCGGCGCGCCGGGATCGGGACCGGCCCAAAACGTCCTCGACGTGGCCGTTCAGCCACGCCTCCGCCCGTTTGAACCTTCCGCCTTGGCCTCGAACTTCTCTCTCAGCGTGACCATGACCTGCCTCCATCCTTCGGGAACGGGAAACCGGCCTCGTGCTATCGCCGGCCGACTCCGCCGCCGAGCAAATTCACGGTCATTATAATGCCCCCCCCACTTGCGCCTACCCGGATTCTCAATCTCTCTCGCGCCGAAGCCGGGCACGACAAGGCTGAAACTGGTGGCCGCGGGCATAACGGCGGCGGCAGAAGTGCGGCGGGATGAGCCCGGAGCCGATTAAGGCGTTGAAGGCCCGCGTGTCGGCTACCACGGGTCACGGCGAACTGCGTAAGGCTTCGTGCCCTTTGTGACTGTTGTGGTTCGTCTCAAGCCAGGTAGGCCGGGTCGGACACGTCCTCCAAGAGTTGTTGCGCGCGGCGGCGCTGGGCCAGGTACGCCTCGAAGAGCCCGTCGGCCGCCTCCTCGACCGTCCGCTTGTTGTTGGTATAGGGGTCCCGGCGCGTCGCCTCGTTGACCTGCTCGATCCACTCGGCCGCAAGCGCCCCCGGCCCGGACAGCGCCCCCGACAGCCCGCCCGCCACCGCGGCGAGACAGTCGGTGTCGCGGCCGAAGTTTACCGCCGTCAGGATCGCCTGCTTCGGGTCGCCCTTGGAGAGGGCGAAGACGGCCAGGCCCTTGGAGACGATCTCGTTGGCCTGGCTCATGTGATAGTTGAAGTGGTGCCCCCCGTAGTAGTGTTGGTAGAACTCGTCGCGCATGGCCACGGGGTCGGTGTGCCTGCCGGCGATTTCCACGGCCCGCGTGACCTCGTCCTTGATGTCGTCGTAGAGCCGGAACAAGCGCGTCGCCTCGGCCCGGTAGTCGGCGTAGTCCAGAGCGGCCTCGACCACCGCATCGACCGTCGCGCCCGGCCGGCACGCCTCGGCGATCGCCGCGTTGTATAGCGCCGCCCAACGGATGCCGAAGGCCGTCTCCCGCATGTACAACTTGCCGACCTCGTAGCAGTCGTCGGCCGCCGCCCGGGGGTCTGCGGCGTTAATCAGCCCGATGGGGTGCGACGAGCGGGCCAGCGAGACCACGTTGGGAAACGGCCAGAGCCGCCCGATGTCCGCAGCCGGCACGCCCGCCCGGGCCGCCTCCAGCAGCGACTTGTCGAACGGCTCCTGCTTGTAGGCGATCCGGGCCGGATCCAGATCGCGGACCCACACGGCGGCGAGGTCCTCGGCCTTAATCCGCCCCTGCTTGTCGATGATGGCGGTGGTCATGAGCCTCTGGCGCTCGATACCGTCCTCGGTCGTGCCGGGCGGGCGCTGCCAGTCGGTGCGCTGGACGTAGTGCTTGTAACTGACCAGCCGGTCCAGGAACCCGTAGGCCTGCTGGATCTTCTCGCGCGACCAGCCCTCGACGGCCGCCCCCATCGCCGAACCGATCCACGACGCCGCGATGCACCCGCGAAACTTCTCTCTCAGCGTGACCATGACCTCCCTCCATCCTTCGGGAACGGGAAACCGGCCTCAGGCTATCGCCGGCCGACTCCGCCCGCAAGGCCGCGGGCATAACGGCGGCGGCAGAAGTGCGGCGGGATGAGCCCGGAGCCGATTAAGGCGTTGAAGGCCCGCGTGGAGGCGGCCTATTTCGGCCCCAGCAGGCTGATTTTCCGCTTCGGATCCAGGCGGCGTTTCATCGCGAGCGCGCTGGTCTTCAGGATCACGATCTCCGCCAGGTACGCCACCTCGCTTTCCGGTTCCAGGTGCCCGCCGTAGGTCTCCTCTTCGCCAACGGAGATGACGGCGTGGAGGTGCGGCTCGCCGTCGGCGATCACGCCGCTCAACGAGAGCAGTTCCAGCGGTTTCTCGACCTTCCAGAAATGGTTCGTCGGGGGGAAGTCCGTGTGCGTGAT
Organism: Phycisphaerae bacterium; assembly: GCA_035527275.1. Lineage (GTDB taxonomy): Bacteria > Planctomycetota > Phycisphaerae > FEN-1346 > FEN-1346 > DATLBA01. The sequence continues at coordinate 8,432 of DATLBA010000065.1, forward strand.
ACAGTGGAGGTGACAGGTCCTGAGCGTTCCGATGCCCGAGACGACCACCCCGTTTCGGACGTCGTGCCGCTGGATCGCTTCCTGGATGGACTCCAGAAGCCTCTCGCCCGGTTCGAGCGCCACCACCACGATCGGGGCCGCCCCGTCGTGTTCGAGCGTTTTCATCGCGGCGCCTCCTCGTCGTCCAGGACCGTCTCGTCGGGTTTCATGCCGAGCGCCTCGTAATGCCGCCGCCGCCCGGCCTTGTCGCGCTGGTGTTCCTCGTGAGCCCACTTGGCCACATCGAGGGCCGCCGCGCGCGGCACGACGATGACGCCGTCGCCGTCCGCCACCACCACATCGCCGGGGTTGACGACGACCCCGCCGACCGACACGGGGATGTTCATGGAGTCGTACTTGATCCAGCCCTGAACCATGTTCTGGGAGCAATAGGCCGACCAGAACGGGACTTTCTGGAGGATGATCTCGTCGGTGTCGCGCACGCCGTCGCTGGTGACGTAGCCGCGCACGCCGCGCCGAATGCCGTCCAGCGTGTTGTTCGAGCCCATCAGGCCCGAGTTGACGCCACTGAGGTCGATGACGCAGAAGTCGCCCGGCTGAATCTCGTCCATCCACGGATACGGACAGACATCCCTGAAATACCGTCCGACCCACTCCCAGTACTGCTCGGGTTCCATCTTCGGGATGGTGCCCTGATAGGGAACGTAGCGGCAGGTCCGGGCGATGCCGAACGCCCGCGTTCGCCACAGGGGCCGGATCTGGGGACTCATCGAGCCAATATAATGCATCCCCAAGGTGTCCATCCCGTCGCGCACGTCCGCCACGCGCAGGCCTTCGTACGCCGCGAGCAACTTGTCCCGTTCCGTTCGTGAGCGGTTCATAAGGTCGGTGTGCTCCAATGTGGCGCTTCACGGGCCGCTGGGGATCGTCGCCTGAAAGATATCGTCCAGCCAGGGGAGCCGCACAAGCAAACAGCCCACGACGACAAGAGCGGTCAAGCACGCATAGGCGGTAAAGAACCAATTCCGATAAAGCCGCTCCGGATGCTGAGCGGGGCTGTTCGGCAGAAGCCCCAACCACAGGTACACGGCCATGAAGCCGGCAAGGAAAGGCACAGCCAGAATCAGCTCAATGCGATAACGGTCCAAGAATACGCCGCCGAAGAAGGCAAACGCTGTGGCATAGAACATGATACTGATATACAGCCGCTCGGGCGTATAGTACTTAAAGGACCAACGATAAGCCCCCGCGACGGCGGGATCTCCGATACGACGCATCTCGGCCAGTCGCTTGATCGCCATGAAGTACGCGCCCATCATCCAATAGGACAACAGCACGGATGCCGGTGGCACCAGCAGGCACGGAACCGCATACCAGCCAAGAAGAAACCGCAGGGGATTGTTCACAGCCTCGGCCAACACATCCAGATAGGGCCATTCTTTCAGCCGCATCGGCTTCACGTTGTAGGCCAGTCCCATGAGAAGAAGCGCGAGCCCCGTCACAAAAAACGGCAGACTCACCATCCAAGCCAAGAGCAAACCCGCGGCACCGAGAAACAGCCACTGGGCGTAGGCTATTGGTCCCCTGATAGAGCCCGCAGCCGCAGCCCTGTCCTTCTTATCGGGGTGCTTGCGGTCTCCCGGCGCGTCCAACCACTCGTTGATGGTGTAATTGCTCGAGCACAGCAGGCACACAGCCGCCAGGCCCAGCCCTATCGAAACCAACGCCCTTAGAGGGTTCTCGGGCTGGCAAGCGAGCCATCCCAACAGAACGCCCGGCAGCATAAATGCGTTCTTGGACCAATGACTGGGCCGGGCTATGCTAATGTAGTCGCGGATCACGGGCTGCCCTTTCTCCTAGCGACGAACATACGAGAGTCTCCCAGATTCAGGTTCACCTCGCGACCGGCCAACAGCTCCGAATCAGCGAGCCAATTCAACACCGTACTGAGTGGGGGAAAGGAAAGGTACTGGACGAGTCGCCTGCAAACGTACGAAAGGGGAAAACGCCAACCGACGCGCCGGGACCCGACTATTTCGAGGCCACACAACTGCAGCGCGTACTGCATAGACCTCGGGCTCAGATAACCCACGTGAGCGATTCGGTGATGCCACCACCACCTGCCCATGAGACGGGCCAAGAAGGCGCTGACATCCGGCGTCACGACCACAAGCCGTCCGTTGGAAACAAGCCTGTCGGTCGCCTGACGCATGAGCACCAGCGGCTCCGTGACGTGCTCAAGAACATCGGCGAGCACAACAAGGTCATAATGGCTCAGTTGACCCGAACACTCTTCGAGGGTTCCACAGTGAAGCCGCACCCCATTCTTCTCCGCAGCTACGCGGACACACCAGCGGCTCGGTTCGACCCCCTCCGCCTTAAGGCCCGCGGCGATCGCCTCGGCAACGAGCAGGCCTGTACCAGCCCCCACCTCCAGAAGGGTCTGCGCCTGCGGACGGTAGTGAAACAGGGCATCCAGAAGCCGGCGCATCTGGATGCGCCGCGCCGAAGAACTGGCTTCGTACTCTGGATCTTCCATACTCCTATACAAATCCAGCATCTCCGTGACCGGCAGAGGATCCGCGAAAACGAAGCCACAACGGCTACACCGCCTCAAGGCCGCTGTCTGTCCGTAAGCCTTGTCCGTGATGCGGACAGCATCAGGGCCCACATGCTGGCGGATCGTAGAGGGCCTGTACCGATGTGTCGACGACGATCCGCATACCCAGCACTTCTTACCGCGACCAGAGCCGTAGACCGCTTCCAAATCAGCGTCCAGCGCGTCCAGCATCATGAGCCGCTTCTCCTTGCGGTTGGACTGCTGGCCGACAATCACAGCCCGCATTCCTGCCTGACCCGCGCCCATCCCATCCACGTCCGCGCGGTCCCCCACGTAAACGGTGCAACTCGCGGGAAGCCCCAACCTCTCGGCTGCGACCTCAAAGCCGCGCGGGTTGGGCTTGAAAGCGCACACATCCGGGTCCGAGGACCATACCACGGCTCTAAAAAGCCCTCCGATCCCCAAGGATTGGAGTTTCCCGGCCGCAGGATAATCGGAATACACCGCCATCGGAACGCCCATAGCATGCCACTTTCGGATTCTTCGGATCAGCCCGTGCCGGGCACACATCGGGATAAAGCGCAGCGGCAACTCTTCCATCCAGTAGCGGGTAGTCGCCCGAACCATCTCCAAAGGCTCATTGGTTCTCTCAGTCGCCCCACACTCTTGAGCGTCCGGCGCCAGGTGTTTGTCAATCTGCGTTCGCCGCAGCGCCTCCTGAACCTGCCGGTAGTGTAAAATTACGCGTATTTTTCGGAGCGCACACCAGGGACGGTTGACCACGGCGAGAACCATGTGTACCAGCATGATCGCGCGCAGCATCGTCTGACGATACAATGTGCCGTCCACGTCAAAAATGACGCCCAAAACTGGCTTCTCAGCAAGCCCGGATTGCTCCATAGCATGGCGACCACATCTGCGCACATCGCTTGCCCGCTGGTCCTCCTCCATTTCTGGTCGCAAGCCAGCACCGTATGCAAACCATGCGCTCAAAAACCTCAACCCGATCGCGCGACTCCTTTGCTTTAGCAGTTCCGGCGAAATCATCTCCCCGTACCGCACCGCCCCTTCAGGCTCGCCACTATCCGCAGACACATGTGGCCCGCGGCCTGAAGGTTGATAGCAGCCACCGGCAGCATGAGTGCCAGCACAGGGAACCGCATTCGCTCACCCTGCGTCCCTACAAGAGAAGCCAGGCCAAGCAGATAGCACAGAATCAAAATCTCGAACACATAGTAGGCCCCAAACTTCCTTCGCTGGCCGATCGGAGGGAAGATCGAAAACAGCCACAATGGCAGACAAAGCGCAAACAGAATGGGCCGCACAGCGGAAGAATACAACCCCTCCGACGTGATCCGGCATGTCACCTTGCGCACAATATTTTCGATTGGAACAAATAAGTATTTCAGGAACGTCTTACCATAAGACAAGGTAAACGGCGCGGGATCGGAAATGATTTCTTCAAACAGGAGTGCCCTGGCGAAGCGCTCTTGCTCCCCACGCGTCAACGACGAATAGGGACGCCCAGCACGCTTCTCTATCTCCCGCGCGAAAACCCTCTGACCTTCGTGATAGTCCGTCGGGTAGTCCTTCACATGTTCCTGAAGCGTACAGCATATTGCGAAGGTCGCGTAGTTCCGCGAGCCCGTCGTCAGGTGCTTCACGCGATGTTCTTGCATGAACGAGACGCCAACCGCGAGCCCTGCGAACAGAACGTAGGCCAATACGTGCGACCGGGGAACCTTCTGGCCAAAACGCGAGACAAGCAGACCGAGAACCGGTATGAGGAGCGGAAACAGCGTGAAAACCGGCCTTGTTAAAGTGGCCATCGCGAGCGAGGCACCTCCGAGCAGTACATAGGCCCACGATCGCTTGAACAACAGAACGTATGCAAAGCCCGCAAAGCATAAAGCCGCCTGAAAATCGCTGAGCACGCTCAAGGCCATGCCCATTCCGGCCCAAAAGAACACAGCTGTTAGGACAGCTCTTAGAGTCGGCTCCGTGTGGCCTGCCACCCCTTCTAACAACCGCCAAACCAGTAGAGAAAACCCTAGGTTTGCCACAAGTTGCAAGCCAATCGCAATGTGGTATCCGTACTGGTCTCCCCCCACAGAGAAACACAGGCAGAGAAACAACGGATAGCCCAGCGTGCGCCCGCTTGGAATCAGCGTTCCCGTCTCCAGCAGCGCCTTTGCCAGGGCGAGATAGCCTCTGGTATCCGGTTCCACCACGAACGACTCAAAGCCCTCGTGGGGCAGGCTGCAAAGCCAGGCAAACACCCCAATCTCAATGGCAACGAATGCGAGGAAAAGCCCCAGGATGAGCCGAAACCTAGCCTTGCCAGGCACGAGAGACGTGGACGTTTCAGCCATCGCATCCTCCCACCCTACACGCACATTCTCCTGACCTCCTCGGGCCAGTAAGCACAGCAGCCATCGGCGGCCGAGGCCCGGAAGGGCCAGCACCGCTGGCTCGGAGACCATTTGAGCGCCAGAAGCATCTCGACGGAAATATCCTCGTCAATCGTCTCCCAGTGCACGCCGATCCCGCCACCGATCTATATCACATCCTGCCCGCCGCTGGCAAGCGAAAAAGGCTACATCCCGATGTACATCGGGTTGCTAAACGCGACGTTGCCGTTCGCCGTTCAGTTCAACGTTCAATCCCGATATATCGGGGAAGGTTCAAGGTTCAATGTCCGACGTTGGCCGTTTGCCGTTCATTCCGCATTCCGCAATTTTACCCGCCGGCCTCTTGGGAGGGTTCACCCGCCGTAGTCCGCCCTTCACCGTTCTGCGGTTCCTTGTTCGACATTCTACATTCGCCGTCTCCCTTCTCTGTTTTCCACTGCCATTTTGGCAGTCCGGGCCGATGGACGCATGGAGCAGGGCCGATGGGAAAGGGCGAAACGCGCCCGCGGACGCATGGAGGAGTGCCAATGTGACAGGGCCAAAAAGGGGGTCCAAAAGCGCCAATTCGGGTCCAATCCCGACCAAAAATGGGAAAAAAGTCGAAAAAAGCGCCCGATTCGGCCTTACCCATCTTGACATTCTGGCCCCAGAACCCCCTTGGAGCTAGCGTCCAGGACGGCCGCGGTTTTTCTTGCGTTGCGGACAGAAGGGACCACAATATAGGACGGCCCAGGACAAGGAGCCCAGCCATGGGAGGCAAAAAGAAACTGACAACCGCCTCAGGGATGCCGGTCGACAACGACCTGAACACCCTGACCGCCGGCCCCCGGGGGCCGGCCCTGATGCAGGACGTGCACCTGATGGAGAAACTCGCCCACTTCAACCGCGAGCGCATCCCCGAGCGCGTCGTGCATGCCAAGGGGACCGGGGCCCACGGCGTGTTCGAGTGCACGGCCGACATGTCGAAGTACACTCGGGCCGGGTTCCTCTCCCAGGTGGGCAAGAAGACTGAGGTGTTTGCCCGGTTCTCGACGGTCGGCGGAGAGAAAGGTTCGGCCGACGCTGCCCGCGATCCCCGGGGATTCGCGATCAAGTTCTACACGGAGGAAGGCAACTACGACATGACCGGCAACAACACGCCGGTCTTCTTCATCCGGGACCCGCTGAAGTTCCCCGACTTCATCCACACCCAAAAGCGCAACCCCGCCACCAACGCCCCCGACCCCGACATGTTCTGGGACTTTCTGTCCCTGACGCCTGAATCGATCCACCAGGTGACGATCCTCTTCTCCGACCGCGGCACGCCCCGAAATCACCGCCACATGAACGGCTACAGCAGCCACACGTTCAAGTGGTATAACGCCAAGGGCGACATCTTCTGGGTGCAATACCACTTCAAGACCGAGCAGGGCATCCAAAACCTCACGCGCGAGGAGGCCACGCGCCTCGCCGGCGAGGACCCCAACCACGCCACCACCGATTTGTACCGCGCCATTGAGAAGGGCGAGTTCCCCGCCTGGCGCGTCTGCGTCCAGATCATGCCCGCCAGGGACGCCAAAACCTACCGCTGGAACATCTTGGACATCACAAAGGTCTGGCCGCACAAGGACTACCCGCTCATCGAGATCGGCCGGATGACGCTCAACCGCAACCCCGCCAACTACTTCGCCGAGGTCGAGCAGGCGGCCTTCAGCCCGGGGAACTTCGTGCCCGGCATCGCGGCGTCGCCCGACAAGATGCTCCAGGCCCGCGTCATCTCCTACCACGACGCCCACCTCCACCGCCTGGGGCCGAACTACCAACTCCTGCCCATCAACGCCCCCAAAGCGTGCAAGGCCGACAACTACCAGCGCGACGGGTCCATGCGGCTGGACGAGAATGGCGGCGGGCCGAACTACTGGCCCAACTCCATGGGTGGCCCGGCGCCCGACCCCGCCTTCGCCGAGCCGCCCATCGACCTGGAGGGCCAGGCCGCACGGCATCCCCAGGAACTGACCGACGACGACTTTTTCCAGCCCGGCGAACTCTACCGACGCGTTATGACCGACACGGATCGTGAGCACCTGGTCGGCAACATTGTCGCCCACTTGGGCAATGCGCAAAAGCGCATCCAACTCCGCCAGACGGCCCTGTTTTTCAAGGCCGACCCCGATTACGGCCGGCGCGTCGCCAAGGGCCTGGGCTTGGACGCCAAGCAGGTCGAGAATCTGGCCGCAATGTCCCAGGAAGATCGCGTCAAGGCAACGTCGGCGTGAGCCGCTCCTCCGGGCGACACGCTTGAACGCGGCCCCTCGACCCCGGCGCGCCGGGACGAAGGCGGGCCGCAATTTTACCCGCCGTAGGCGGGCTCCAATCATAAATGTCCTTTCCCTCAGGCACTCAGGCACGCGCTACCCCGCTGCCATTTTGGCAGTCCGGGACCGGCGGAGGCATGGAGCAGGGCCAATGGGAAAGGGCGAAACGCGCCCGCGGACGCATGGAGGAGTGCCAATGTGACAGGGCCAAAAAGGGGGTCCAAAAGCACCAATTCGGGTCCAATTCCGACCAAAAATGGGAAAAAAGTCGAAAAAAGCGCCCGATTCGGCCTTACCTATCTTAACGTTCTGGCCCCTGAACCCCCTTGGCGCTAGCGCCAAGCCCGATTCGGCCTCCAAAACCGCCCGATTCCGCCCAAATTCCACCCCAAATCGCCCGCCAACATATCGGCCATGCGCAATGTGTGTGCGCACCAAACGCCCGCCGGCGGCGCTCCATAGGGCGGGGCGCGGCCTTCGTCACGACCAGCGTCTCCTGCGCTCCTTTGTCCGCACCACGGGATTACCGGTCCCCTTTCCAAACCGCGGACATTAGAAATACTTTACTCAGTAGCCGTTTTCCCCGGCCACTTTTCACCGGTTTTTTCCGGAACCGCCTTCTCCCGCCAGGGTTATACCTTATGAAGCCAGTGCTTTGAGAGGGCTTTGCCATGTCGTCGCCTGTGTGCGTGTGGGTCAGGAGCGTCCTGTCGGCCTATTTGGACGGTGAGTTGAAGCCGTCCACGGCGGCAGCGGTGCGGCGGCACCTGAAACAGTGTGAGTCGTGCAACGCCCATTTCCGCCTTCTGGAGGCAACCTGGGAGGTGTTGGATACCGCGAAGGCCCCGCCGGTGCGGTCCGGGTTCACCTCGCGCATGATGGCGCGGCTCGTTGAGGAAAAGGAACTGGAGCGTCTGGAAGAGCGGCTGCGGTCGCGCCGCCGATTTCGGGGGGTCGTGGCGGCAACGGCGGGGATGGCGGCCGGCCTCCTCGTTGGTCTGGTCCTGGCCGCCTGGACGGGTTTGCCGGCTGAGCCGACCAGTCCCATTGAGCGCGAAGCCTGTCGCAGCCTCTCGTTCCTGGAGGACGAGGCGCTGTTGGATGAAATAGCCCTTGTCGGGGTGATGGAACGTCTGGCTTCGGAGTCCGGCCAGGCGGGAGGGATTCTGAGCGGTGAATGACCGGCGAGCACAACTCCTGCTGCTTCAGCGCCGGCGCCGCCGAATGCGCCTGATGGCCGTCTGCTTGGGCACGTCGCTGGTGTGCGGCGTCGTGGCAGGCGTTCTGGCGCCGGAGGTGCTGGTGGGCGGCGTGTCGCTTCACAATGCGAAGCTGGAGGCCCTCAACCCGGCGTCACACGAATCCGACGCCACCGCCGGGCCCGTCCTGCTCGGTCTGTCGGAGCGCCTGAACCTCGACCCGCGCGAAGTCCGGGACAACGTCCTGCGATGGGCGTCGATATCGGAGGAGGAACGGCGCTGGTTTGTGGCGAAATATTGGCAACTGACGGGGAGGGAGCCCGCCGACCGGGACCGAATCATCGAGCAGTATCAATCTTTCCGGAAAGAGACCGAGGCCCGACGGGCGTTTCTTCGGGACCGCGCCAAGCGGGTGCGCGACTTCATCGGCCGTCTTAGCCCCCAAGACCAGGCGCTTTTGATGAGCATGAGCGAAGCGGACCGCGCGAAACACCTCCTGGAACTCTGGCGCCGCGACAGAGAATGGTAAAGCGGCGCCGCTCAAAACTCCCCCAGGCGCCCTTCAATCAGAAGGTCCGGCCCCACCCGAGATGCCGCGAAGTCCTTGACCTGAATCGTCTCGGCAAGCGTCCGCGCATCCGGCCCCGTGACCGGTCCAAGCGCCCCCGCGCCGCCGAGGACCTTCGGGCTCACGAAAACCATAACCCGGTCCACAAGGCCGGCGGCAAAGAAGGAACCGAAGATGCGAGCCCCGCCCTCGACCAGGACGCGCGACATGCCGCGCCGGCCCAGGTCGCGTAAGACCGCCTCGAGCGAAACGCCGCCCGGGCCTGCGGGTACGGCAACCGGTTCACATCCGGCCTCCCGAAGAGCCGCTGCGCGGTCCCCTTTGGCCTCCAGCGCTTCGGCCGTCGTGTAGATGAGGACGGGAACGTCGCCGGCGCTTGCCGCCGGTTCGCGCTTGGGGTCGGTCCCCAGCGTGCTATCCAGCACGATTCGCGTCGGCTGCCCGCGCTCGGTCAGCGGCTCGACGTGGCGAACGGTGAGCCGAGGCCGGTCCACTTCAACCGTTCGCGCCCCGACCAGAACCCCATCAACGATGCGTCGAACTTCGTGCACCCGTCGGCGGCTTTCCTCGGAGGAGATCCAGTCCCGATGTACGTCGGGATCGCCCGCGGCGTCGGCCATTCGCCCGTCCAGCGTCATCGCCCACTTGGCAATGATGAGCGGCAGGCCGGTCGCCTGGCGCTTGAAGTAGGCGGCGTTGAGGCGGCGGGCCTCTGCCTCTAGAACGCCCGCGCGGACCTCCACGCCCGCCTCTTTAAGAACCGCCAGCCCGCGGCCCGCCACCTCGGGAAACGGGTCCGTGACGGCGACGACGACGCGCCGAACGCCGGCCGCCAGAATCGCCTCCGTGCACGGCGGCGTCTTGCCGTGGTGGCAGCAGGGCTCGAGGGAGACGAACAGTTCCGCCCCGCGGGCCCGGGGGCCGGCCTGCTCGATCGCTACGACTTCGGCGTGCGGCCCGCCGAAGCGGGTATGGTACCCCTCGCTGATGACCTTATCGCCCTGGACAAGCACGGCGCCGACCATCGGGTTCGGCGCGACCCGGCCGAGCCCGGCCGCCGCCAGGTCGAGCGCCCGGCGTATCCAATGCTCATCACGGTCGGGCTGAGCCATGTTGTCGCTCCCGGCGGGCCGTTTCGCCCTTGGGCTTTGATTTCCTCTCGTCGGGTCCAAACAGGTAAACGAGCGCCACCGCCGCAATCCCCGCCACCAGATACACGTCCGCCAGGTTGAAAACGTAGGGCCAGGCGAACGTCCGGCCGAAAAGGTTCACGCAGCGCGTAATATGAATAAAGTCACGCACATACCCGAACAGAAGCCGGTCGTAAAGGTTTCCGAGCGCCCCGGCCAGCACCAGGCCGCACCAGATGTGCGTCCACCGATGTCCGGCAGGCGTCCTGACGAACACGTAGAGAATCAGGATACAGGTGACGAGGGTGAGCAGAACGGTCACGGCCTGTCCGCCGATGGGGCCGAGCGGCAGGTGGTCGGCGATGTTGAGGCCGAACACGATGCCGGGGTTTCGACTTGTGACCAGGCGGATCCAGCCGGGAATCAGTTCGTATGCCCGGCCGAGCGCATTCGGTTCGAGCGGCGCGCCGAGACGGCGCCAGGCGAGATACTTGGTGCCGAGGTCCAGCAGCACGCCTGTCGCGACGGTCAACCAGAGGCGCAAATGGCCGGCGCGGTCGGCTAGAGCGTGCCCTGTTCTTGCTGGCGTTTGCATTTGATGCAGTATTTGGCGTGCGGCTTGGCCTTGAGGCGGGCCGTTGGAATCGGGCAGTTGCACGCGACGCACGTGCCATATTGCTTCTTCTCGATGCGCTGGATGGCTTCGTCGATTTCGCGAAGGGTCGCCTCTTCCGTTTCGATCAGGCCGAGCGTAAACTCCTGCTCGTAGTTGTCGGAGCCGATGTCGGCCATGTCTTCCGGCATCTTGCAGAGGTCCCCTGCGGCGTCGTGCCGGTTCTTGCGGAGGGCCACCTGCTCCAGTCCGTTGACGTCTCCGGCGAGGAGACGCCGCTTCTCCAGGAGCACCTTCTCGAATTGGTGACGTTCTCTTGCCCGCATTCGCTCGCTTTCCTTCTCCTCTAGAAGCGTCCAGTCCCTGTCAAGAAGGCCAATAGTATAGGCCCGAGTTGCGCTGCGTGTCAAGCGAAGCAGCGGCTGGGATTTCGGCGAGTGGCCTTTCCTGAACCGTCGGGGGCGCCCGGCGCTTGATTTACGCCCGTTGCCGCTTATGATAGCCGCCGCAGAGTAACCGCCGGATTTATATCGGCTGCAAGGGGCCGCGGGCATGAGGCGACCTATTGGAATTTTCGACTCCGGGCTGGGGGGCCTGACGGTGGTCCGGGCGATCCGCCGCCGGCTCCCCGCCGAATCTGTCGTCTATTTCGGCGACACGGCCCGCGTGCCATACGGCATCAAGAGCCGCCAGACTGTGACGCAGTTCGCTGTCGAGGATTGCGAGTTCCTTTGCCGCCATGACCCGAAGTTCATCGTGGTGGCGTGCAACACGGCGAGCGCGGCGGCGCTGCCCGCCCTGCGGAGTCGGTTCAGTCGGCCGATGTACGGCGTGATAGAGCCGGGGGCGCGCGCCGCAGCCGCGGGCTGGAACGGCCGGCCAATCGGCATCATCGGAACGGAGGCGACCGTGGCCAGCGGGGCCTACCGAAAGGCCATCGAGCGTCTCCTGCCCACCGCCCAGTTGGTGGAGAAGGCCTGTCCGCTTCTCGTGCCGCTCGTCGAGGAAGGCCGGTCCGCCGGCGACCCGATTGTCCGCGCCGTTCTGGCGGAATATCTTGAGCCGCTGCGCGAGGCGGGCGTCGGGTCTGTGGTGCTTGGGTGCACGCATTATCCCCTGCTGAAGCAGGGGATCGCCGAGGTCTTCGGGCCGGGCGTCGCGCTGATTGATTCGGCCGAGGTGGTGGCCGAGGAGGTCGCCGCGGAACTGGCTCGGGCGGACCTCTTGGCGCCGGACGGCGCGGGCGGCGTTCAATGTTTTGTGAGCGACCATCCGCAGCGCTTTCGCGAGGTCGGGGCCCGTTTCCTGGGCGAGCCGATCGATTCGGTCACGCTGGTTTCCGCGGAGGTCTTCTTCGGCGACTCCGAGGCGCCCGTTGTGGGGAGCGGATGTGATGACCCGTAAGGCAGTCTATATCGCAGCCTTTGCCGCGATCCTCGCCGCCGGTTGTGCGGGCAAAAACCCGTTGCGATGGGTGGCGGAGACCATCATGCCGGTCTCGCTCGGCGCCCGCGTCGTCCAGTTGGAAAGCGAAGACGCCGACGTGCGGCGCGAGGCCGTCCTGGCCATCGCCTCGAGTGACAAGGTCGAAAGCGCGCCGGCGCTGGTGCGGCTCCTGTGCGTCGTGGCGCGCACCGACCCCGACGCCATGGTGCGAGCGGGAGCGGCCAGGGCTCTCGGCCGCGTCGAAGGGGAAGGCGTCGTGGACACGCTCGTTGAGGTCCTGCGAGCCGACCCGAGCGCGTATGTGCGGTCGGATGCGGCAACGGCTCTGGGGCGCAAGGGGGCGCCCGAAGGGCTGCCGGCGCTCGTCGAGGCCATGCGGAACGAGGCGGACACGGACGTTCGGATTGCGGCCGCCGGCGCGCTGCGCCATTTCAAGGACCGGGCGGCGGCCGAGGCGCTGATCGCGGGCCTCGAGGATTCCAATGTCGCCCAGGCTCACAAGTGCTGGGAAAGCCTGCGCTACGCGACGGGCCAGGACCTCCCGCGGGAGCCGGCTTCCTGGAAAGCGTTTTTCGCCTCGGCCGAGGATCCGTTCGCGCGGCACGGGCGGCCGCCTCGCGCCCCGAAGGGAAAGAATCAGCGGCCGGTGCTGACCAAGACCTTCGGCCAGTTCTTCAGGAACCTGTTCGCCGAAGACGTTCAGAAGGCCGAACTCGAATAGGTGGCCCTTTCGCGCCCCGCCGGGGAACGGTTTATGAAAGCCTGTGTTTTTGACGGCAAGGCCGTTCGCATTGACCCGGATTACCCCGATCCGAACCCGGCGGCGGGCGAGGTTGCCGTTCATGTCCGCCTGGCAGGCGTTTGCCGCACAGACCTCGAAATCGTCAAAGGCTACATGCACTTCACCGGCGTCCTGGGCCACGAGTTCGTCGGCACGGCGCTGGGCGGGAAGCACGAGGACCGCCGGGTCGTCGGCGAAATCAATTGCGTCTGCGGCCGCTGCGACATGTGCCACGCAGGTCTCCCGACGCACTGCCGGAATCGAACGGTCCCGGGCATTCAGGGCCGAGACGGCGCGTTTGCCGAGCGCCTCCTCCTGCCGGAAGCGAACTTGCGGGCGGTTCCCGACGGCGTCTCGGACGAGCAGGCCGTTTTTGCCGAGCCGCTGGCGGCGGCGATTCAGATCGGGCGGCAGGTTGACTTCGAGCCGGGCGAAGAGGTGGTCGTCCTGGGCGACGGGCGGCTGGGCCAACTGGTGGCACAGGTGCTGCGCGCGTGGAATCTCCGGCCCAGGGTCATCGGCAAGTCGCCTGCGAAACTGGCCATTTTGGAGCGGCTCGGAATCGCCGCCATCCATTGTAAGGAGGCGCGGCCCGGCCATGATACGCGCATCGTCGTTGAGTGCACGGGGATGCCGGACGGGCTGGCGATGGCCCTGGAGTTTGTGCGGCCGCGCGGGGCGATTGTCCTCAAGAGCACAGTGGCGGATACGGCAGGGCCGAACCTTGCGCCCGCCGTGGTTAACGAGGTGACAATCATCGGGTCGCGATGCGGTCCGATGGACGAAGCGGTGGCGATGCTGGCGCGCGGCGAGATTCAGGTCGAGCCGCTTATCACGGCGACGTTTCCGCTCGACGAGTCGCCGCAGGCGTTCGAGGCCGCCGCCCGACCCGACGCCATCAAGGTGCTCCTGCGCCCGTGAGCACACCGTCAGCCGCCGACTTTACATGGCGCGCATCCGTGCAAGGTTGAACAAATGGCCGACGCGAAACCGTTAGCCGTGGTGCTCGCCAGCGGCGGTGTGGACTCGTGCGTGGCGACGGCATGGGCGAGGCAGCGCTATCGCCTCGCGATGCTCCATGTCAACTACGGTCAGCGCACAGAGGCCAAGGAACTCGAATGCTTCAATCGTCTCGTCGCGCACTTTGCCGACGACGAGTCGCTCATCGTGGATGCCTCGTACCTCGGGCGCATCGGCGGAAGCAGCCTGACGGACCCGGCGCTCGTTGTGCCCGAAGACGACGTGCCTGGATCGATTCCGAGCACCTACGTGCCGTTCCGGAACGCGAACCTCCTGGCGATTGCCGCGGCCTGGGCGGAAACGATCGGCGCGCAGGCCGTTGTTGTCGGCGCGGTCGAGCAGGATGCCCCGGGCTATCCCGACTGCCGGCCTTCTTTTTACGAGGCGGCCAATCGGCTGATTGACCTGGGGACGCGACCCGACACGCACATTACGCTTGAGACGCCGCTTATCCGAATGACCAAGGCAGAGGTCGTTCGCCTCGGCGCCGAACTCGGCGCCCCGTTCGCGTTGACCTGGTCGTGCTATCGAAGCGAAGCGGCGCCCTGCCGCCATTGCGCCAGTTGCCGCCGACGAGAGGAAGCCTTCCGCGAGGCCGGCTTGACCGATCCGCTCGTCGAGAACCCATGAGGTAAAACCTTCGCGCGCTCCTCAGAGGCAAAGGAAAGGTAGGGCAGGGGGTGCCGTCATGATCAAGCCGTTCACGCGCAGTCGTTTACGGAGAGAGCGGGGCGCAAAAAAAGGAAGGCTCGCGCCTCGCTCGCTTTTTTCGGCGGTCCGGAACGGTTCTGTGACCACCTCCCAGCCGGACGGTCACCGACCACGCCGCCCGCCGAGCATCTGAATCTATTCGCGAGGGCTTTCGTTGAGCCTTCCACTGAAAGTATAAAGCGCGCGGCGCGAAAGTCAAATCGTGCGGGGGCTTAAAATGGGCCTTCGTCCTGAGATTTTTCCGCAGGCTTCTTCAATAATTTCTCGATGCCTTCCAACAGGCTCTCGCCGTCCTTCAGGCCGCGCAGGATAATCCTGAGCCCGAGGTCCAGGGCGTGCCGGAGAAGGGCCTTCGGGTCAACGACGGGTTTATCGAGCGTGCCGGTCATGGGAATCGTGAGCGCCTGGTCCACGAGAAGTTGCTCTTGCTTTACCTGGATGCCGACCCGCCGAAGCAGGTTCCGGGTAAGCGGCAGGCCGAGGGTGATGTCCAACCGGCCGTCCAGCCCGACGGTTCCCTTGGCCTGGAGCCGGACGCCCTCGACAAGTTCGACGTTTGAATCGTGGAGATAGAACAGGCCGTCGCGCAGGTCGATGGGGACGGGGCCGAAGGGGCGTTGTTTTGTGGTCGGGTTAAGGCCCGCCAGTCGGACGGCCGTGGCGAGAGGCTCGGCCAGTTCGGCCCGAAAATCCTCCACCCGAAATTCGCCGCGCACGCGGCCTTCTTCCTTAATCTTTGAACCCAGAGGAATATCCGCCTCTTCGAGGGTGACAAACAGGACCCCTTCCGGGTTGACCGTGAACCCGACGAGGGGGCTGATGTGGCGGAGAAATTCCTTGGCGAGTCTGCTGTGCAGCCGGATGCCGTCGGCCAGCCGGAGAGGCTCATCGAGCCGCCAGCGGGGCGGATCGGTCCTCAAATCCACGCAGCCGTCGAGCCGGACCAGACCCTCGCTCACTTTCAGACCGGAGGGGTGGTCGGAATCGGGCGTCAGATTTACCTGCCCATCGGCCAGTTTCCATCGGATGACCCCTTCATCCCCGCGGACACCGTCGCAGTCAATGCGCCCGACCCCGAGGGACCCGTCGCCCACAAGGCCGGACAGAAAGCCGGTCTCGGCGTCGGCTGAGGGCGGCGGACCGCTGAGGTTGGCTGTAAGGGTGACGTCCTGCGCGCGGACGTTCTGAAGGCCGGCCATCGTTTCGTCTTCCCCGGTCTGAAAAACAAGGTTCTTCGCGCCGCTGGCCAGGTGAAGGGCAAACGGCCGGCTGGGGGGGACTTCGACGCCGGCGTCGAGGCGCCAGCGGCCCGCGAGGTTGATTGCCGGCCGCCCGAGACAGTCGGTGACCTGTTTCACCAACACGGCGACGTCGCCGTCGCCCTGGACGCTGGCCGTGACGTTCCAGGCCCCGGCCGAGCGCTTTGCGCCGCCGGTAACTTTGAGCGTGCCGCCCGAAGCCGCGAGGGACAGGTCCTCAACCGAGATATTCTCTGCGCGCCGTTCGTCGTTGAAAGCCACCCGGGCGGCCAGCGTCAGATCGGCGCGAGGCTCTCGCCAGCAGCGGTCCTCGGCTGGATAGATGCACACGTCCGCCAGAGCAGCGCTCCCCGTGACGGCCAGGCCGCTGTCGAAATCTCCGCGCGTCTCAAGGTGAGCGTC
>DATLBA010000066.1:0-3237 GCA_035527275.1 Phycisphaerae bacterium
CGCCTTAGGCGACGAGCAAGCCCTGCTGGCCAAAGTGCGATACAATCGCTTGATTGACATTTTCACGGGCGTCGCGTGCTATTCCCTTCAGAGCCACTTGCGGACATCCGTCAAGGGAATGGGACAGGTGGAGACGGATGAGGTATACGTTGGCCTTGACCGCCGGGGAGCGCACTATGTGTTTCCGGTGCAGGCCAAGGGCGGCAGAGACGTGCTGAACATCGTTCAGATTGAGCAAGACTTGGCCATGTGCGCCGAGAGGTTTCCCACGCTGATCTGCCGCCCAATCGGCGCTCAGTTTATGGGTCCGAATATCATTTGCCTTTTTGCCTTTGAGCCTAACGAAAAGGGCGTCGCCATCCTCCAAGAGAAGCACTACCGTCTTGTGCCTCCCGACCAACTCAGCCCTGAGGAATTGGCCTCGTACCGGTCACGGGAAGAGAAGGTTTCCGGCGACTGACGAGGCCGGCGCTACGGACACTCGTGGCCGGCGACGCGAAACCTGCAACCCGAGTGACGCTTCCCCATATTCTCGTAGTCTCCGAGGAGTTCCGGGGACGCCCATAACCGTGCCATGTCAAGGCCCGAGTCACAGGGGTCCGGAGTTTTTTCCCTGAATACCGTCGTTCGTCTCGTTTTTCAATCGGCTCGCGTGCCTTGCACACACCCATGCGCACCGTGTCCGGGATGCGGCTTCGGACCGTGCATGAAATTGGTCGCGGGGCCGGCCCAATCACAATTAGCGGCGCTGCGACATCTTGCGATGGCAATGGAGGTCTCGCGGCGGTTCCTGGTGCCGACAATCCTGTCGCACACCGGCAAGCGCGAACGCCTGACCGTGCTTGACGGTTTCTCCGAGGGGTGCTTCCCCGTCGTCGTCGCCAACCGTGTCCTTGATGAGGGCGTGGACGTACCGGAGGCGAAGGTGGCGGTGGTCATCGGCGGCCAGGCGTCCACGCGGCAGGCTAAGCAGCGGCTGGGGCGGATTCTTCGCCGCACGGGCAGCGTGCAGGCGGTCCTGTATGAAGTCGTCTGCGAGACCACCAAGGAGATCGAGCGGAGTCGCACGCGCCGCCGCAGCGATGCTTACGAGCGAACACGTCATCGTCGTTTATGACCACGGCCGGGCGAAGCCGGATCGGCTGGAGCGCAAGCGCCACGCCCACTATGTGGCCTACGCCGAGCAGATGCTGACCGTCTACCGCGGCGGCATAGGCCGGGAGCGCCGCGCCCTACACCGCCAGGTTGAGGCCCTCTTCGCTGATGAGCCGGACTGCCCCGTCCGGCGCATCCACGCCTTCTCGAAACTCCTGGATGATGCGAGCACCTACCAGGAGGACCCCAAGGGAGAAGCGGCCAAACTGCGCCTTCGTGTGTTCGCGGCGGCCGCACCGTACCATCCGCTTGTCCGCGAGAAGGATCGCCTATTTGAACACCCGGAAGGCGAGACGAAGGCCGCCATCGCGGCCGACGTGGGCCTTGAATGGGGCGAGATTGACCGCCGGCTGTATGCCGACGTCATGGCATTCCAGCGGCTGGAATCGTTCCAGGGC
Source organism: Phycisphaerae bacterium (assembly GCA_035527275.1). Taxonomy (GTDB): domain Bacteria; phylum Planctomycetota; class Phycisphaerae; order FEN-1346; family FEN-1346; genus DATLBA01. Next base: position 1,554 of record DATLBA010000066.1, read on the forward strand.
TATCCGGACGCCGTGGCCCTTCTTTCGCGCTACAACGTGGCCCAACTCCAGGCGTGTCTGTACGCGGCTGAGCGGATGACGATAACAGCCGCGAAAGACTTCAAGACCATCCTCCGATACGCCAAGCTGGCCCGCCTGCTGCCCGAGGTCCGGCGCAAAGCCTCCTCGGAGTACGCCATCGAGTTGTCGGGCCCCGCATCGGTTTTGCGCGAGACGCGACGCTATGGCGTCAACTTCGCCCGGTTCCTGCCGGCGCTTCTGGCCTGCGAGGGCTGGAAGATGCAGGCTATCCTCCAAACGCGGTGGCGCACCAAGGCGACTTTGGCCCTCTCGGATCAGGACCGGTACATCAGCAGCCTGCCGCCGCCTGAGGAGTTCGATTCGACCGTGGAAGAGGGCTTTGCCAAGAAGTTCGGTCCGGAGCGCGACGGGTGGCGGCTGGAGCGCGAGACGGAAGTCCTTGCCGATGGCCAGACTGTATTCGTCCCTGACTTCGTCTTCCGGCACGAGGATGGGACCACGGTCCTCTTTGAGATCGTCGGTTTCTGGACGCCCGAGTACCTGGCCAAGAAACGCGAGACCCTACGGCGGTTCCGGGGCCAGAACATCCTGCTGGCGGTGCCCGAACGGTCCCTTCGGGAGGACGCCGAGCCGGGGGAGAACGTCATCGTCTACAAGACAGCCATCAAGATTGAGCCGGTCCTGAAGGCCCTTGAAGCCCTTCGCGCGAGTCTCCCAGGTGGGCAGCCGCTCAAGCCGCCTTGCGGTAGTAATGCCTGAGCAACCCGCCCAGCCGTTCCCGGCAAAGGATTTCGCCCTCGGCGGGCGCCGGTGTTTCAGGCTGCTTCAGCGGACAGTTGTCCATCGCCTGGTGGGGCCTTTCCGTGTTGAAGTAAGCCACATACTCCGCGACGATATGCCGCAGGTGGTCCTCGCCCAGCACCACGAAGTGATCGAGGCACTCTACCTGCACCGTCTGCGCCCAACGCTCGGCGAAAGCGTTCATGTTTGGACTCTTGGCGGTGGGCTTCTTGACGGTTGTCCCAGCCGATTCGATCAGGCCGTCGAACTGGGCCGTGAACTTCGTGTCCCGGTCGTGGATCAGATAACTGGCCTGCTCGTCCCGCTCGGCCAGGTGCATGCCAAAGTTCCGGGCCTGCTGGGCCACCCACGGCGCGTCCGGGTGCGTCGTCATGCCGGAGACGAACACCCGGCGGGTGCCCACGTGAACGAAGAACAGGATGAAGAACTCCGCCAGGCCCCACTTCGTCCAGACCTTCTTCGAGAGGAAGTCGCACGCCCAGAGCGTCTTGGCGTGAATCCTCAGGAACTCGTCCCAACTGCCCTCTCCACGTTGGGGCCCGGGGTCGAGGCCGGCGGCCTTCAGGATGTTGATGACCGTGGACCGGCAGACCCTGCGGACGCCGAGTTTCTTGAGTTCCCCCAGGATGCGGGTGTACCCCCAGCCGTTCTCCCGGGCCAGACGGATGATGATCTCGCGGATTTCCTCGTCGGTCCGTGGGCGCCCACGTTTGCCCGACGCGCGGCCGGCGTTGTCCGGACCCTACGCGTGCAGAAACTCGAAGGCGGGCTATTGGTTTGTGGAATGATCGGTTGGAATCGCGGAACGGCAATCCTGGCCTCCACCTTGGAGAGCAAGTCGATTTCGGCTTTATTCGAAGGT
>DATLBA010000067.1:0-60518 GCA_035527275.1 Phycisphaerae bacterium
ATGACGAGTTCCGTTTCGACCTCGACCGATTCGCTCCGGCGAAACAGGCCGCCGAGAATCGGAATGTCGCCCATCAGGGGGACCTTGTCCTCGTTGGTCACGGTCCGCCGCCGCCGCAGCCCTCCGATGACAATCGTTTGACCGTCCTGGACCACCATGACGTTCGACGCCCGCCGGGTCTGGACGACGGGAATGTCGCTGATTGAAGCGCCCGTATCCGTGCTCTGTTCGGCGGAGAGAATAAGGTGGACCGTGCCGTCGGCAGCGATGCGCGGCGTCACGTCGAGTTTGACGCCGACCTCTTTGAAGTTCGTCGTGCCAATTTGCCCGCCGCCGCTCGTCTCGGTGAGTTCCTGATAAGGGATCTCCTCGATGATTTCGATTTGTGCCCGGCGGTTGTTGATGGCGAGGATCTTCGGGCTGGCGAGCACCTTGGTGTCATCGTGCGTTTCGACGAAGTCCCAGACGCCCTCGATGGACCAGCCTTTGCGCGTGAGGCCGAAGGAGATGCGGCCGCCCGGGGCGGTCGAGGCATTCGTTCCCGCCCCGACGGTCAGAGCCTGGTCCCAGCCGAGCAAATCACCCGCCGCGCGGCCGATGTCCCATTCCCATCCGTAGTGCATTTCGTCGTTCAACACGACGTCGATGATCATCGCCTCGATCATCACCTGGGGCGGCGCGCGGTCCAGGCGGGAAACGGTCCCGCGGAGCGCGCCCAGGCGCGACGACGTGTCCGTGACGACCAGGGCGTTCATTTCCTCGTCCACGCCGATCTTTCCGCCAGCCGAAAGAACGGACTGCATCGTCTTCTCGGCGTCCTCCGCCGACAGATTCTGAAGCACGAACACCTCCGTCCGCGGAAACTGCTGCTCGTGGGTTTCGGCGGCCACTCGCTCGGTCCGGAGCGCTTCACGGGTCGATACGCGGACGCGGCTGCCGTCCCATTCGGCCGCGAGGTTCGCCCCGTCCAGAATCGCCTGGAACGCCTCCATCCAGGGCGCCTCCTTGAGATGAAGCGTGACGCGACGGTCGATCTGCGAGGCCAGAATCAGGTCCACACCACCCTGATACGCCAGGCCGCGAAGCGCCTCAGTCGCCCCGGCGTCCACCAAATCAAGCGAAACCTTCACGCCGGGCGCCACGTCGGGCAACGGCGGCAGCGCGGGCAATTCCTCCTCGGCGGGCGGCGCCTCGACCTCCAGAAGAGGGGGCACAGGCCCTTGCTCCACCTCGTGCTCGGGGTCGGCTTCGAGGATGCGCGCTCCCTCGATCCGAACGCGCGGGGCGGGCGCCTCGTCCTGGCGCTGCGATTGACCACAGCCCCCGGCCGAGAGAACCAGCGCGGCCAGGAGGGCCAGGTTGAAACACGGATTGGGCAGCAAGCGTATCATGGATTTTCCTTCCCCATTGGCGGGTCACGGGTCAGGGATGCGTCGGCAGTTCCTTGCGCATCCTCTTCGCCGGCCTCGGTCTTTGCAGCCGCAGGCGCAACATCGGGCTCGCTCTCGGCGGACTCAGCGACCGGCGCCGGTCGCGCCGCCGGATTCAGCGGTGTCATCACATAGAACCCGTCGGCGTCTTCGAGCAAGACCCGGCTGGGTTCAATCGTTTTCACGCGCATCCCGCCCGCCTCATCTCCGACGCGGACGATCAGGTTGTTGACGACGGCGAGCGGCATGGCGTCACAATAGAGGATTCCGTTGAGTTTCAGTCCTTCCGCCAGCGAGACCCGGGCAGCGGGCGGCGGGGGAACCTCACCCGCCTTCCTGGCCAGGGGCGACTCCTGCGGTCGGGGTCGCCTCACGCCACCCTCGTCGAGCGGGGCAAACGGATTGGAGCGCCCGGGCACCGGCTCCCGGGCCGCAGGCTCGGCCTCAGTCGGCAGGGCGGTCAGCGCCTCGGTGGCGGTCTTTTCCTGCGCCACACCGACGGCCATGGCCAGACCCAGCACGAGCGCTACGAAAAGGCGAAATCTACCCATTCCTCGACCCCTCGTCAGCGATGCCCAAACGCAGCAACAGAACCACCTTCAAATCGAACGGCGGCTCGTCGGAGACTCCGACGATGAGTTCTTCGAGGCCAACCGCGTGGGTTCCCTCGCTCAGCCGCCGGAGCAGGGCCATCACGTTGCCATATGGCCCGGTCACTTCAAGACGAACCACCAGCAGGGACACGGCGGGCGCCCCCTCGTCGAGAAGCATCGGCGTCTGACTCTCCCGCGTCACCGACTCCAGGGTCAGGCCGACCTCAGCCGCCAGAGCCTGCCACTGCTGAAGGAGCGCGTCGGCCTCTGCGGCGGGGATCCAGGGTGGCACTGCGTCGGCGAGTTCCGCCAGACGCCGGTGCGACGACACCGTCTCCGCCCGCAGAAGCGTCAACTGCCGCTGCTGAAGGTCCAGGTTTGAATGCATCGTCTGGAGCCGCTGATCGTCCTCCGCGACCGCCTCCCTCGCGGGGCTGATGGCCGCCACGTAACACCCGACCAGCGCCAGAGCGAAGCCGGTCAGGCCCAGAAGCCATCGTTCGCGCGGCTGGCGTCGAATCAGGAACTCGATGATCACGGTTTCGTCCCCTTCGCGTCCGGCGCCGGTTCCGGAACAGATTTCTGCTGGAACCGGCAGAGAATCGTATACTGAATCGGGCGTCGGTCGGCGGCGGGGGCTCGCTCAAGGCGCCCCATCTTCGCCTCGTCCAGCAAGCGAAGCGACGCCAACCGCCGCACGAACTCGTGCGCATCGTCGGCCGTGCGGGCCTCCCCGGTAATCCGAAGCACCCCACGCCGATACTCCATTTTCCGCAGGCGCACGCCGGGGGGCGTCAGGTCCGTCACCGCTTCCAACCCGGCCACCCAATCAAACGGCGCCAGTTGCGAGCGAGCGCGGTTCCAGCGGTGCGCCCGTTCGACGGCGCTGGCGGCACGGTGCTTCAATTCCGCTGCCGCCAACACCTCCGTGGTGTTCCGATGCATCTGGACCGACGCCGCCTGGACGCGCCGGACGAGGTCGCCGGCCGACAATCGCAAGAGCACAGTCACGGCGCACGAAACGACGAGCGCCGCCGCTACCGAAGAGGCGAACCCCAGCACTTGTCGGCGCACCTTCTGAATCCGGGGCCACTCGGCCGGCACGAGGTTCAACAGGGGAACCGCACCCGGGCGCCCGGCGGCCGCCATCGCCGCGCCAACGGCAGCCCAGGACGGAGCCATCATGCCGCCGGCCTCGCCTTCGCCCGTCTCCGCCGGCCACGGCGGGGCGACGGCCACGGTGACATCGGGCAAGCGGCTTGTCAACCGTTCCACGAACGCGGCAACCTGTTCGTCGCCGTCTGTCGCGGCCTGGACCCACACGCGGGGCGCCTCGCCCTGGAAACGGCTCCGGCAATATTCGACAGACCGCTCCGCCTCGACGAGAAGGCTTTCCAGGTCGTCGGGCGTCGCGGCCGAAGCCCCGCCTCCCACTTCGACCGAGCGAATCAGGAGCGCCCGGTCCCCTTTGGCGATGAGGAATTCGGCCGTATCGCCTCCGAAGTTCACAAACACCGTGGGCGGCGGGTTCTCCTGCGTTTCGTAAGCGGTCATCGCCCGCGTCGCCGCCAGCGCATGTGGTTCCACGTAGCCGACGCGGACGCCGGCGCGGTCGAGGGCTTGAAGGAGGCGGGAGATTTCCTCGGCAGCGCCCGCCGCCGTCAGGTAAACCTGACGCCCAGCGTCGCCTTCGCCGTGAGGCGCGGCCTGCCAGATGACCTCCCGATCCTCGTAAACGGCATAGCCGGCGATACGATCCTGAAGGGTCCGTTCCGCCTCTTCGGGCGACGCCGCCGAGAGTTCCACGACGCGCGCAATGGTTCGGCGGCCGCTCATCGCGACGAACATCCCGAAAGGTCGGGACCGCCGGAGCCCCAGCCGCTTCAGCAGGCGCCGGACGGCTTTGGCAACCGCGTCGCCGTCGGCGAGCACGCCGTCGGAGAACACGCCGGCCGGAAGCGGCTCGGTCGCGGACCGGCGAACGAACGGGCGCCCGTCGTTGACCGTCAACTCGACGGCCTCGACGGCGCCTGCGTTCACCGTAACTCCAATTGCCGCGTGATTAGGCATCAAAAACCCTCATCTTTAACGGTTGCTTCCCGCCACCAGACCACGCGAACGGGATACGGCGCTTCCATGGGCGGCCCTGCGACGACCAGCCGGGCCTGGACGGCGCGCGTAAAGCCGGCCGCCCTTCCAATTGAACTTACCGTCACGACCGGCTCAGTGTTGTCGATCTTCGTGTAATACGAACAGATCGAGCCGTCGGGGGCGGTCAGCGTGCCCTCCAACGTGCTGATGGCGTCGTACTGGTTGCGAAGAGCGACAATGGCTTCGGCCACGCCCGCCTCGGCCGCATACAGGGCCTTCAGGCCGCTCGTGTGGTTCCGCAGAATCGCCAGGTCCGTCGTCGCCACTTCGAGCACGACCGCCACCAGGGCGGAGACAAAGGCTATGGCGAAGACCACCAGGATCAAGGCCACGCCGCGCGTCTCGGATTGTCGGTTCGTGCGTTTCACGGCTCAGTTCCCGTTGGCGGCGCCGGGCGTTCCGGCGAACGGCCCGGGTTTCCAGGTCTCCGCTTCGGTCGATGGGGAGAAGGGGTGCACGCGGCTCAGCGTCGTGCCGTCGCCGTCCCCGCCCCACACTGTTTGGAAGGCGACGGCGTCGTGCAACTTGTCCTGGACGGAGCCAATGAAAACCTGACAGTTCTCCAGGTTCTTGCCGATTTCGTTGTCGTTGACCCACAGGTGCAGGCAGTCCAGTGGAAAGTTCGGGTTGCGGTTCCAGAAAACGGCGGCGGCGTCGATCCGGGCGTGAGCATCGGAATAGCCCCGGTAGGCCCAGATTTCGAGCCGGGCGTCCACGTCCGCCAAGGCCGAGAGGTCCGCCGTGTGAAGCGTCCACGCCGGATGACACGGGCCGTCGTAAACGGTGACGAAAACGGTGCTGTGGCGATCCGTCACGCGAATGACCACGCGCGGCGCATTGCCGAAGGCGGGATCATACCGCTCCCATATCCGAAGCCGCGCACTGGCGGCGCTAGTGTCAATCTTGAAGTCTTGGTACATGCAGTTCCAGCCGGTGCCGGAGTACCTGGCCGCATAACTGCCTGAGACGGCGTCTCCGGTGCCGGCGGCCCACCAATCCGTGCTGGCCCAGTCACTCATGGTGCCCTTTTCAAAGTCCCCGTTCCTGAGTTTTTCGCGGTAGAGTTCGGTGTCGCGGTCGGTGACAATGGCGTATCCGCCGGCGGGAATGACCGTTGAGCCGATGCTGTAGAGCGCGTCGCCGGAGAGGGTATCCACTTCGATCGGGTCCATCGTCCAGAGAAGCCAGCCACCGACGTCAATGGCCCCAGCGGTCGGATTGTAGAGTTCGACCCACCGGTTCTTGTCCTTGGGACCCAGTTCGGGCGGCGGCTTATACATAATCTCGTTGATGACGACCGAAGGCGGCGTTCGGCGGATGGCGGACTGCGTCGTCAGAGTCATCGGGTCCACCCGCCCGCCGGCGTCCGAGACGGACATCGCCACCTGGACCGAACGGACGGCCGTCGGATTCGACGGCGGCACGGAAAGCAAAGAGCCGTCGGCCCCGTAACAGGTCATCAAAAGGCTGTCGCAGTTGGACGCCAGGAGGTCCGGCGCCGCGGCCGGGCCATACTTGACGACCGAGGCGCCCGCCGGCTCAAAAAGGCCGAACACCGTTGCCTGGCCGTCCGCCGCGAGGAAGCGCAGGACCGACTTCTCCTCTCCCGTCGAGGTGGGCGACGTGACGCCCCGCGCCTGGCGAAACGCCCGGGCAAAGTGGGCCAGCGCCACGCGGCCCTCCTGCACCATCTGAGTCCGCGGATCCGACGCCGAGTAGGCCACACCGGCCTTTTGCAGGAGCGGCGCAGCCGCTGCGAATACGAAGCCCATGATGGCCACGGTGAGCAGCGCCTCGATGAGCGTCCAGCCGCCCCGAGTCCCAACGGGTCGGGACCGCCTCAAATTGTCCCACCTTCGGCTATCCACCGACGTCCTCCGTCGTGTTGGCGGCCCTGGTCACAAATGTCACGAGCACCTCATCGCCGTCGAGCGTCTCATCGCCATCGGTATCCCAGCCGACCTGGACACTGAAGGTTTTCCGCAGGGCCTCTTGCCCCCCGTCGATCGTCACGAGGTAGCCGTCGCCGAGATCCTTCGAAGACTTCGTCAGGTCAACGCTGAAGTCCTCCGCCGCGGTGGCCAGGGCCGTCTCCATTTCCTTTTCCGCAAGAAAGGCGGCCGTCGTCCGCAACTGGACGTCGCGCGCCAACGTCATTCCCCGCGTCAGCACCTGAAAAATGGGCACGAGCGCCACCGCCAACAGCGCGGAGGCGATGAGCACTTCCATCAGGGTTATCGCGCGGTAATTGCGGCGTCGCGCGCCCATTCGCTATTCCTTTTCCTCATACCGCACCGCACCGGTTGAGGCCGTGATCTCAAGGCTCCACTGTTTGCCGTGGCCCTGGACGACCACCGCGCCCGGCCCGGTGCTGCCCGTTGCGGCCCCAAGAGGGTCAAACGCAGTTTTGAAACCGGCCGCGAACTGCCAGCCGTCGGCAAGGTGCCTTTCCTCGCCGGCCCTCTGCATCGTGTCTGCCCCATAGACGGCGTAAGAGCCGCCGGAACCAGCCACGTAAAACCCGTTCGGTTCGGTCGCGCCCTGGTCGATAGCCATGCGGCGGGCCAGTCGGAGCGTCGCGGCCACCTGCTTGGCCGACGCCTCGCCCTTTACCGTCCAGATGGTGGAGCTCGCCAACCGGGGCACCGCCACCGCCGCCAGAATCCCGAGAAGCGCGGCCGCCAGGATGACTTCCAGGAGCGTGATGCCTGCCCCAGCCAACCGCCGGCCCGGAGCCGGGGCCCTTGCTTGCCCCGGCGCGGCGCCGAGGGGGCCGGCCGCAACCTCCAAGCCGACAACCAGTTCGCTGAACCCCATGGGCACACATCCTCCGCCGCGTGCGAACGCCGGGCGTTCACTAAGCCGGGCAGCCGGCCACTACGCCGGACCTCCGGCCATACGGCCCGTAGGGCGGACTCGCCGGTGTCAATCGTCTTATGGAAGCGAGCCCGTCTCCGCCTGGACCGATTCCGCCGGCACCGCTATTCAGTGGCTGTGTGCCGTCACGCGCTTCGTGGTGGCGTCATACACGTACGCGTCCTCGTGCGGGCATTCCGGCGCGCCGTCGGGGAAGAGGTCCGTGTTGTTCAGGATCAGGCCTCCGAACTCGACTTGATCGGCCGGATACGTTCCGTCGTGTTGGACCGCATACAGTTCGATCTGCGAGTTCAGAAGCGACACGTTCGCCTTGCAGGCGTTCGTTTTGGCGTCCTCTCCCGAAGCCGCGAAGCGCGGGATGGCCACCATGGCCAGCAGCCCGAGAATCACGACCACCAGCAGCACTTCCACCAACGTAAAGCCATTCTTTCTCGTGCGTCTCATTGTCTCGACTCCCTTCTGAAAAGAACCCGAACGATATAGCCCATGCTTACTTTCCATCTTGCATCCTCCCTGACCAACCTGTTTATCTGAAACGGGCCGCGCCTCAGCCTACGTGCCGCATCACGTCGAACATCGGCAGATAGACCGCCAGCAGGATGAACCCCACGAGGGACGCCATCACGATGGTCAGAATGGGTTCCAGGCGGCTGACGGTGCGCTTCATGGTCAAGTCGATTTCGCGCTCGAGCATGTCACTCGCGCGCTCCAGAAGCGCCGGCACACGACCCGATTGTTCTCCACTGGCTATCACCTGAAGCAGAGAGGCGGGGAGCCATCCGGTCCGCCGGAGCGGCTCGGTCAGCCCCATTCCCCGCCTGACATCCGCGCGGACGCTTTCCAGGGCCTCGTTGAAGGCGGCGTTGCCCGACACCTTGCCGGCCAGGTTCAGAGACTCCAGGACGGGCACTCCCGCTCCCATCATCTCGCCGAACGTCCGAATGAAGCGGTGAAGCGTGATGCGCTTCAAGAGTTTCCCGATGACCGGAATCCGCACTTTCCACCGGTCCACCGTCAGGCGGGCCGCCCGCACACGACGCACGTACATCAGCCCCCCCAGAACCGCCGCGACGGGAACCGCCGGCGCCCACGGGTTGCCGGAGAGAAAGCGGCTCACGCCCAGAAGCATCGTCGTCACTAACGGCAGGTCCACGTTCATCCGCTCATACACGCCAGCAAAAACCGGCACAACATAGGTCACCAGGAAGCCGACAACCCCGACAATCAAGACCGTCAGGACGATCGGATAGGCAAAGGCGCTGTGGACCCGTTGAGCCATTTCCTGTTTCTTTTCCAGGTGGCGTGCGAGCCGCTCGAGGGTCTCACCCATTTTGCCGGCCGTCTCCCCCGCCCAGACCGATGCGCGGAAATAAGGGCTGAACTGGTCCGGGTGGCGGTCGAAGGCCTCCGACAAACTCCGCCCGGTTTCCAGGTCCGCGACAACTTCATTAATGACACTCCGAAACACCTTGTTCGGCGTCTCTGCCGCGAAGGTCCGCAGGCCCTCGGCCAGGGTGATACCGCTTCCATACAAGGCCGCCAGATGCTGGCACAGGGCCACGAGGTCGGCGTCCCGGACCCTCCGCCACCAGGCCAGGCGTAAGAAGGCCCTGTCGGGCGTCGGCGTTTTCGCGGCCGCCGGTTTGATTGCAGCGCGTCCGCCAAGCGGTCGCCCCGCCCCGCTTTGTCGGGCGGCGTCCGTCGCGCGTGGTCGCGTTAGGGTCTGCGTTGTCACTGCTTGAACTCCTCAGGCGGCAAAATACGCCGAACCTCTTCGATAGTCGTTTCACCGTTTGCAACGGCCTCAATCGCGGCATCGTGCATGGAGCAGGTCCCCGCCTCGTAGGCCATGGTCCGCAAGGCGTCGCCCGAGCACCCCTCCAGAAACGCGGCGCGAAGCGGCTCGGTTAGGTGAAGGATCTCGAACACCGCCAGCCGCCCGTGATAGCCGGTGTTCATGCAGAGGTCACAGCCCGCTCCGTGCGTCAAGGAGACCCCTTCCAAAGGCGTGCCGGCCAGCCATTCCTTCGGCGGTTCGTAAGGTTCGCGACAGTCGGGACAGGTCCGCCGAACCAGACGTTGTGAAATCGACGCCAGCACCGTCGAGACAATCAGAAACGGCGGCACGTCCAGGTCCTTGAGCCGCGCCAGCGTGCTGGCCGCATCGTTTGCGTGAAGCGTCGAAAAGACCAGGTGCCCCGTCATGGCTGCCTGGACGGCCAGGCGGGCCGTCTCGGTGTCGCGGATTTCGCCCACCATGATGCTGTCCGGATCCTGTCGCAGCACCGTCCTGAGGGCGCTGGCAAAAGTGAGCCCCGCCGCCACGTTCACCTGAATCTGGTTCACGTGGTCCAGCCAGTATTCAACCGGGTCCTCGATGGTCGTTACGTTGAGGCGCCGGCGGTCCACTTCCTGAAGGGCTGCGTAGAGCGTCGTCGTCTTGCCGCTTCCCGTCGGCCCCGTCAGCAGGATCATTCCATGCGGGTGGCCGATGAGGTCGGCAAACAACTCGCGCTGGCCGGGGGCCATGCCCAACTGGCCGAGGCTGAGCGACCCGCCTGACTTCGGAAGGAGACGGATGGCCACCTTCTCGCCCCGCACGGTCCGGACCGTCGAGACGCGCATGTCGTATTCGGCGCCCTCGATGCGCACCCCCAGGCGACCGTCCTGCGGCACGCGGTGCTCTGTAATGTCCAGGCCCGACATCAACTTGATGCGCGAAACCACCTCCTCCTGAAGCGAACTCGACACGCTCATCACTTCATGCAGGACGCCGTCAAGGCGGTAGCGGACGCCCAGGTCCGCCGCGCCCGGTTCGATGTGAACGTCGCTGGCGCCTCGGCGCGCCGCGCCGCGCAGGATAGAATCCACCAGGCGGATGGCCGGAGCATTGCGGTCCGGACCGAGCCCCTCGCCGAGCGGGATTACCCCTCCGGACGCCCGCTGCACATCGCTCGGCTCGACCTCGCCCAGGTCCTCTTTGAAACTCCGGTCCACCGTGAAGAAACGCTCGATGGCCCGGCGGACGTCGCGCTCCGGCGCCGAAACCGTCCGAATCCGCCGGCCGGTCAGCATCTCCATCTGGTCCAGCACCGCCAGGTCCAGCGACGCGCAGGTGGCCAGGACCAGTTCCTCACCATCCAAGCGCACTGGGACCGCCAAATGCTGACGCACGAGACCTTCAGGCAAGAGGCGGACGACTTGCGGCCTAATCACCAGGGAGCCGACCGTGACCGGCTCCAAGTCCAGTTCGAGTCGGGGACAGGACCGGCCCGTGGTCTGCGGACCGGCATCGGAGGCGGGTGCAGAAGGAGGGTCCGGCGCCAAGACCGGGGTCACAACCCCGCCGTCCGCCTTCTTCTCAGCATCCGTTTGTCTGTCGGCAAGCGGCCGATTCACACGGGCTGCACCGAAGGGGTGGTTGCCGCCATACCGCGGGTGCGCACAGCCATTAATCCGCAGCCTATACCCAGGCTGTCAAATTCGGCTCCGAATATACATCGTCACGGAACCCCTGCGGCCTTGAGGGTCTTTGGCCGAAGAAAAGGGCCATTTCCCACGAGTCCAGCCCGCGACCGGGAATATCAAAGGGGCAGGGAAGCATGTAAGTCCTTGACCAGCATAAGGTTACAGAAGACGTGCCAGTCAAAGAAAGGAACCCCCTCCCCGCTAATAGCGAAACGCAAGGGCTGAACAACGGACTTGGGACCCGGCGCCGCACGCCTGCCTGCCAGCAGGCAGGCGTCCCCCCGTACGGGCCGTATGGCCAAAGGGACCGGGACCGACGGCTGCCGCCTCGCGGCCCTGCCCGAGACCGTCCGGGCGCAAATCGTGGCGATGGTCAAGGCGAGCGGAAAGGGCAGAACGTAAGGGAGCAAAGACATGGCGAAAACGAAAGATGGGCGGCTGAAATGCTCGACCGAACTCGTGGCGAAAATCAGTCGGCATCTCTTGGCGGGAGCCTCGATGAAAAGCACCGCAGGGTCGGCGGGGATTGACTACAGCACCCTCAAGCGCTGGCTGGCGTGGGAGCGCGAAGGCAAGGAACCCTTTGCCACCTTGTGCGCCCCCCTAAAAAGGGCGCGGTATGAGGCTATCGGGAACGCCGAGCAGCGGTTTATGAGGGTAAGCATGGCTGGCAGGCCAAGGCTCGCTGGCTTGAGAGCATTGACCCGGAGCAGTGGCAGCGGTCGCGGCAGACAGAGACAACGCACCAGGGCGGCGGGAAACCGGTCCCGATCGACCTCGACTTGGGCGCAGCCCTTCTGCGAACGATGATCGAGGAGAGCGCGAGGCCCGGTGTGCCCGGACTGGCCCCGCCAGGGGGAGAGCGATTCGGTGGGACCGGACGAAACTAAGGCCGCCTGCGGCCTCCGAGGTTCATGACCCGCATGGGAATCCAGACCCTCCAGCAGACCCACCGGCTTGGCCTGTGGTGACAACGAGGACACGGCCTGCACAGACCGCCGCCGTTCAGCCACAATCCTCCGAGTTGTGAAGGCCGCTGGATAGTCCGCCGGCGGTTGATTACGCCTCCACCACTCGGGCCCCCCACAACATCTTACGGTTGCCGACCTCGGCGCTTGCTCTTACGGCCATAATCGAGGGGGGATGGGGTACTAAGGGTGTCGGCATGGCAAGGTGATCAGGGCGGCGGCGGGCGCGGCTCCGAGCGGCGCTGGCCGGCGCGGGGGCCGCCTCAGCATGACGAGTCCGTGCAGGCGGCCCTCAGGTCGCATGGACGGCGAACGCCGGAATCACTTGGACGAAATGCCGCGTCCTTCCGGGCGCACGGCGCCGGGTTATCGAACAAGCCACGACCGGAAACCGGGGGCGGGGAAGCGGCCGTCGTAGTTGATGGTGATGGTGCCCGTTCCGCCGACCTCCACCGTATTGGCGATTAACTGGTTGCCGAAGCCGTCACCGGTTCCGCCCAGTTCGATGTGGGCCTTGGGAAAATAGAGGGTTCCTTCAAGGTCCAGCAGACTTGTCCCGATGATGCGGGCGTCGTTGGTGTTCGTGCGGTCCTGGAAGATTGACACGCCCTCGTAGGCGTTGACTTGGGGATCCGTGTAAATATAGAGGTCCGGATCCGGTGGCGTGATTCTTATGTCTCCGGTGCCCGTCAAATCGAGGCAGCTGGTCCCCGTCCCCGTGATGTAGAACATGACGCCTTCGGCGGTGAAAATGGTGTTGCCTGTGATGTTGAGGCCCTCGCCGTCGAGAATATAGATGCCGGGGGCAAGCGTGACGACCCCGTTGTTCGCAGAGATTCCGCCGGAGTAGAATCCCGGCTCAAGGTTGACGGTTTCGCCGCCTGTCACCGAGATCGTTCCCGAGTCGTTTGCCGGATTCCAGGTCGGCGCGGTCAGAGCCGCCAGCGGGTCGGGAATGGGCGGGGCGTCGGTGTTGAGTTCGCCGGTGAATTGGGCGCCGCCGACGAAGCGCACATCGCCCCACACGTTCAGTACCGGTGCATCAATCACCACATTTCCACCCGCGTAAACCGCCTGGCTGTGGTTGGAGTTGACCTGGATGGCGCCGTCGTTGACCGTCAGGGTTACGGTCCCGTGGACTCGGAGCGACTCGCGCGCGCTTTCATCCAGCGCGATGAGCCCCGCGCCGGTTCCTCCGCCGGCGATGGCGGTCGCCTGCCGTCTCAGGTTCACGGTGTCAACGCCGAAGACGGGGCCGAAAAACAAGGACATCGGGCCGCCCGGCGAGTCGTCGGTCCGTCGTGCGACCACTTTGACGGCGTTGTGTGCACCGAGGCCGGGGATGAACTCACCCGTCTCCGAAACGAACCGCCCGATGACGATGTCGCCGCCGGGGTCGTTGGCCTCATTGGGGACGAGTTGAACCGGGTCCGGTCCGACCGAGTTTTCCAGGGCGATGTCGAGAGCGGCCTGGTGGGCCGCCACAACGTCCCACTTGACTTTCTGAGCGCCGGCCAGGGCGGACGCATCGGCGGCGTTCTGCAACTGGTAAGACGCCCAGTAGAGGTAAGCGGCATCGGTCGCGAGACCCAGAAAGGCAATCAGAACAATCAGAAGTATCGCGACCCAGATGAGTGCGATTCCACGTCGCCGGCTTTTCGGCGTCATCGCCGTTCTCCTTACGTTTCCCCCTGATCGAGTAGAGAGTAGAATCCGCCGTGGCCAGGGCGTCTGCAAACCGTATTCAGGACGTGTACTCTCGCCGCTCGCGCCCTTGTCCACATATTCTGTATTCGGCTCCGGGACGCGAACAACTTTAAGAGTCTTCTGCCGTGGCATTTCTTCTGCACGTCAGCGCCGGCCTTCCCTGGGAGCCGACAGCAATGATAAAATGGTGCAGACACACACACTCCCCACGAACCGC
Organism: Phycisphaerae bacterium; assembly: GCA_035527275.1. Lineage (GTDB taxonomy): Bacteria > Planctomycetota > Phycisphaerae > FEN-1346 > FEN-1346 > DATLBA01. The sequence continues at coordinate 13,412 of DATLBA010000067.1, forward strand.
CGATGCTGTTATAGTATAGACGCGCTTTTTGGAAGATTCCAGCGGGTTTATCCGGATCGCTGACCGTGCCAACAGGCCCCGACGCGGCAGAGCACCGATTCAGCCTGGGGGTGGGACCGCCTGCCGGCCCCCCTGGGGGGGGCGGTGCGACCAACCCGAGGCCTATTTCGTATCTTGTCCAGCCAGCGGAACATCGCTTCATTGGGCCGAGGCAGGGGTTTATCGTGTGCTATCAAGGAAAAATTAATTGACAAAGGCCTCATGCCGACTATAATATAGGTTCCTAAAAGGGGGCACGATGAATCCGATATGGGGGGGGTGCGCGAGAGACGGTAAGTGCCTGATACACATCATTCTCGAATCTTGGCCTGCTCCCCATGACAAGTCGTTGTCGGCGGCGGCTCTGCGCGAGTAGGGTGCCGTTCAAGGCGTGCCCCGTTTGAGGTGAAGGGTGGTGCGGGCTTATTCGGTCGAGAGGTTCGACCGGCCCGTTACGAGGATGGGCCACGCCGGTGCCTGTTTGGCTGCAGCGGGCACAGGCGTGGGGCCGATAGGAGGTAGGAAGACTTAAGCAGGGAGTGCCCCGTTCGAGGTGAAGAGTGGTGCGGGCTTGTTCGGTCGAGCGGCTCGACCGGCCCGTTACGAGGATGGGCCACGCCGGTGCCTGTTTGGCTGAGCCTGCACGGACAGTCGCCGCGAAAGGCCGCAGACGGCGCTCCGGTCCTTTTTGCACCAGTTTTCGAAGGTGTTCCTGAAACGCCCGGCGTCATCGCCGCAAAGGGCCTTCTCCTAACGCCTTTCCCAGCAAGCACTTGCGAGAGGAAGTCCAGCGTGCTTGCCCGGCGCCTTGACCGATGGGCAAACCTGTGTATCGTCAAACTTGAAAGCGCGGTGCTGGCTTATTCGGTCCAGCGGTTCGACCAGCCCGTTACGAGGATGGGCCACGCCGGTGCCGGTTTGGCTGTAGCGGGCACAGGCGCGGGTCCGATAGGAGATAGGGAGACTTAAGAAGAAGTGCCCCGTTTGAGGTGAAGAGTGGTGCGGGCTTATTCGGTCGAGCGGTTCGACCGGCCCGTTATGAGGATGGGCCTCGCCGGTGCCGGTTTTGCTGTTGCGGGCACAGGCGTGGGTCCATAAGATGTAAGGAGACTTAAGGATGAGCGCCACAAAGAAGATGCTGAGGGATTTGCTGTGCGACGAAAGGGGCCTGGAAACCGTCGAGTATGCGATTATCGCCGGCCTGATTGTGGCCGGGGTGATTGCGACCGTTACCTCGATCGGTATCTGGGTCGCCACCAAGTTCGAAGCTCTCGAGGCGGGTCTAAGTGGTGGTGGCGAAACCACAACCCCCTGATTGCCACTCGACCCGAGTGGTTTGACGGAGGGGGTGTGCCAGGGTGGGCTGTCTCGCTCAGCCGACGAGGCTGGGTGGACACCCCACCTTGGCGCGGCCGAAGGAAGCCCGTGCGAGGGAGGCCGTGGAGAAGGTCAAGGCTTTCGTCGGCGATGAGGATGGCCTGGAGACGATTGAGTACGCCATCATGGCGGGTTTGATTGTGGCGGGCGTACTCGTGACCATCGCGTCGATCAGTCTTTGGATTTCTGCCCGATTCGAGCGGCTCAAGGCAATCCTCAGCGGTGGCGGCGGGCAACCGTAACGTAGTGGGTGTTGTGGGTGGCTCGTGGAGAGCGCCACACCATGGTCAAGGTGGGCGGCGGGGAGGGTGTTCATGTGGGCTACGACGTTGTGGGACCATGAAATGGTCCCGCTGCAATGGGGAACCGTGATCGGCGCTTCGCTGGTCGGGGCGGTATGGGATGTGTGCGCGCGGAGAATTCCAAATCTGCTGACGGGATCGGTCCTGGTCGCCGGTCTGGTGTGGGCCTCGTGGACGGCCGGCCTGGCGGGTTTCGGAGAGGCTGTAGCGGGGTGCATTATTCTGTCAAGTCCCTACGTTCTCCTGTTCTTGTTTGCCTCCGGCGGCGCCGGCGACGCCAAACTAATGGGGGCGGTGGGAGCATGGCTGGGGATCATCAACGGGCTGGTTGTGCTAGCGGCGGTGGCGGTATCGGGGGTGATTCTGGGCCTTGCTTTTGCAGCAGGCCAAAAGCGGCTTCGGGTGGTTTTCGCGAACTTGGCTTATCTTATTCGCATGGCGTATCTCTTTTTTCTGAGCCGCGGCAGATGGGGAGGGATTGCAGAAGAGCCGCCAGGCCATGGGGACAGGCAAAAGATGCCATATGCTTTGGCCATTTTTGCTGGCGTGTGCGTGGCGGCGGTGGGAGTGTTTCTATGGCGCCAATCCTGAAACCGAGGCGCCGGCCCGGGGCGGCGATCATCGAGTTCGCTCTGATCGCACCGCTGCTTCTGCTGTTGACATTTGCGCTGATCGAATACGGGTGGCTGTTTCTGAAGGCCGAAGAGACGAACAGCGCGGCTCGGCACGGTGCGCGGCTGGCCATCCTGCCGGACGCCACGAACGCGCACGTCCTTGCGTCCATTGCAGGAATCATGGACACTGCCGGAATGGGCGACAGCGGCTACTCAGTGACGTTTTCACCGGGCGATATTTCCACCGTGCCGCCGGGCGAGACGGTTACGGTCGAGGTGAGCGTGCTGTACGGCAATGTCGCGATCATGGGCCTGGCGATGGTGCCTGTGCCCGGGACCCTGCGAGCCTCGGTGTCGATGGCCAAGGAAGGCCCATAGGCGCCGACCGGTAAGGAACAGAGGCCATGAAGTGGTCCGCGCTTGTCTTGATTCTGTTGGGTTTGGTGGCGGCGGTTTCTGCTGCGGTTCTGGTGGCGGTCCTGCGTCGCGGGGGCGGGGAACCCAGCGGCGAACCGAAGCTTCCTGTGGAGGTCCGGATTGTGAAGGCGGCCAAGGCGCTGCCGATGACGGCTGTGGTCGACAGCGGCAGCGTGGCCACCGAGACCGTATCCCGAGCGGAGGCGCCTTCCGATTATGTCAGCCCCGCCGAGGCGGTCGGAAAAGTGCTTCGGGTGCCGATGGTCGAGGGGCAGACCTTCACCAAGAGTTGCTTCGTGACCGAAGGTTCGGGGCAGAGCCTAGCGGGCGTGCTGCCTGAAGGGAAACGGGCGGTATGCCTGTCGCTTTCCGATTATTCCAGCTTGGAGCCCCTGCTTTACCCGGGGAGCGTGGTTGACGTGTTGGCGTCGTTCCAGGTGCCGGCAGAGGACGGGCGGAGGGGAAGTGACGTCGTTTCCAGGACGTTGCTTGAGGAGATCCAGGTGCTTGCCATCGAGGATGCCACCATCGTTTCGGCGCCGGAGGACGCGGGGGAGAAAAGCCAGTTGCGGCGCAATGAACGTCGGCTGGTGACCCTGATGGTCGATACCAGACAGGCGGAGGCCCTGCAGTTGGCCTCGACGCACGGCTCAATATCGCTGGCAATGCGCAACCCGCTCGATCGGGAGCCAAGCGGAGACCGCGTACTGCTCAGCCAATTGGCCACGGAACCTCTCGGTACCCGGCCGCCGAAACCGAGCGGGGTGCCCGAGGCGAGGCCGCCGACGACAGAGGCCGTGGTGCCCAGGGCGACGTGGGATGTGGTTATCATCCGAGGGGCAGCGAGCGAGATGCGATCGTTCCCGTTGGAGACGGCTTTGACTGAGGCAGAAAAACTCCCGAAAAAGTGAGTTTTCACAACCGAGCGTGATGTGCCTGTAGGAACCCTGGGGAAGACAGGGAGGTTCCGAATGAGAGCGAGACATCTGACATTACGGTTGCCGGTCGTCCTGTTGTCGGTCGCGCCGATTGTTGTGGCACTGGCAATAGTGGAGACAGTGGGGAAATCTGCGCCCGCAGAAGTCTCCGAATTGCCGGAGCAGGGCGAGAGTCTGGTGGTTTATCTTCGCCAGTCCAAGGTGATTGAGGGACCCTGGCCGGTCAAGCGCGTCTCGATCACCGACCCCGACGTGGCGGACGTCCAGATCCTCACACCTCGCCAAATCCTTCTCCAGGGCAAGTCCGTGGGCTCGACGGACCTGATCATGTGGAGCGAGGATGGGGACGCCCGGCGCGTGCGCGTGGACGTGGACGTCGATCTTCGCCGCCTGAAGGCGGAATTGGCAGGTTTGTTCCCGGATTCCGAGTTGGATTTTACTCAGATAGAGGACGTGCTCATTGTCAAGGGGCGGCTGGCTCGTGCCGAGCATGCCGCTGAACTGCACAAGGTGTTGGACACCTCGGAACTGAAGTACGTGGACATGACGTCGGTCGCGGGTGTGCACCAGGTGCTGATCAAAGTGCGTGTCGCCGAGGCGAGCCGGACGGCGCTGCGCCTGCTGGGGATTAACGCGTTTCACACCGGCCATGACTTCTTTGGGGGTTCAACGGTCGGCCCGGCAGGCGGCACGGCGCTCAACCCCATTAGCATCGGTGTGGCCGAAGGAACAGCCGCGGCACGGAATCTTCCGTTCACGTTTACCTCCGATGTCACGGTGAGCTCCGGGGTGACGCTCTTCGCGGGTTTCCCTACGGCCGACGTGCAGTTGTTTTTGCAGGCGCTTACGGAAAATCAGTACATGCGGGTTCTGGCCGAGCCGACGCTCGTGGCATTGAGCGGCGAAGAGGCCAGTTTCCTTGCGGGCGGCGAATATCCCATCCCCATCGTTCAAGGCAGCGGGGGCGGTGGGGGAAGTTCGATCAGCGTCGAGTACCGCGAGTTCGGGGTCCGTCTCATATTCAGACCCACGGTTCTGGGCGACGGAAGCATCCGGCTATTCGTGGCGCCGGAAGTCAGCGAACTGAGCACGGTGGGCGCCGTGGAAATCGAGGGCTTCAGCATCCCCTCGGTCGCGACACGACGAGTGGAGACGACGCTCGAAATGAAGAGCGGGCAGACGTTTGCCATGGCCGGCTTGATTCATGACACCGTCGAAGCGCGCCGCACCCGCGTTCCGTTCCTCGGCAACTTGCCGGTGCTGGGTCCGATGTTCCGCTCGGTTCGCTACAAGAAGGGCGAGTCCGAACTGGTGATTCTGGTGACGGTTTCGCTTGTCGAACCGGTCTCTCGGCCCACCCTTCCTCCCGGCCCCGGTGTGCTGCACGTAACCCCGGATGACTGGGAATTCTACGCCGAGGGGCTCATCGAAGGGAAGAGGCCGCCGAAGGTCTCGGAGGTCGATGCCGCCTGGTTGAAGAAACTTGGATTGGATCGGCTTCGAGGCCCGGGTGCATGGGCCACGTATGGCCAGGGAACAGCCCGGAGCCGGTCCATCATGAGGCCGTCCTCCGGCACGGTCGCTGAGGAGGAGGCGGCGGGGCCGGCTCCTGTTGAGCCTCAGCCGGACGTGGGCAAAGGTGGAGAGTGAATGGCCACACAGATGTCATCCTCTAAGAAGAGAGTGCTTCTGGCGACCGGCGAGCCGCAGACGGCCCAAGCCGTCGCCATGGCTCTTGAGTTGAACCAGTGGTTGAAGTTGACGCGCGTATGTGAGAACCTCGAGGATCTCGTTGCCTGCCTGAGGTCTTCGCCCGGCGTGGGTGCCGCCCTGGTGGATATTGATGCGCAACCGTCCACCGTATTTGCGAATTTGGAGCCGATTATCGCGCGGTTTACCGACACGCGTTTCGTGATCCTCTCCAAGGCGAACCGCGAAGATACAGTTTTGGAAGCGATGCATATCGGGGTGCGCTATTACCTCCGGAAGGAGTCCATTGCGACAGACCTTGCCGGCGTTTTGCAACGGTTGTTGGTGGACGGCGGGGCGGCGGGCGTCAGACGAGGCTCCGTGTTAACGGTGTTTTCCACAAGTGGAGGAGTCGGGGCCACAACGGTTGCCGTCAACCTCGCCAATGAACTTCGACTGGTGACCTCCAAGCCCGTGCTGGTAATCGATTTGGACCGGCACTACGGGGCGGTGGCGATGGCGCTTGGGCTCGAAGGGCAATACGGTCTGGCCGACGTTCTGGACCGTGAGGAGGGTGTCGATGCGCACTTGGTCCGCTCCTGCGCATCGGCCTACACGGAGAACCTGCACGTCCTGCTGAGTCCAGCCAGCGTGAACTTTACGTCACCGGCGCCGCTTCGGTATCATCGCCTGGCGGAAGCCGTTCGCGCCTGCCAAGATGCCTACGACTTTACGGTCGTTGACGCACCGCGTATTTCGATGGACGCCGCTGTCACATTGGTCCGTGCGAGCAAAGCGACCATCATTGTCTTGCAATTGACCGTCAAGGATATTCACGCCGCGCGGGGGATACTGGCGGGGTTGAAGGAGCGGGGCATATCGCGCGATGTCGTGACGCTCTTGGTGAACCGCTATCAGAAGCGGAGCCCCGTCGGACTGAAGGAGGCTCAGAAGATCCTTGGAGGAAAACGCTTGGTGTGTGTCACGAACGATTACAGCAGCGCGGTTCAGGCCGCCAATTATGGCCAACTCCTGGCCGAGGTGGTGCCGTCGTCGCCCTTGCGGCGAGACCTGCGCCAACTGGCTCTCGATGTTGGCGTAAAGGAAACTCATGTGCCAACGTTGGAGTAAGCGATGAAAAAACCGAAACGGAGTTTGGCTGATTCCGTCGGGGGCCACGTGAAGGAGGCGCCTCCGGCCGAGGAAACCAAGGCGAAGGTCCACCGTAAGCTGCTTGAGACGCTGGACTTCAACGAAGCGATGCGCATGCCCCCCGACCGATTGTACCGCGAGTGCTCTCGGCGAGTGGACACCTTGCTCAGCGAGCAGCACCGCCCTCTTTCGGCCATGGAGAAAGAGTCGCTTCTGGGCGAGGTCATGGACGAGATTTTCGGGTTGGGGCCCTTGGAGGAATTCATGCGGGACCCCACCATCAACGACGTTCTCGTCAACGGGGCGTTAGACATCTACGTTGAGCGGGAGGGTAGGCTGGAGCGCACGCAGGCCGCGTTTCGGGACGATGCGCATCTGATGCACGTCATTCAGCGGATTGCCGCCCGCGTGGGCCGGCGAATCGATGAGAGTTCGCCGATGTTGGATGCGCGGCTGGCGGATGGTTCCCGCGTCAATGCCATCATTCCGCCGCTGGCCCTCGACGGCCCGGCCTTGAGCATCCGGCGGTTCGCTGCGGTTCCCTTCACGGTGGAAAGATTGATCGAGGTCGAGGCGCTGGCCCAGGAAATGGCCACGTTTCTGAAGGAGTGCGTCCAGTGCAAGATGAACATTCTGATCTCCGGAGGCACTGGAACAGGCAAGACCACGTTTCTGAACGTCCTATCAAGGTGGATTCCTGCAGCGGAGCGCGTTATCACGATTGAGGATGCGGCCGAGTTGCAACTCCCGCGGAAACATGTCGTGCGACTGGAGACGAGGCCGCTGAACATCGAAGGCAAGGGTGAGGTGACTCAGCGGGACCTTCTGCGCAACAGTTTGCGTATGCGGCCGGACCGAATCATTATCGGTGAAGTGCGGGGGGGCGAGGCGCTGGATATGCTCCAGGCGATGAACACCGGCCACGAGGGATCCATGACGACGGTTCACGCCAACAGCGCCCGGGACGCGCTTCGCCGCGTCGAGAATATGGTCAGTATGGCCGGCCTGAATTACCCTGTCCACGTCATCCGTCAACAGGCGGCGTCCGCGTTGCAGTTGCTGATTCATCTGGACCGCGTCACAGGCGGCCGACGTAAGATCATAAGCATTTCAGAGATAACAGGCATGGAAGGCGAAACCATCTGCCTGCATGACCTTTTTGCGTTTCGGCAGAGCGGTATCGGGCCCGACGGCCATGCGCAGGGCGCGTTCGAGGTATGCGGGGTTCGTCCGTTGCTGCTTGACCGGTTGAAAGCTGAGGGAGTTAGTATGCCGGCCGATATGTTCCAACGTCGCGTCCTGACTCCGGAGCCGCTGGAGGCATGAGCACAGGCATGATGTCCGGCGACACGCATGGGATCCTGGATCTGGTTCTCGCGGTGTGCGTTTTCGGGCTGGTTCTGGCCATGTGGGCCATGGCTGTGGTCGCGTGGTATGGGCATCGGGCATCCCGGGTGCGGAGGCTCAAGGAGCGCCTGGGGATCCCAAAGCACGATGCCGCCCAAGAGCGCATCTTGCGGCTCTGGCACGAGGGGCGAGAGGCAACGACCACGGTCGTGAGGGCGGCCCACTGGCTTTCATGGCATGATCGCCTCAATCGGCTGTGCGAGAGCGCGGGATGGGATGTGCCGGTTCGTGTGCTGGTGCTCGGGGTTTCCGGCGCGGCGGTGTTGGTTTTTGCGGTCGCGGTCGTGTTGACCGGCGCGATATCTGCTGCGCTAGTCGTTACCGTAGTGATGATTGTGGCCTTCTGGCTGTACTTTAAGCATCGTTTTAACCAGCGCTTGGTGTTGTTCGAGAGACAGTTTGCCGAGGCGTTGGCAACAGCCTCCCGTTCGCTACGTGCGGGCCATCCGCTGGTTGGTTCGTTCCGTCTCATTGCGGAAGAAATCCCTGCCCCCGTCGGTTCGCTTTTCGGCGAAATCTGTCAGCAACAGGCGCTCGGGATGCCCCTCGAGAGCGCGATCGAACGAGCCGCCGAGGCATCCAGAAGCGCGGACATGAAACTCTTCGCAACATCCGTAGTAATTCAATTGCGAAGCGGCGGCAATCTGGCGGACATGATGGATCGCCTGGCCAGCGTGATTCGGGACCGGATGCGATTGGCCCGACACGTTCGCGTCCTGCTGGCCCAGACACAACTCAGCAAGAGGGTGCTGCTTGCGTTGCCTTTTGTGCTCTTCACGGTACTCTACATTATCCATCCGGGGTATCTAGTGCCGTTGTACAGTACGGCGCTGGGTAGGATCATGTTGATGGTGGCCGTGGCGTTGCTTCTGTTGGGCATTTTGGTGATGAACCGTCTGGTGGTGCTGCGCTACTGAGGGCGGAGCACCCTGCGGTTGGGGAAAGATCATGTACGAGGCGGTGGTCGTCGGCGCGCTGATGTTTGTCGCGGTGGTGTCGATTGGCGGCGCAGTCATCATGGCCGGGGCTGCTCATCGCAAAGCGCTGCGGGCCCGAGTAGAAGGGGTGGAGGCTTGTGTCGAACGCGCCCCGCCCGAAGGGGGGCCATTCGGTCGCGCGCTGAGATCCCTGGGCAAGGCTGTTTCCGGTGGACGCTCGTCACAAAGTTTGCAGGAACAACTGGCCAGGGCAGGATGGCACCACAAGTCCGCGGCGATGGTCTACCTGGGGACCAAGGTATTGCTGCTCGTCGTCGGGCTTGTGGTCCCGGCGGTTTTCCTCTTGCCGACAGGGCTGTCGGTCCCGGTAAAGGTTTTGTTGATTTTACTGGGAGGGGTGCTTTTACTCTTCGTGCCCAATTCTGTTGTCGTGATGCGCCACAGAAAGCGCCGCGAAGAGGTCCGGCATCATTTGCCAGACGTGGTTGATCTTCTCGAGATATGCGTGTCTTCCGGCATGGCCTTGGATGCGGCGTGGAATTTTGTCACCGACGAGATCCGTCAGGTCAGCCCGACGCTCGCGGATGAGATGGCCCTTGCCAATCTGGAAATCCACCTCGGTGCTCCTCGGGATGTTGCGCTGCGCCACATGGCGGAACGCATGGGCGGTGAAGACCTGTTGTCCCTGGCGGGCGTGCTCGTCCAGTCGGAGCGGTTCGGCACGAGCATCGCCGAGGCGCTGCGCATCTTTGCGACCATGATGCGAGAGGACCGGGGTTTCCGCGCACAGGAGTCGGCGGAGAAGATTGCGGTCAAACTTCTGTTCCCCTTGGTACTTTTTATCTTTCCGGCCGTGTTCGTGGTGCTTGCTGGTCCGGCGGCCATTACGTTGGTCAAGGTGATGGGGACCGAATAGGCGATCTTGGTACTGTCGCAAGGGAGGAAAAAATGAAACAGGTGATTCTCGTTACGCTGATTGCTCTCACGGGCCTGGCAGCCGGCTGTGAAACGACGGACCGCGGGGTTAGAAAGGACGTGAATACCCAGTTGGTAAACTGGTACAACGATGCGGCCATCAACGGCGCGATCGTCGCGCAACATACGCTTTACCCATACCACTTTGTTGCCAACGGTGCGGCGCTCAATGAACTGGGCGAACGCGATGTGGATGTGTTGGCGGCCCACTATAAAGAACATCCTGGAAACTTGAGCGTTCGGCAGGGGGATGTCGCCGCGGCCCTCTACGAGGCCAGGGTCAACACCGTCGTGGAACGCATGGTGCAGGCGGGCGTCGAAAAGGAACGCATTTCAATCTCCGATGCTTTGCCGGGCGGCGACGGCATGATTTCCGAGCATGTCCTCACCGTTCTGGAGCGAGCGCAGAAAAAGCCCACCTCTTCCTTGGGTGGCGCCGGATTGCAAACGAGGCCATAGTACAGAGACGGAGGGGAGTTTCTCTACGATGGGCGCATCACGCTTGGCCATCCGTCTTCTAATGGTGACCTTTGCCGCAGGGCTCTTCACAGGCTGCGGGAACGGAAACTTCTGGAATTGGCTCTACCGGTCTGAAAACGACCTGGATGTAGCATTCGAAGCAGGGAACAGTTCCCGGCCGACAGCCGAAACATTGTATGCGATGGCTCGAATCCTTGCAGCACAGGGAAGAGGCGCGGAATGCGAAGCCGTATTGACACGCACCGTCAGGGAGTACCCACGCTTCATGCCGGCGTACTGTGATCTCGCCGAAGCGCAACTGCGCAGTCACAGGACGGACGACGCCATCCGGACACTCGAAGCAGGATTACGCATCTCGCCCCGGGATCCGATTCTCCTGAATAATATTGGCATGTGTTGGTTTCTCAAGGGCGATTACGACAAGTGTTTGGCGATGTTCACACGGGCCGCGGGTGTCGTCCCGCAGAACGCGCGATATCGAGCCAACATGGCCATGGCCTTGGGGATGCAGGGGCGCTACGAGGAAGCCTTGTCGCTTTACAAACAGGTTCTGCCCGAAGCCGATGCGCACTATAATCTTGGCGTCCTTTGCGAGAGCCGCGGGGACGGCGATCGTGCCATTGAAGAGCATGCTCGATCCGAGGACCTTCGCGGCTAGACCAAACCCCGTTGGAGTCTGCCCGCTCGGCCTGTTCTCGAATGTTCTCTACCCTCCCAGATGAAAACCTGGCGCCCTGCGGCCGCCATACTGCGACAGCACGCCACACCGGGCGTTTCGTGTGCTGCGGACACGCCCTTTCCCTAACAGCGCCGGCCTTTTGTCGTCTGGGCTCTCCCGCCTAATTCCCCGGGCGTGCCGTCCAAGGCTCCAGCCGATATGCACTCCGTTTGGGTCTGCGCCGGCAGGTTGCCCAACGGGTTGGACAGACCCCGCAGGGCAAGGATCTCGGCCTTTTTCGTCATGTTCACTAACGGGTTTGGCCGATAAGTTCTTTGGTCCCGGGTGAGAAGGAGACCCAAACCATGACTGTGTGTGACATTACCGTGCGCGTCCGGCATGAGCCGGAACACTCCAGGCAAACCGGCGACTTTGCCATTAGCATCCCCGAGAACTGGCACGCCGAAGTGGTTTCGGGCGTTCATCCCTGCTGCGTCGCCGGTGTGGATTTCTACCCCTGCGCCGATGCCCGTACCCGTAGCGAAGCCGTTGCCACACTTGTAGACGACCTCCGTGATGCCGGCCATAAGGGAAACATCCACGTGCTGGGGCATCTGGAACTGGCCAAGGCTCGCTAACGTCACGAAGCGCTCGGGCCTGATGGCGCCTCCCCTCAGTCTTCCGATGGGGAGCGGGATCTGCCATCCTCGTGCTCCGGCAGTTCCTCAAGACCGACTCTCGCGGCGTTGTCCAGATGCTTCACGACTTTTCAGATCTGCGCCGCGTCTGATATTCGGTGTTCCTTGTTCGATATTCGTCGTTGGCCGTTTGCCGTTGTTGTCACCCTGAGCGGGCGATGGGATTCGAACCCACGACGTCCAGCTTGGGAAGCTGCCACCCTCCCGACGTAAGCCCCAACCACACAAAGACTTGCGCCGAGGGCGGAGAACGTCTTGGCGCCGCGCATAGCGCGCCTGGGCTTCAAAAGGGCGCGTCCGGCGCCGGATCCGGCCCGGCCACCGAGCCCTCGGACCTAGACTTGGCCGACGTGATCCGGGCCTGGCCCCGCCTGCCGGAAGCGGTCAAAGCGGGGATCGTGGCGATGGTCAAGGCGAGCGGAAAGGGCAGAACGTAAGGGAGCAAAGACATGGTGAAAACGAAAGATGGGCGGCTGAAATGCTCGACCGAACTCGTGGCGAAAATCAGTCGGCATCTCTTGGCGGGAGCCTCGATGAAAAGCACCGCAGGGTCGGTGGGGATTGACTACAGCACCCTCAAGCGCTGGATGGCGTGGGAGGGCGAAGGCAAGGAACCCTTTGCCACCTTTGTGCGCCCCCCTCAAAAGGGCGCGGTATGAGGCTATCGGGAACGCAGAGCAACGGGCCTATTCCGGCGAGAGCGGTTGGCAGGCCGCCGCCCGCTGGCTCGAGAGCATTTACCCGGAGCAGTGGCAGCGGTCGCGGCGGCGGGAAATCAGTAGCCAGGTGGACGTGCGGATTGCTTGGCCTGACCTTGCGCGGCCCGGCCAGGCTGCGGCCCTGAGAAGGCGCGAGGCCGTGGAAAAGGCGCTTGCAGGGGGGGGCCGGGGATGCCTATAAAGGGCAACGATGGGGTCGCGGAGTTCGACCGGCCGGCCGCTCAGACGGTGGGCAGCGGCCGAACACGGCGTAAGCCCGCACGGCAGAGGACGCCGAGGGAAAGGGTCTCCCGATGGACCGCAGAGAATTTCTGAAAGCGTGCGCGGGAGGGTTCTGCGCTGCAGCCCTCCCGCCGCGGCGGCAGACACCGGCGGCCGCGCGTGCCGCCGGCAAGGCAGGCGCGCGAGGCCGGAACGGTCGGTGACTGTCATGGGCCCCGTAACCCCTGCCACAGACCTCAGCTGACAACGCCCAGGAGCAGACACAGACCTGCATATTACTACTTGATAGGTACCGCCCTGCATGCTAAGTATATGTGGGGCGGCACTTGTGGTCGTTGCGTTTCATGCTGGACACAGCGATGCCCGCTGTGTTGGTCACCCTGAACGGTTCTGTCCAATCATAGGCTAGACCATTAACACCGACGACGATCTGACATTTCGTGAGCTCGCTCGACGCGACCTCGAGGCGTTCCACGACCTTATCTGTGAGGTCGAGGCTGCGAATTCTAGCAATCCCACCCACAGGCATTGGGTGGAACAGTGCGTAGATCGGTACTTGGCGTGGGGTGTCAGATTCTTCTCGGCCGCACTTTCGGACGGAACACCACTGGGGCTGGTGGGCCTCCTTACAGCGACGTTGCCGAACGGGCGTACGTGTGATATGGCCGAGATCGCTATCATTGGCGTCTACGAGCAACACAGAAGGTTGGGGTACGGTTCAAAGCTGCTCCAGTACGCGGAGCAAGCAGCCATCAGGTCCGGCGCTCTCGATATGATAATCACGACTGACGGGGACGACAAAGAAGAGATCGCGTTCTATCAGAGCAACGGATATACTGTTGACGCGGTGCCAAAGCCGGGTCGGGCGTGGTTGTATAAGTTCATAGGTTTCACTTGCGAATGCCTGGTCGCGCCCCGGGAAGAAACCTGTCCTATCAAGGACCTGAGGAGGAAGACGGCAGAAGAGCGGATGCGTGTTGCGAATGGGATGACTGCTGAGCAAATCGCCGCGCTAGTTGACGAGCACAAGACCTGCTTCGCGAAGAGAATCCAGCAGGCACAGGAAGAAATGGTCTAACCACTGCGTCGAGCGGACGCGGAGGACCGCGCCGCTCACGCCGAGAACGTTCTGCAAAGCAGGGAGCAACCATGAGACAGTTGACTGTTGCCGATTTGAAGCCCAACGGGGTCCATCTGCTGCCTAGTCTGCTTGGTGACGCGAGGATTGCCGGTGGTGGAGTTTACGTGTTCAAACCCGGCGAAACGGCACACCCCGAACCTCGTCACGTGCATGACGTTGACGAGGTCTTTGTCTTCCTGCAAGGCTCGGGCGTCATTCCCGTTGACGGAGTAGACTATGCCGTGCGAGCAGGAGACGTCGTGGTTGTTGCGGCAGGTGAAGACCACCACACCCGCAGTTCTGCCGATGACCCGTTGGTCGCGGCTTGGTATCTGATGGACAGAAAGGCGCTGCAGAACGACCGTATCGACCGCGATTCGTCATAGCCGCCGTTGGCGTCTACGCGGTCTCGGGTGACGCGGCGGAATGGGCCGCCGCTCATGCCGATCCCGTTGGGCTACCAGGGAGGAATCTGTGAGAGGGAGTACCTGTTTTCGCCAGGCGGCAGGTCTAGTCATTCTTTCGTTGTGTCGCGCAGGCCAAATCAAGCGCCGAAGTCTATAACTGGCAGACGGGCGATGGGGCAATCGTGACGCGGTTTGCCTGTAGGAGGAAGGAATGGTTATCTATCCGCCCGGGGCGGAGCCAGTGATTTGGACAATGAGCCGGAATACAGTCAGCCACCAGCGAGACTCTGCGCCGTACACTGTCGATAGGCGATAGAACGCTTAGCCGTCCATATAGTATTAAGGCAACAGAGGCAAGACGCTCGAGGTATGCCCCTCGTCCGAAGCGCGACGGGTCGCTCGCGAGAGGGTGCGGGGCGCGGGCAGCCGGTGAGCCGTACCGACCTGACTTCCTTGGGCCCCTCGAAGACCTCGATAGGCCCATGAGTGCTTGGGTGTGGGCCGTCGGGTGTGGTGTGGCCAACCCCGTGGGACAAGGGCATGAGGAGGCTGAGAGTTTTCGGACCCCTTCGCGCACGCGCGCGTGCGTTTTTTAGGGGGCCGCATATTTGCACAGACCGCGCGTAGGTCGGGGCGGCTTCAGGGCTGCGAGGCGGTTGACGGGCGCTGGCGCAAACCATCTCGTGCTGGCGCAGGCAAAGGAGAACTATGAGAACCACCAACCGCTTGCTGGCGGCGGCTTCTCTGGTGATGTTCATCTGCGGCGGCGGTCAAGTGGCGGGGCAGGACAAGCCTGCCGGGGCCGATAGTAACGGCGCCCCGACCAAAGGGAAAGGTCCTACAGACATGAAAACCGATACGGACAAACTTGTAGGCCAACCTGCCGACATCGCGTCCAGCGCCTACCAGTATCGCGCTGATCGTAGGGCGGAGGAGAATCCGCCGGAGAGCTGGCTGGCCCTCATGTGGTACGCCAACCAGCCGCTGAACAAACCTCTGGATGCGAAAGTTCCGGCGATCAAGCAGGCATTGTGCGGCTTGCTTTGGGAGGAGATCCGCCCGGTGCAGCAATTGGAATTGACATGGGCGCCTGACGCCAAACGTCGGCCTGCGCCCGAGGAATTGAACATCACGGCCTTGGACAACCGCGGCACTGCCAGTTCGTGGTGGAACAACCTGGACGCGGCGCCAAAGCCGGTCAAACCCGCCGTATCAACCGATGGGAACACCTATGTCTACGACCTGCAAACGGCAACGTGCGGCATCGTGATCAGCGTTGGCGGCTCCAAGAGCGCCGCCGACTACGCCGTGCCCGCGGTGCGGGTGCTGGTGGCGGACCTCTGGAAGAGAATGGACGTTGAGATCGAATGGGGGTTCGACCCGGTCACCGCGGAGAAGGATTACAGCGGCCGTGTCGAAACCTATGACGGCATGGCGGTCGGCCTGCGCCCCCTGGACGGCGACGCGCTCACCACGGGAACGGACGCGATTTCGTGGCGTTCTCTGGGCAAGGGTTCCACCCGCCGGGGCGTGAAGTTCAGTCTGCTGTACATGGGCACATCGCGGTGGTGGCAGGTGCAGCCGTTCACGAGCCAGCGGGACGACGTGGCGCGCACCATCGTCACCGTGTGGACCCAGGCGGGCAACTTTTCGTTTCTGGCGGCCGACCTGGAGAACGGACCGATCCTCGCGCCGGAGTACGGATTCTTCGTCCGTCGGTTGCCGGAGGCGGCGTCCACGCCTGCAAAACCGGCATTGAACTCGCGAGTCCCGCGGGTTCCGATGGCGACAGAAATGGATTCCATCGCCGGCAGCAAGGCACTGCTGGGTTGGGGCAGCGACCAGTGCCCTTGGTTCGGCGGCAACCCGGCCGACAAACCGGTTTCCGTGCAAGGCATCACCATCCCGGCCAAGAGTCTGGCCATGCATCCCGGGTCTGACCGCGATGTGGCCGCCGGTTGGCGCAGTCCCATCAAAGGACTGGTGAAGGTCAAGGCCAGCGTGGCCCATGGTCAAAATGGTGGCGACGGGATCGCATGGTGGATTGTGCGAGAGACCAAGACCGACCGGAAGAACCTGACCCATGGCACGACGGGCGGAACCGGCGCGCAGACGATTCCTGCCGAGGCCGACGCGCAGAAGTTGGGCGAAGTAGCCGTCGAACCTGGCGACATGATTTCATTGGTCGTCGGCCCCAAAGGCACACACTCCTGCGACACGACCCTCATCGAACTGGTCATCACCGAGGTGGGCGGACGCGGGCGGGTCTGGAACCTGACCGAGGATGTGGTGAAAGCTCTGCATGCCGGGAATCCACACGCCGATAGCCAGGGCAATGCCGACGTATGGCATTTCTATTCCGAAGAATCGGCGGCGCCTCCGTCCATCCCTTCGCAACCTCCCATCGTGCTGGTCTCGCAAGCCACCAGCGCCCGGGAGTTCATCAAGGAACTCCAGGCCAGGAAACTGAGCACCATCCGCCAGCAGACCCGCGTCCATGAAGAGCAGAGCTGGGAGGGGGCCGTCACCGCGATGCACGGCACCAACCTGCCTCCGCATCCCAAGCCCCCGGCGGGATCCGAACCGACGATGCAGGTGCAGGTGCCGTCGGAACGCCTGACGGCCCAATGGAATCTGGGAGCCTGGCATCTCGTCCGCCATGCCCAGAAGAACCCGAAGACCGGGCGCCTCTGGTTCAACGATTATCCCTACGGCATCCTGGGCGCCGAGACCTACATGATCCTCGCGGCGCTGGACTTGATGGGTTCGCATAAGGCCGCTGAGGATGGCTTCTACCAATGGGTGTCCCTGCCGATGGATCCCAACTCCATCGGTCATCACAGTTGGGCACTCCCTGACCGTCCCAACGGACTCTTTTCAGAAGGCCACGGATGTCTGACGCACGCCGTAGGTCCGCCGGGCGCCGGCGGCCACATGGATGGCGTCCATGCCTTTGGCCCGGGTTCCATTGGCTGGGCTCTGACCCAGCACTATTGGATGACCGGCGATAGCGAGTGGCTCAAAGCCTCCGCACCGCGGATCAAGGCCAACGCCGAATGGATGCTGCGTCAACGGCGGGTGGTCTCGGGTATGGTTCCGGGTGGCGACCGTCTTTGGTGCAAGGGGTTGCAGCCGGCGCTCCAGGTGACCCCGGACAGCGGTGGATTGTGGATGCAGTTCTACGAGTGCGAGGCCTATT
The DNA here is from genome assembly GCA_035527275.1 of Phycisphaerae bacterium. Taxonomy (GTDB): domain Bacteria; phylum Planctomycetota; class Phycisphaerae; order FEN-1346; family FEN-1346; genus DATLBA01. Next base: position 30,763 of record DATLBA010000067.1, read on the forward strand.
ACTGGGCCTCCGTCTCGCGTCTCGCGGCCACACTGGCAGTGATCGATCCGGACGGGGGCGCGCAATTGGCGGCCGAGGCGGAAGCCTACCGGAAAGATCTGCGCGCGGCGGTGGAACGATCCATCGCGTTGTCGCCGGTGGTCCCGGTGCGCGACGGCACCTATCATTCGGTCATCCCGTTCGCTTGTTATGTGCGCGGGTTGTCAACCTCCGCATGGGGATGGCGCCGGGAGGGGTCTGGAGAACATGTCGGCCCCCTTTACTGGGAAACGGTCCAGTCGGCGGCGGCTCTGATAAGTCCGGCGGGTTTGCTGCCACTGGACGACGTGCGGGTACAGGGGTATCTGGATGTGTTGGAGGATCGGTTACTCCTGGAGAATCCAAATCTCTCGAAACGGACGCGCAGCTACAATCCGGAGATGGATTGGTTCGCCCATGCCGGATGGCAATATCAGGGTGGACTGGAGCGCACCTCGAATATGCACCTGGCCGGCGACGACATCCCGGTCTTTCTCCGTTCGTTTCTCAACTGCTATGCCATCGACATCCTCCCGAATGAGGGATACATTTTCAACGAACACGCGACCCGCGGCCCGGCTGACAAGATCTTCGAAGAAGCCGCCTTCCTCGAACGCTTCCGCAACCTGTTGGTGATGGAAGACGGACAGAATCTGTGGCTGGCCCGCGCCACGCCCAGAGTCTGGCTGGAACAGGGCAAAAAGATATCCGTGAAAAACGCGCCGACGCACTTTGGCTCGGTGGACTACGAGATCACTTCCGACGTGGACAGTGGCAAGATCACTGCTACTGTCGAGATGCCGTCGCGCAACACACAGAAGGCCGTAGTGTTGCGGTTCCGGCATCCCAAGGCCGCGCCGATCAAGAGCGTGACGGTCAATGACAAGCCGTGGCAAGAGTTCGACAAGGACAGGGAAGTCATTCGTCTGGAAGGCCTGAAAGGGACGGTCAGGGTGCGGGCGAATTACTGAGACTCAATTCTTTGTTCATTAACGGGTTATGCGTTCGTCCCGACCGGCGGCGCGGCACGTGTCTCTACCGGGAATCTCGTCTGCCGGGAAAACGCTTCCTAGCCGGTTTGATCATGAGTCCGGTGACGATGCCGCAGTGAGATCGGAACGGTTCGGCATGCTGGCGAGCGGTAGTCCTCGTGACATCGGGATGGCCCGCCTGCCGCCAGATGGCAACCTGCTCGCGGATTCGGTTGATCGTGCGGTTCGGTTCGATCCGGTCACGCGTCCATTGTGTGTCGAAGACCATCTGGGCGCGCTTGCCCTTCTTCTTGGGGCCGGGGACGGGAACGAAGTAGGAACTGGGCCGCCGCTCGGAGGTGATTTCGTTGGTGATGCCCTCATCTGAGAAGCGAAAATGCCGCTGAGGCTCCTCGAAGGGAGCATTGACGACCGGGTTTTCGATAATGACCTGGCTCACGGGTACCCCCCGATGGGTCATCGACAGAGACACCCCAACTCAGCATGATTATGGCGCGCCGGACCTGGAATCGCAACGGAAACTTGGGCGCCTCTCGCCTTGATAGGACCGCCTGGAGGCGGTAGAATCCAAGCCATCGGGCGGGCGTAATCAGCCCCGTGCGGTCACATCGGGTCGCCAGCCGTGATCCCACCCGCCTCGGCGAGTTGACGCACGTTCATTCAAGGAGCCCCGTGCCATGCGACTTCGCGACCTGATCTGGACGACCTTGCTTCCCCTGGCGCTGATCCTTCCGGCGGGCTGCCGGAGCGGCGGCCCCTGCCTCGTCACCGAGACAGCGGGCCCGTATGTGCTGCACGATCCCGGATGGGCCAAGGAGGGCGAGGGCACCATCCTGCGACTGGAGAATGACCGCGTCTCGGTGGAGGTCGTTCCCGCCCTCGCGGGCAACGTCATCCGCTACGTGGACAAGTCGCGCCCCGCCGACCGCCAGCCCTTCAGCCGCCTGGACGATGCCTTCGCCAACAGCGGCGTCTGGAAGGCCGGCGAGTACACCTGTCGCATCGGTGACCGCGGGCCCGACAAAGCCAGCCTCACCGTCGTCGGCACCGGCACGCTGACACCCTTTGGGACCGCGGTGGAGCCTGTCCCGCCCGCCACGCCGCTGCGCGTGGAGCGGACGCTCACGGTCCGGCGCGGCTCGTCGGCCGTGCGGATCGACGTCACGGTCACCAACACCGGCCGGCAGACCTGCCGCGATCTGCGCTACATGGTGCATGCCCTGTACGAGGATACCTTTTTTAGCCTAAACTTCTTGATGCCCACAGCCTCCAACGCCTCGATGACGCGGAGGGGGTTTGCCGGTAGTTTCAGGTCCGCCGCCGTGACCTCGTGCCTGGCGTCGATGTAGTAGTCGTCCGGCAAGCCTGACTCGTGGCGTATTCGGATGCTCCGCCGGTCCAGCACGCGGGCCAGGAGGTCGCGGCGCTTTGCTTGCGGCAGCCTGTCGATGCTGACGCGCAACGCACCCCCCGCAGCCGTGAACTCGGCCACTATCTCCGCAAGGCGCTTGCCCTGGGCGGCAGCCCCGGCCCGCTCGGCCTCCGCGACCTGGGCGGCCGACAGCGCGGCGTCCAGGCGTATCCGCTCACTGTCGAGCGTGGTCATGTGCTGGTTGACCTCGGCCAGCAGCTCGTCCATTTCGCGGTCGCTGATTTTGCCGCGGGTCCGCTGGCGGACGATCTGCTTTCGTTCCCCCTTGCGGTCGGCCAGCTTGGCGGCGACGTCGGCCTGGCGTCCCTCGATCTCGGCCGGGTCCGCCGCGTCCCCGCTGTCGCCGTTGAGCCATTTCTGATACACCTCCACGTCGAATCTGAGGAGCTTGCTCCATACGAGATCCCACAGGGCCGCGTCGGCCCCCTGGACGTAGAAACTCGGCAGGTCGCATCGCTCCGCGACCCGGCGGGCCTTGCGCTTCGCCGCGCTGCAGTTGCCGAGGCATCTGTAATATCCATATCCGCCCACGGTGTGGCCCTCCAGCGTCCGGCCGCAGTGCCCGCAGGTCAGGAAGGGCCGGAATAGGTAGAGGTTGGCAGACCGGCCGTCGCGGGTCACGGCCTGGGCTCCGCGCCGGGCCTCGCACTTGGCCCAGAGCTTGGCCGGGATAGTCTTAGGCAGCTCGAAGCGGATCATGCCGTCCGCCGGTAGCATCGTCTCCGGCACGTCGCATACGAATTCGTGGTAGGCGCAATGGTCCCGGTAGCGGCCCCACAGCTTTCGTGCATCGAACTCGATGCGGCCGGTGCGGTAGATTTCGTTGCCCAGGATGTAGCGGACAGCCATCTGGGACCACGATCCGCCGCCCACGTATCTCCGCCGGCTCGGCGACACCCCCGCCGCGTCCAGGGCCGCCGCTATCTGTTCCTGGGACGAACCGGCCGCGTAGTCGCGGAAGATGCCCCTGACGGTCTGCCAGTGCGCCGACACGACCTTCAGGGTGCGGCGTCCCTCGTCCAGGGCGAATCCGTAGGGCGAAAGGGCGTAGGGATACTGGCCTTGGAGCAGCCGCAGCAGCTTGGCCCGGCGGACCTTCTGGCCCTGGACTACCGACTGGTGACCGGCGGCGTAGAGCCTTCCTAGAAGCTCGCTGGCCTGGCGAAGGAAGTCCGGGCTCGACGGATCGAGCGTCGTGCCATCGAGAAATCGCAGGGCGGTCTTGGTTCGCCAGCATATGTCTATGATTGCCTTGGCGTCCTCCCAATCGCGGGCCGGTCGGCCCCATCGGGTCGGGTCAACGACTACGCAAAAGTCAACGTCGTGTGCTCCGAGATACTGCATGAGGGCCTGGGCTCCGGCCCGCGGCGCGAGCGACGTGCCGCTAATACCGGCGTCCTCGAACGTGCCGACGATCTTCCACCCCTGGGCCGCGGCGTAGGTGGGCAGGGCGACTCGCTGCTGCTCCAGGTTGTCGCGGTCGGCCTGTGACTGCGACGAGACTCTCGCGTAGCTTGCGGCGATAGGCTTGCGCTGCGTCATGGCTAGGCCCCTTTCAAGTTTTCCCACAGCTATTTTAGCGGAAAGTGCTCCGGTGTAAAGCGAAATCTTTCATTATTCCAAAATATATTTTGGCCTCTAACTCTAGTCCTGGCAACGAGTTACGGCGTTTCGGCGGCGGCGGGGCAAAAATAGTTCGTGGATTGATCGCGAAAATGGCCTGAGCAAACCTTTTATTATCGGTGGAAGGCACGCGGAGGAAAACATTGAGGAGAACCCGATGAGCCATATCCAAGATTTTGAAACGCAAGAGGCCGCGGGCCTGGCGGAGCTGGACGCCGATCTACAAGCGGTCGCCAAATCATCGGCCCCCCGCGCCGTCGCGATTCTGCTCGCGCAACAGGCGGACCGGGCCGAATCGGAGGCGGGCCGGCAAGAGCGTGAGGCCGCGAGGATGGCGGCCATCGAGGCCGACTCGGCCCTGCGCACCGGACTACCAGGCCGACCGCTACTGAGCGACGAACGCCTAGCATACCGGGCGCTTTGCGAGGCTCACGAGGAGGCCCCGGATCGCTTCAAACTGGCCCAGGCCCGATACCAGAAGGTCATCGACCAGTTGAAAGCCGCCGGGCCGGAGTTGGATACGCTCCAGGTCCAGGCCGACCAGCAGGTGGCCTTGGCCAAGCAAAGCGTCAAGCACCTTGAGCAGGCAGCCTCGACGTTCGCACAGGCCGTCACCTTGGCCGACACTGGCAAGTCGGCCATGGCGAAGCTAGGCGGCATCGTTGCATTCAACGATACGCCATTCATTGATTTGACCGCCAGCATCAGCGAACTCCGCGACTTGCACAAGCGATGGAAACTGCGGCTTGACGCCGAGATGGCCAGGTTGGGCAAGGACCAGGCGGCCGAGTTGACCGAGATGCGAGAGCGGCGGGAGTCTCAGACGTATGGGTATGCCCTGCTGAAAGCCGCCTCCTCTTATCGCAAGACGGCCGGGGGCAAACTGCTTTGGAAAAACTACGGCCGCGCCCTCCGCGAGTTCGAGGTCGCCCAGGCCGAGCAGCCTCTTGAGGACTTCAGCACAATCCGCGACGAGGTCCAGGCCCGGTTGACGGCGTTTTACCGGGGGGCGGCGGAGCATGGCAAACTTGAGTTTCACGCGGACGCGGTTCCGCAGGTCGGATAACTTTTACAGGAGATATGCACATGGCAAAACGAAAGATTCTGGCGACGGATTCGATCTTGGTGCAGTGCAGAGTGAACAAGTATTTTCGCGACAAAGCGTCCGGCAAAGTTTACTCCGGACCCGTCGGCCGGGCCGGGACGCCGAAGCGTGTCGAAGGCTCTCCCCCCTTCCGAGTTTCACGACTCAGGTGGGAACGGGACGCGGGCCTGCCTGACGGCCAGAGGATTTTCCAGCAGGTCGGCGAGGAAGATGCGCCAGCTGAATGATTTGAATATTGCCTACGGCGACCGGCTTGGCGCCGGTCGCTCGCGACCCTGTGCAGTTCGCACCTCCGGGCTGAGGAGTGCAGGGAATGTAGACAGACGAGTGCCAACGTCTGTGAGTGCCGTGACTCGTGGCGGCACGTTTGGCAAAGCGGTTGCGATGACTCCTTACGCAGCCCACAGGAGGCCGGGGGCCGGTCTGGCCTCAGCAGCAGGGCCGGCCCACCTCCACCTTCATGGGGCAACGGCCAGGCCCGGCCACGATCGTTGCTTAGGCGGCCACCTGGCGAGTTCTAGGACTATCAGGCGGACATGGGACAGGGGAAAACATGACTGACGCGATTGACCTGAAGGATGGCTCGTTTCAGCTCTTGACCTACTGGCTTCCGGCCGACGAGGCCGACCGCCGCGAACACGTCCGAGAAGTCCTCGACAGGCTTTGGGATAAAGGGCTCCACGGGATGCTCGGCTCGGCGTGCTCACTGGCGGGAGCGTTGCATCTTCTGAATCCCCGCGTCCGATCCTTCCTGCACTTGTCGGGATTCGAGAAGGACGTCGGCATGATTGGTCTGGTCTGCAGCGTTGACAACGGCCTCATCCTGCCCGGCTGCCTGGCCCTATGGGGCGACGCGACAAAGCCGGAGTCCGTGATGCTCACCCCGGCCGAGTTGCAAGATGACTTGTCCCTCGCCAAGCCCGCCGGGGCCTCGATGACAACCCTGGCCAAGGTGACCCCGGCCATGCTGAAGAATGTTGTGGCCAGCCTGATCGAGCTCGCTGACGGTATCCCGGCCGGGCAGGAGCCGAAGGCGAAGCGGCCCTGGTGGCGGTCATGGTGGGGCAAACCGGGCAGTGTGAATTGATCACAAAATTTAAGGGACTCTAGCGGCGGCGTATAATGAATTGGAACCTCGGACAACACTGGAAGCAAGACGACGCCGCTTGCCGGTTCTCCGAGGTTCCGGGCGGGCGGCGTCGTTCTATTTTGCCGCATGAAAGGCGGCGGAAAGGAGAAGCATCATGAAGGCGAACGATTTTATTGCGAAGGCTGAACCGACTAGCCCCGATGTGGAGGCGCACATTCGGGAGCATTGGGCCGAGTTGGAGCCTCTCGCGAGTGAGGCGTGCCATGTGGACGACTTGGTGCTGGACCAGACCGAAGACGAGCTCTCGTGCACCATTCGCGCATGGGGGTTGAAGGAGGAGCCTCCGGTCGTGCAGATCCGCCTACGCAGACAGGGCGAGGACGCAGCCGAGATCTACATCGGCGAACGCACCACCTTCAAGTGCGACCTGGGCCCTCTGCCCCACAACATTGTCATACAGTATCGCGAGCCACGCGGGGGCTACGAGCAAGACCTCCGCGAGTTTATCAGGGACGTAGCAAAAAGGGCGCGTGAGGCATATGGAGAGAGGAACAACACGGGCACTGGCCCGTGAACCGAATGCTCGGTAGCGCCGGGCAGCAATCGCCGGGACGGCGGGGTGCGGAACCTCGATAGCGCACCCCCGCCCGGCCCGGTTTATCGAGGAGAGAAGCGATGGCAGAGATCCGAACAGTAAACACCTTGCTTTGGCAGGATGAGTATTTCAAGGGCCTGAGCAACGCCGAGAAGCTCGTCTACACATACCTAATGACGAACACTAGCATCACCTACTACGGCACGATCAAGGCCGTTCCCGAAATGATAGCGGCCGAGATGGGCCAGCCCGTCAAAACGGTCCGGGCGGCACTGGATAAGTTCGCGACCGACGGCAAGCTCGCCCGCCACGAGCCCTACTGGATAGTGGTCAATTACTATCCGGAGCACCAAGGCAAGCGGGATGGCCGGGAGGCTCCGGAGCTATCAAGCATATCCCGCAATGCCCTACTCAGCAACAAGTATGAAATGCCTGAGCCGGTGCTCCGGCAGACGCTGACGAATTGGGGCATATCGGCCATGAGCGACCTAATGGTCGAGAAGCCGGAGTGGGTATCTGACCCGCCTCCCAACGGGGGGTCTAACGGGGGGTTGAACGGGGGGTCTAACGGGGGGTTACACAATAAGTTAATAAGAAATAAGAAAAATGAAAAAAAGAAGAGGAGGAAGAGGGAAAAGGCACTGCCCACCCCCTCCTCCTCGCTTCCAACAACGGACTCACTGCCCCCCGCCCTTCTTCCCATAGCGGAAGCGGTGCTGGCGTCTTGGAAGCGTGACCTGGGGGCCAAGGCCCCTTGGCCGGGGGACAAGCAAAAGTGGGGACTGTTCCAAGAGGCTTGTCGCCAGTTGCTTCGGCTATATCCGGACGACCCCGCCAAGGCCGCCGGTAATGCCAAAGGCATATTGAGGCAATACGGCGAGGAACGGGACTTCGAGAACGCCGTGCACCTGGGCAACCTGGCCACCCCGGCATTCGTGGCCTACCTGACCAACTGGACCGCGGAGCAGTTGAGCACGAGGAAGCGGGACGAGCTGGAGCGGCGGAACATAAAAGCCCAAGAGAAACGCTCGGCTAGCAGCCGCGACGACGACCCCCTCGACGAGCCCCAGCAAACCCGTGAGCCGTGGGAAGAGGAATGAGAACGAACAGGCGACTGGTCACCAAGGTCGAGAGAGAGTGGGCGTCCATCGGCCGTCAAGCCGACGCCGCCCGGAGCGAGTTAGTGGGCCATGAAATAAGGACACGCATCGAGGGCGACAAGACGGTCAGCGACCTCATAGCGCCGGGGTTCGCCAGGCTGCGGGAGCGCATGCACAGGAGGAATCACGATGCAAGATAAGACGACTGACGAAAACGGCACAGAAACGGTCGTTGACCTATCAGGTGAAGTGGCCGAAACGGATACTCAAGACGACCGCCCGGACGGCCCGGACGGCCAACAGGCCGAGGGCCAGAACGGCCCAAACGGCGCACCAGTGGCCGCTAGCGACAGGAATAAGCGGGGGCAGTTCGTGCCGGGCAACGTCGGCGGACCGGGACGCGGCCACTTTACGGACTATTCAGAAGCCGCAGGCAACGGCGCTGAAGGGGGGGCCTCCGGCGATCTAGCGGGGCAAATCGCCGCCATGGTCGCCGACATCACAGCGGCTGTCAGTCGCAAGGGTCCGGCGTATTGGAACAAGGAGGCCAAGGATCACCCCGCCGTCATGCTCCAGACTTGGATGGCGCTCATGAAGCTGCAGGCCGCCCTGCCCGGCGGCACCCCTGGCGGCGGCGAAGTCAAGGTGGTCCTCGGCGACAACCTCACCGGGATCGCTGCGGGTATGATGGAGCACCCCGCCATCGAGGGCGACGAGGCCAATATGGACGTTGACGCGGCCCGCCAGGAGGTTCGGAGACTGCGGGCGGAGAACGTGGCCCAGCAGAGGACGATAAACGGCCTACCGCCCAGGATGTCGAGGGACGACAGGCCCCTCGTTGATGCCCCTGCCAAGGAGGCCAGCGAGTGCTATGACTGTCGGGAGATCACCAAAGCCCTTGGCAGGATGATAGAGCCGCACTCCGCCTGTCGGTATTGCGGCCAGACGTGGGATGATAACACGGCCAGGCCCGTCAAACTCACCAGGAACAGGCCTCGGACGGACGATGACGCCGCGGATCGCCGGAGGGCGAGCGCGAATGGCTTCGTCGTCACGGCCGGCGGGGGAGGCGGATGGGCCACGGTAGATACCTCCCAGGGTATCGCGTCCGGCATCAAGGATGCTCTGGAGGGCGGCGGCAAGGGCCTGTTTGGTAGGTAATAAAAACTATTCTAAAAAAATACTTTGAACACAGAAAGAATTCCCTTGCCTTTTGTGTGCTAAAGGGGTATATAAGGGATAGAGGGCCTGGGTAAATCCGCCCGGCCAGAGGGAGAAGGACGATGCGGGACAAGGCGATAGCATACCTCAGGGTGAGCACGCCGGGGCAGGCAGGCAAGGGCAAGGACGGCTTCCCCCGCCAGCTAGAGGCCATCAGGGCATACGCCGAGGCCCGCCGCCTGGAGCTGGTGGAGGAGTTCAGGGATGCCTCTACGGGAACGGAGTGGGAGGGCCGGGAAGGGCTGGCGGCACTGCTGGATCGGCTTCAGTCCAATGGAGTGAGGCTCGTATTGGTGGAGCGGGCGGACCGCCTGGCCCGCGACCTGATGGTCAGCGAGACGATCCTGGCCGCATTCCGCAAGATGAGCGTGCAGGTGGTGGCGGCTGACAGCGGCGTGGACCTGACAGTGGCCGACGACGACCCTACGCGGACGCTCATCCGGCAGGTGCTCGGGGCCGTGGCCCAGTTCGAGAAGAGCGTGCTCGTGGCCAAGCTGGCCGCATCCCGCGCCAGAGTGAGGCGGACGACCGGCAGGTGCGAAGGCCGCAAGCCGTTCGGCACGCGGCAGGGCGAGGCCGAGACGTTGAAGATGATGAGCAAGCTGTATCGCAAGCCCAGGGGCGGAGAGCGGCGGTCCTTCGGGGAGATAGCCAAAGCCTTGAACGAGGCGGGCAGGCCGACGCGGACCGGGAAGCCGTGGGCGGCTCCGACGGTGAAGGGCATCCTGGGGCGGAAACAGGGGCACTGACGGCCCCCTCGATGCGCCTAGAACGCGCCAGGCTTGTCCCTAAGCAACGATCGCCCCCAGGGGCGGCAGGGGGGCGGCCGATAAGGCGCAAACATTGCTTAGAATGAAGATGTAAGGATGTAACACATTCCTACGAAAGGAGGTAGGAACGTGGTAAACGGTGGAACAGAAGCAAGACGAGCAGTTTGCACAGTACGAGGGCCTGGCCATCAAGGCAGCAACTCGGATATGGTCAGGGGGATGGGGCAAGAGCCTCAGAGAGCGCGGCGTATCGCTTGAGGACGCGGTCCAGGAAGCACGTCTGCACCTGTTGGAAATCCTACCGAACCTGGCCGACCCGAAGTATGTCCGCGAGCAGCGGGTCGCCTATGTCAGCAAGACCCTCAAGGGCCAACTCCTCAACTGGGCCAAGGCACAGACCCGCAACGGCGACAACCGCGACCTGCCGGACCCGCCGCCAGGCCCGAACCGCGACGAGTTGCTTGACCTGGGCGTGAGCTTGGCCAAGCTCGGCGAGGACGACCGCTCGATGGTGCTGGCCCATTACGGCGGTGAGGGGTTCAAGGCCATCGGTGAAAAGTATGGCCTGAGCACCGGACAGACGGCCCGGAGGGTCGAGAAAGTTTTGGCGAAGTTGAAAAAACTTATGGATGCCTGAAAGATTGTTCAGCGTTTCCCCCCGCCAATTGCTTTTACTTTCAACGGCGAGACGATCCCCGGCCTCACGGCCGGGCCGCCCAGAGCGGGCCAGCACTCAGGATCGCCGCTGTCCTCGTGGATAGCCACAGCCTCTTAGGGAAGCGAGGGGCCGAGGCTACTTATCCCCCCAAGCGCGATCGTGTCGCGACTTTCTGACCTCGGCCTCTTGCCCCCCTCTTTGACAACGATCCGGCCCCGACACGGTGTCGAGGCTCAACGCGATTCAGGAGGCTATAGGAAATGAAAGTCACCCCGCAGGAATTCGCAAAAATGAAAGAAACCTTCAAGGCAGGTCTGAAAGTCACCAAGACCCGCACCGGCCGTCAGTCTTATGACGACACGGGCCAGGACGACCGCGACCCCAGCTTCAGTCTCAGCAAATACCTGAGGGGCGTGACGTTTGGCAGCTGGGCCGGGGCGGACGTTGAGAAAAAGGCCCACGACATCGCCAAAGCCTACTCGACCGACGCGGCTGCGGCCGGCGGCGTGCTCGTTCCGCAAGAGGTTGACCGCGAGATCATCCCGCGGTTGGCCGACAAGAGCGTCATCCGGCAGATGCCGGGCGTCAGCATCGTTCCGATGGGCAAGCGGTTGAGCCGCGATTTCACCGGCATCGACAGCGGCGCGACGATCAGCTGGGGCAGCGAGGCCAGCACCATCTCCGAAAGCACCTCGATGGACTTCGCGGGCCAGAAGATGGAGCTGAAAAAGGCCGTCTGCATCCTCAAGATTTCGCGTGAACTCGTTGAGCAGCCAGGCCCGGATGCGGACACGGTCATCCGTGACGAGCTGGTCCGGGCCCTCGCCGAAGAGGAGTCAAAGGTCCTCATGCGTGGCCTGGGCGGCCAGCAGCCGCTAGGGATTTACAGTCAGCCGCGGATTCACTCGACGGACCTGAGCGGCGAAATCGACCAGGACGACTTGCTCACCGCTGAGTTGCAGCTTGAGAATTCCAACGCGATCCTGTCGGGCTGGATTACGAATCCGACCGTCAAGGACCGCCTCCGCAAACTGAAAGACGGCAACGGCGCTTATGTTTTGGCCATCGGCGGATTCGGCTCGACGGCCGAGTTGATGGACGTGCCGCGGTTGTTCGGTAAGGTGTTGCGGACGACCACCGGCATTCCGACCACCGGCTATCCGGACACCGACGAATCGTTCCTCGTGGGCGGCATGTGGTCAGATTTCCTCCTTGGAGATGGCGATCTGCGGATCGAATCATCCGCGCACGACCTTTGGACGGCTGACCAGATCAGCATCCGGCTCGTGAAGCGTTTGGGTTACATCCTCAAGCACAGCGAGTCGTTCGTCGTTGTGAAGGGCATCACCTCAAGCTAAGGAAAGGCGGACATACGACAATGAATAAACTAAGCCAACAGGTCGTAAAGACCGGCCGTCTTCCGGCCATCACGGCCAACACGTCGGACCTCATCACGACCATCGTGGACCTGGGCGGGTGCACCTCGGCCACGGCCATCATCAACATGGAATACACAACCCATGCCCTCACCAGCATCCAGTTCTGGACGTCAAGCTCCGACATCGCCGCAATCAGCGGCACGCAGAAGGTTGCCACGACCAACACGGTTGCCGTGGATTTGGTCTCGGACGCCGATGGGTTGCAGGCGTGGAACGGCAACACTCAGGTGACGAACCTGAGCGTCGCGGCCGACACAATCGCCACGATTGCGCAGGACTGCACGGTGGCCGTTTCGTTGCCGAACATCCGGCGCTACCTGGTCATGCAGTATAATGGCCACGGTGTCAGCTCGACGCTGGGCGTCACGTTCATCGGCGACCACGTCAAGAGCAACGAATCGCCCTACACCGGACCCCGCACTGGCTACTAGGAGAGGAGCCGACCTATGACGTTTATGGACTACCTCTCATTGCCAGGCCCGCAGGTCACCGTGTTCAGCAAGAGGGCTGACGACGCCGAGGCCCCCGAATTCGTCGATTTCGTCAAGCACGGCGACGGCCTTGAGCACCACGTAATCTGCAACGAGGGCGGGATGGAACAGGAGTGGGCCTTCAGGAAGCAAGAGGCTGACGACCTGGCCAAGCTCGCCGAGATGGTGACCACCGTGACGCGGCAGTATGAAAAACTTGTCAAGCACGTTGACTCGATGGCCGCTCAGCAAGCGACCCTGGCCAAGTCCCAGGGGGCCATGATTGAGGTCACGGCCGAGGACCTGGTCGAGGCTTACACCGAGGCCCTCAACGAGACTGAGGCGGAGGCGGGCTGATGGCTATGCTCGTCACGCGCGGCTCTTCCTCCTTCGGACGCGAGGCCACTCACGCCAGCATCGAGAAGGTGAACATCGCCTGGACCTCCGGCTCCGGCGGCATCGCCAGCGACACCGTGGGCCTTGTGGGGCAAGTCCTCGAAGTCATCACGATCCCCGGCGGCGGCTCGACGTATCCCTCCGACAGCTACGCCGTCCAACTGAGGGACTTGGACGACTCGACGCTCGACTACCTGCATGGCCGGGTCACGGGCCACAGCGACGTCGTGACGTTTCACGAGCCGATGGTCGGCACGTATCAACCCGTGGCCGTTGCCGGTCCTGTCGAGTTCTGGCTTTCGGACGCCAGCGGCACGAGCGACGCCAGCGGCACAGTAACCCTTTTCTTGAAAACCTAGAGATACGAGGAGCACGCAACAGATGGCGTATGGAATAGTGAAGTGGTTCAACGATGCAAAAGGTTTCGGATTCATAAAGCAGGACGATGGCGGCGACGACGTCTTTGTGCACTTCTCAAGCGTCGTTGGCGAGGGCCATAAGTCGTTGGCCGAAGGCGACAAGGTCGAGTTCGGCATATCCTCATCGCCGAAAGGCCTGAAGGCCGAGAGCGTCTACGTCACCGGCGCGTAACTCCCTAGCGGTTCCCTTGTCCAAAGGTCCGGCGGTTCCTCCTTTCCCGCCGGGCCTTTTGTGTTGACGTGCCCGCACGTTTCGATTATGCTGATGCTGTGGAGGGAGGTCTAGATGGGTCCTCCGACCCCTGATGTGACAGTCGTGGTGGAAAGCCCGGCCGCCGTTTGGACCCTTCTCATGACGGTCAGTATGATCTTTACCGCTGTCGCAACAATCAGTATCGCCTGCCTGACCCGGCAACTGCGCAGGGTCGCAGAGAAGACCGCTGGCCTGCAGGAGAGCCAACTCCTGCTTGACACGCGCCCCGCGCTGACAATGCGCGCTGTTGACCCGCTATCTCGGGGTGTGCCACTCTACGATCAGTTTTCGGGCGTCCATGTCGTCAACGAAGGACGAGGGGTAGCCGTCCTCGACCTTCTCATCTATGACGATCACGAAGTGTCGCTCGACGAGGCCGAACTTGCGCCGGGGACAGGTATTCGTTACCTGCTCCGCGACGGCATTGCTAAGATCATCAAGGGCCGCCACGGCGGGGCTAAGAGGCTGCCCCAAGGCAAGCGTGACTCCATTTCCCTCGTCATCGCTTATCACGAACCCATACGAAACCGGCGTTTCCGCCACCACTTCCGGCTCAACATCCACGACATGACCGTCGTGCCGCTTCACTGCGAGGACCTCGGCGAGCGTCCAGCAAGCCAGGTCTGCCAGGCCGCCCCGTCGCGGTAGCAAGGCGGGCGGCTTGTCTTGGCGCGATGGCCTGCTATACTGGCTTCCGCGCTGGGAAACTGCGAAAGGATAGAGACCATGGGCGAACACATGGACCCGGCGTCTCCGCCAGCTTCGGAGCAAGGGCCGAAGGAACAGCCTGACAGCGTTCAGCTGATCCTCAATGTTACGGACCCAGAACTTGTCGCGGAGCTTGTTGCGCGACCCGAGGGGGAGCCGAGGACAGCATTTGCACTGTCGGCCCTTCGTATCGGGATCCTGACTCTGAAGCAAGCCCAGGGTCGCCTTGACGCGGAGACCATCAAGCACGAGAGCGACCGACTGCTCTTAGAGCTTGGCCACGCTTTGAAGGCGCACCAGCAGACTGTTACGAACGTTGTCGCCGACTCCCTGCAGGAGTACTTCGACCCCAAGAGCGGGCGGTTCAACGAGCGCATCAACCGCTTGATTGCCAAGGATGGGGACCTTGAGATATTGTTGCGTCAACAGATCGGCCTCGATGACTCGCAGCTGGCGAAGACCTTAGCTGCTCATCTGGGCGAGAACAGCCCCATCATGAGACGGTTGTCGCCGGAAGATTCAGACGGATTCCTCAATTTACTCACGAAGGTTGTTAATGGCGCGCTTTTGGCGCAGCGCGAAGCCATCCTGGCGGAGTTCTCGCTCGACAAGGAAGAATCCGCCCTCAGCCGACTTGTGAAGCGGGTTGAGACCTCGCAAGGCAAGATTACAAGCGAGTTCTCGCTGGACGACGAGAACTCAGCGTTGGCGCGGTTAAAGCGTGAGCTCCTGGAGGTCTTGGGGCAACACAAAAGGGCCGCGGATGAGTTCCACACGGACGTTTCGGAAAAACTCGCAGCCATGACGGCGCGGCGCGAAGAGGCACTGAGGTCCACTCGTCATGGCGAGGACTTTGAGGAGGAAGTCCGACGCTTCGTTGCCGCAGAGTGTCAGAAAGTGGGTGACATACCTAAGGATACCTCCAACACGGTAGGCCTTATAAAGAACTGCAAAGTCGGCGATGTCGTGATTGAGCTTGGGCCCGAGTCTTCTGCACCTGGAGTGAAGATAGCCGTCGAGGCGAAAGAGAGCGGGGGCTACACGCTGGCCAAGGCGCTAGAGGAACTCGAGACGGCCAGGAAGAATCGCGGAGCAGATGTCGGGCTGTTTGTGTTCTCCAGACGGACGGCTCCAGCAGAGCAAAATCCTATGGCGCGGTATGGCAAAAGCATCGTTGCTGTTTGGGATTTTGAGGATCCTCGGACCGACGTTTGCCTGACCGCGGGGCTCAGTGTGGCGCGCGCCATCTGCACACAGGAGGACGCAGCCCGGCGGGGCGCAGAGATCGATTTCGAGCCTGCAGAGAAAGCCATCCGAGCAATCGAAAAGCTTTCGGGCGGACTCGAGGAGATCAAGGCGGCAGGCACGACCATCCAGAGTGGCAGCCAGAAGATTCTTATTCGCGTGGGGATCATGGAGAGGGAACTCCACCGCCAGGTTTCTGCGCTGGACGCTACGGTTGGCGATCTCAAGTCCGCGCTTCCCTCGAGCGAAACGGAATAACTCATTGCGGGCCAGGGGGTCGGGCCGGGCAAGCCGGGCCGTCAGGCCGCCGCGTCGGCCAGTATGAAGGGGACGGCGAGCGGCCCGTTGTTTATCCTATAAAAAAGATCGGGTAGCTCGAAGACGGCGTCAGGCCGCCGCCCAGGGCCGTAGCGTCACGGTTTGACCTTTTAGGTCCGCAAAGTGCTTCGAGTACAAGATGTTCCCCGGCGCCACCGTCTATGCGTACCTCCCCACTGACCGCGGGGTACGGATCTTCGACCATGAGCGGATCGTCAAGGACATGGCCTTGGCCCGCGCCGCCCGGCCGGGGCATCCGTGGCGGAGGTGGTCGCCGCCGGACGGCGGAATCGACAAGCCCCGCCACCCCGCCCTGGGTTGGGCGGCCATGTCCAGCGACAGCGGGTACAGCTACCTGTTCTACGACCCCGCCCAGTTCGACTTCGTCGGTCTGTGGAACGGCACCCACCCGGCCGAGTGGCTGGTGATCGAGCCCAACACCAAGGGCGTGGACCTGGCGCCCGGGCGCAGCGTGCGGTTCTGGTTCGCCCTCGCCACCGATGCCTCGGACGTGCCGGTCAAACGGGCCGCCGCCGCGGTCCCCACGCAGGCCGGCACGTACTTCGCCATGCCCGGCAACCTGTCGAGGCTCATCGACTCGCCCGGCGCTTGGGCGACCGATCCGCTCCCGGACGCCCCGGTCGCCGGTGCCACTGCCACCCGCCCGGCCACCCAGCCCACCGGCGACGTGTACCGCAACGCCCTGGCGATGGAGTTGGTGAAGGTGCCCGCCGGCGAGTTCACCATGGGCGCCGCGGAGAGCGACCACGCCGCCGACATCGACGAGCGGCCCGCCCACAAGGTTCGCATCACGCATGACTTCTACGTCGGGCGACACTTGGTGACCAACGCCCAGTACCGCAAGTTCCAGCCGGGGCAACATAGCGAGGTGGCGATCTTCCACTTCCGCCAGAAGGCGCAGCTCGACGGTGACAGCCAGCCCGCCCTCATCACCGACGAATGGCAGAAGGCCAAGGACTTCTGCGACTGGCTGAACAAGACCGACACAGCCCGGCCCGCCGGCTACGACTACCGCCTGCCGACCGAGGCCGAGTGGGAATATGTCGCCAAGGCGGGCAGGCCGGTGACATACGTCTGGGGCAGCGTCTGGGACTGCCGCCGCCTGAACTTCGGCGACCTGGGCCAGGCGGACGGGAACGTCTACACCTCACCGGTCGGGGCGTTCGACCAGGGGCATCCGTTCGGTATCGCCGACCTGGCCGGGAACGTGTGGGAATGGTGCGAGGACTTCTACGACCCTTACTTCTACGAGAAGTCGCCCACCGATGATCCTGTCAACGCCGAGCCCGCCAAGACCGGCTACAACCGGCTTCAGAAGGTGGTCCGGGGCGGCAGTTGGGGCAGCCTGCCGGCGATGTGCCGCACCACCGCCCGCTTCGCATTGTTCGGCACGCACCCGCCCACCATGGGGTTCCGCGTGGTCCTGACGGCGAGGGCCCGACCCTGACGACTTGATCGCCTGCACCTCGGGGCTGTCCACGTCGCCGGGATGCTTGTGGCGGAGGAACTTCTCGATGTGCCGCTCGGTCACGTCGGTCTGCTCGGGCGTCAGACCGAAGATGCGGTTGAACTCGCGCACGAAGTCGGCGAAGCGCGACACGTCGTGGTCGAAGACGCTGAGGTAGCCGCCGAAACCCCGACGCCGAAGATCGCCTTGCGGCACTACTTGATGACCACCGAAGATCACTTTGCCCGAACCTCGGGCGCGGCGCAAAAAGCAGCGCAGCAGAATCGAGAAATGCCGAAAATGGCTTGCAACGGCTACCGGGGGGAAGGCGAAAAACCGGCTTTTCAGGGCATTGCGCGTGTATGCACGAATTTACACAACTCGTTGGTGGGCAGGGCCGGAGTCGAACCGGCGACACCGCGGTTTTCAGCCGCGTGCTCTACCGCCTGAGCTACCTGCCCGCTCATCAATGGGCTTCCGACTATACCCACCGCGCCGCGATTTGTCAACCGCGCGGCCTTCAATTCGACCCACCCGGAGGACCCTCGGCCGGTTCGCCGGACGCCTCCTCCGGACCTTCTCGCTCCGCCTCCGGCGGACTATACACGACACCGAGCCGCCGACGAATCGCCTCCTCGTCGAGGAGTTTATCGCGGATCTTCCCGGCCAGCGCGACGCCCACCTGCATCGCCAGCGCCGGCCGCTCCTTCCGGTAAGCCGCCTCGCGCGGGGACCGGTGGTCGGCCAGTTCCGCGACAATCACTGTCCGCCCGCGCGGCAAGACCACAAGCGTCCGCCGCGTGCCTTCGGGGTCCAGGCTGAGACGGAAACACTCGTCGGTGACCAGTTGGTTGTAGCCGATGCCCGGCAGCGCCGGCGGAAACCAGATGTAGCGCCCCATGTAGGCGAAAGGGCCCCGCTGACGCGGGAACCAGTCCGTTTCCTCGGGTTTCACGCCTTCCGCCTCGGCGGCGGCCTTGAGACCCTTCCGGGCGGCCGCTTCGAGGATCGTCCGCCCCCGCTCGCGCACGAGGTCAAACGCCGCTTCGAGGCGAAGGTCGGCCGCAACCTGCTCCCGCACCTCCTCCAGCACCTCCGGCGGACGGCTTTCCTCGTAGGCCGTCACGCGAAACGCATACGCCCGGCCTTCGGGGTCCACGAAGACCTCGCTTATCTCCTCGGGCGCAAGGCGCGCCTTTTCGGGAGCCACCAATCCGACGAGGGCCAGGGCACACTGCGGCAGGCGGTCCTGACCACGGGTCGCCTCGCCCAGCCCAGGGAGCGCGGCGAGTTGTTGCGCGGTGTGCAATTCCTCAAGGGCGGCGCGGCGGACCTGGGTTTCGTCGGCCCAGATTTGAAGGTCGGGCGGCTTTTTCATCGACCGGATCTGTGCGACGTTGCCCTCCATCTTCTCGCGGGCCAGCCGCTCCGCCTCCCTCTCGACCAGCCTGTCGCGAATCTCTTCGCGGACCTCTTCGAGGGGGCGGAACGTCTCCTCCGCTTCGGCCGCTTCCTCGGCGTCCCCCTCCTCGTCATCGGGGTCCTTCTCGGAATCCGCCCCCTTGTCTTCCCCTTCCTTCTCGGGCGCATCCTTTACCACGAACTCGGAATCCTTGTGCGCCTCGTAATACTCTTCGACCATCTGGTCCGTCACCGCCGCCCGGGTTTCTTCCTCGAACGCTTTCGGGTCGGCCACGAGATACTCGATCGCCACGCTGGCCGCAGTGCGGTAGCCGAACCCTTTGGGGCCCTCGCCCGCAAGATACTCTTTATACTTTTCAAATTGTTCGCGCAGGGCTTCGGGCGAAGGTTCCTCGGCGGCGTCCACAAAGTCCTCCGCCTTGAGAACAATCAGGCGGACCTTAATCTGTTCGTCGGTGCGAGTAAACTGCCGCCTCATTTCCGGCTCGACGGGGATGGTCAGCGCCTCGGTCAGCCAATCGACGTAGGCCCGCAACGTCATATCGGTGCGGAGCGCCTCGTAAAACCGCAACGGTTCGCCCCCCGCCACATTCGAGACGACGCGACTCAGTTCCGCGCTGGTCAGGCCCAGTTCCCGAAGTTTTTCGATCCGCGCCTTCACCTCGGCGTCGGACGTCCCGAAGCCCCATTGCTGCGCTTCCTTATACAACGCCAGCCAGGTCATCACCGAAACCATCGCCGGCCTCTCCTCCTTCATCGAAGGGGAAAGGAACGGCCACGCGCTCATCCCGGCCGTGTATCGGTAGGCGTCTGCGGCGTCCTCCTGGGTCGTGGCCGAGCGGCTCAATCGCATCAGGCACCACTCTGTCGCCCGGCCGCCCGCCTGGACTTGCTGGAAAAACTCGGCCACCTCGCGCCGGGTGGTCGCCTCGCCGCCGATATACCCGATGGTCTGGTGGCCTCTACCCATTCCAAACAAGCGGACGAACGCCAGCCTGATGTACTGCCACGATCCGAAGAAGACGAACCCTATCACGCCGAGAAACATCAGTATCATAAACAGCCTGCGGTGCCGTCTGAAAAACGCTAGTTGCATCTGCCTCGCCCTTTCCCTCTGTCAGAAACCAGTAAGCGCAAGTCCTCAAACCTGGGCGCCGCCTCGGACCGTTGCGACACCAAAACCGGCCCGCAGGCGACTGACCTGAAAAAGTGCGTTTTCCGTCGCAAGTTCGGTGTGGACGTAGCGGCGGATCTCGGCCTGGGCGTCCGCCAGGAGGCCGACGGCCCGGACACACGCTTCGCTCCCCCATTCGGCCAGCGATGCAATTGCGCCCACTTGGTCTGCGTTGACAAGAGCCGGTGCGTCCTCGCCGGCGACCGCCATCGCCAGCGCATCACGGAACGCCGCAGCCGCCGCCGCCAGCGCGGTCCTCGCGGCTTCGCGCCTGAGGGCCGTCTCTTCACGCGATTCGCCGGTAGTCTTCTCCGCGCGCGCCCGTTTCCGCGCCCAGACATTGATGGCCGCCGCCATGTCAAACGCCGCGGCCGCGTCCATCTCCGGCAGTCCCGCAACGAGTTCGCGCTTCAACTCCCACAAACCGGCGCCCGCCAATCGGCGCGCGCGTTCGATGCTCCCGCCCGCAAAGCGTGAGACGTAGGCGATTTCCTCAGCCGATGCCTTTCCACCCAACAAATCCCGCACCTTCTCCGCAACAAACGCGTCAGGCAACGGCCTGAAACGCACCCAGTGGCATCGAGAAAGAACCGTCCCCGGCAACCGGCCCGCGTCGGCGCACAACAGGACGAGAACGGCGTGAGGCGGCGGCTCCTCCAGCACCTTCAGCAGCGCGTTGGCCGCCTCCCGGTTCAACATCTCGGCATCGTCGAGAACCGTCACCGTTCGCGACGCTTCCATCGGATGGAGCATCGCCGATTCAATCACCGTCATCTCGGGACTGGCCGCCTCGTGGCCGTCGCGGCGGGTCACGAGGCTGATGCGAAAGTCGTTTCGGTCCGGCTCCTTCTCAAACCAGTACAGGTCCGGATGCGTGCCGCGATCCACCCGGCGACAATGTGCACACGCATCGCACGGGTCCAAATCGTCTTGGCCTTCGCCTCGCGGCGAACCGCAGAGGAGCAGTTTGGCAAGTTCCCTGGCCGCGAGCCCCTTCCCCACGCCGCGCGGACCGACGAAAAGAAGCGCGTGCGGCAGCCGCTCACCAGCCACCGCCGCACGCAGCGCCCGCACCGCACTCCCCTGATGTTTCAACGCATTCAAGGACATCTCACACCGCCCCGGGGCCATTCGGCCTCTTTAGAGCATCTCTTACAGGACGCGCGCCACTGCTGCCTCGATCTCCGCCGCCACCTCGTCCGGCGGACGGGAGGCGTCCACCACCGTGAACCGGTCGGGGCGCTCCCGCGCCATCGCCAGGAACCCCTGCCGCACCTTCTCGTGATAGGCCCGCTCCTTGGATTCGACGCGGTCGCGATCCCCTCCCAGTCGCGCGAACCCCGTTTCAACGTCCACATCGATGATGACGGTCAGGTCCGGCTCGATGCCGCCGCAAGCCGCCCGCCCCAGTTCCCAGATTAGGTCGGGCTCGATGCCGCCCGCGTAGCCCTGATAGGCAACGGTGGACGAGATGAACCGGTCGCTGACAACCACGAGCCCCACCTCAAGCGCCGGCCGCACGATACGCGTCATCATTTCCGCGCGGCTCGCCATATAAAGGAAAACCTCGGTCCGCGCGTCCATTTCCGGCAGCCGCTTATCCAGGAGGACATCGCGGATGCGCTCGGAGACGGGCGTGGAGCCGGGATCGCGCACGGCGGTTGCCTGGCGGCCCTTTTCACGCAGGCGGCGGACCAAGTGCGCGGCCTGCGTGGTCTTGCCGCAACCCTCCGGTCCATCGAGTACGATAAAACGCCCCGGCAGCGTTTCAGCCACGCTAATCCTCCACTTCGATCCGACAAAGCACCTCGCCGACCTTGACCTCCGCGTCCTCGTCGGCCACCAGTTCGACGACCTTGCCTCGAACGGGACTCGGCACGTCGAAGGTGGCCTTGTCGGTAATCATCTGGACGAGTTCATCTTCCTTCTCGACCGTCTCGCCCGCTTCGACGTATCAGAACGAGATGCGCGCCTCATCGCCTGCGTTCTCGCCCAACGGCGGAAACTTGACGTCTGTAAGTGCCATCCCTGAACTTCGGTCTCTTACGGCCTAAACGTTCCGCTCCTGAAAAACACGCGCGGCCTGATAACTGCTGCGGACAAAGGGCCCCGCCGCCACGGCCGCAAAGCCGATGGTCCGCGCCTCGTCCTCCCAGGCCGCGAACTCCGGCGGCTCGACGAACCGCTCCACAGGCACGTGGGCCGGCGACGGCGCCAGATACTGACCGATGGTCAGCATCTCACAGCCCGCCGCCCGCAGATTGCGGAGCACGGCCGACACCTCCCCGTGCGTTTCCCCCAGGCCGACCATCAAGCCGCTTTTGGTATACACTATCGCGCCGCGCCCGGCCGCCCGCTTCCCGGCATAGGCCAGCACCCCGAGGCTTCTTCGATAATCCGCCTGCGGCCGCACCCGCGGATACAGCCGCGGAACCGTTTCCACATTATGATTGAAAACGTCGGGCCGCGCTTCAAGAACCGTCTCGACGCAGGAATGGCTACCCTTGAAATCCGGCGTCAGGACTTCGATGACGGCCTCGGGCAGCCGGTCGCGCACGGCGCGAACCGTCCGCGCGAAATGCGCTGCGCCGCCGTCGGCAAGATCGTCGCGCGTCACACTGGTAATCACCACATACCTGAGACCAAGCCGCGCGCTTGCTTCGGCGACCGCCTCCGGCTCGTCCTTGCGCAAGGGGCCGGGGTCGGCCGAGGAGCGAATCGCGCAGAACCGGCAGTTACGCGTGCACACGTCGCCCAGAATGAGAAACGTAGCCGTGCCGCATGCGAAACACTCGGGCAGGTTCGGACAATGGGCGCTCGAGCAGACGGTCGCCAGATCCAACTCCTCCAGGATCCGGCGTACGCGCCCCGCCTTCCCCCCCGCCGGAATGCGTTTTCTGAGCCAGGGAGGGAACCCTGTTGCGCATTTGGCGCGCGACGACCTAGGCTTCATCGGCTGCTCCACTCCAGGACACTGGTTTTCTCCCGCGCCCCGTCGAACCCAAAAACCTCGACCATACATTCTACAAGACCCGGTTTGACCTCGGCAACCGGGACCGCACGCCCCAGCAGCCTTTCCAGACTCGTGACCCCAACGCCCCGAATGCCGCACGGCACAATCAGGTCGAAGTGCGACAAGTTCGTGGCCACGTTCAGCGCAAACCCATGATACGTGACCCAGCGTCTCACCGCGACGCCGATGGAGGCAATCTTTTCCTCGCCGACCCAGACGCCCGTCAGTCCCTCCCGCCTGCGGCCCTCCACGCCGAAGCGCCCCAGGAGCCGAATCAGGACCTCCTCCAAGTCGCGAAGGTACCGGTGAATATCGCGGCCGTGAAGGTCCAGGCGAAGAATCGGGTAACCCACCACCTGGCCCGGCCCGTGATAGGTGACGTCGCCGCCTCGGCTCGCTTCATGGACCTCGATTCCCTCGGCCGCCAGCCGCTCTCGCGTCGCTACAACATGCTCGCCGCGGGCCCCCCGGCCGATGGTAATCACCGGCGGGTCGTGCTCGACGAGGACAAGGTACGCCCGCTCCTCTTCGGCGGCCTTCACCTCTTCCCGAAGGTGGCACTGGAGGCGCAGCGCGGGCTCGTATGCCGCACACCCCATATCTCGAATAGTAAGTTCGGCCATCTCGGGCTGCTATTGAGTCCTGTGTTGCCAATGGAACGAATCATAATCTGAGCCCTGCGAACCGGAAGAACGAACGAAGCAGCGACTGGCTATGTCGCTGTCGGCGAAGCGATTTGGCGACCTCTCGGTGCAGATGGCCAACATCATCCGGGATGAAATTGGCCAACTGAACGGATTTGCTGTGGTTCCAGATCTGCTCGGCCGGATTGAGCTCCGGTGCATAGGCGGGATGCCATTCCGGCTCGAACCGGTCGGGATGCTCTTCTCGGAGCCGGCGCACCGCCTTGCGATGGACGCTGTAGCGATCCAGCACGAGGTCGCAGACCGCTTCCAATCCCTTTCGTGGGGATGCCCGCCTGTTGTCGCAGACCGCTTCGAACAGGCGGGAAGCGGTCTTCGACTTTCGGCATAGGCGGCCGCGGCCCCAGCCAGGACTCGCCCCGGTTCCCTGAAGCCATGCGACAGGTCACCACGGGCGACTCGACGTGGCGAGCGGCGGCGAGTCTCCATCCGTACCGGCTCCTGGCGGACAAAGGCTATGACGCCGAGCACAACCACCAACTGCGCCGCGAATCCCGATGTACATCGGGAGGCGTCCACAGCACCGTGATCCCCCTCAACCCCCGCAACCGCGGCCGCAATGGGCCCAAGACCCGCTATCGGCGGGAAATGAAAAGGGAGTTTCCCCGGCAGCAGAACGGTCAACGCTGGCTCATTTCGAGCTTTTCAAAAAGCGCCGGATATTCGGAACATGCCCAGGAAAAGAAATCTTGAAGGCGCTCCTTCTCCTCCCACACCTGGATCACAGGACACACATCGACCCCGTATTGCTCAGTGAACTGGTCAACCTGGTCGAAAGACAATTCTAATCCCGGCATTTTCGCGGTCTCCAAAACCTGTCCGTTATCATATACTCGGCGTGCGGCAGTTGCAACATTGATTCACAGATTCTTGAGTGGGCGGGGCCGTTTCACGCGGGGCATGGACCCCTATGGTCACCCCTCGGTCGGCAGCCGGTATGTGCTTAGGAAGTACAAGGCCAACAGGGCGTCGGTGTGCAGGAGTTCCGGGTCGCTGATTGTGCCCATCCGTTGTTTGACCTCGATGACAAACCAGAACCCGAGGCCCAGGCGGGCATCGCGCCCGAAGGCGTACTCCAGCGCCCTTTCGTCGGGCAGGTCCTGGCGGACGACGGCTCGGACGAGGCGGCCGATGATCTCATGGAGTCCCTCGAACGCCGCCCGATAGGATTGGCCTTCCATCAGGCCGCGCACGCGATCGAGTTCGCCTATCAAAGTCCTGGCGGCTTCCGGCGACAGGTCCTCCAAGGCGTCGAGGGGGCCGCGCTGGCGCCGGAGCCCGCGGCGAAAGGCGGCAAGGGAGCGGCGGGCCCGGCGAAACAACGGCCCTAGCCGCGCCCCCTCCTGAGCACGTTCCCCCGTCAGGAACTGGTAGAACTCTCCGGGTCGACCCAGCAGGTTCCCCATAGCGATCGCCAGTTGCCGCCTGAGCGCCGGGTTTTTCGTCGCATGCATCCTCGGCAGAATTTCCCACGCCGCTTCGATGACGCCGTGCTTGGAAACCGCCTCGGCCCCCGAGACGATGACCCGATCAGCCCGCTTTTCCCCGAGAAGCCGCATCAGCCGGCCCACCGAGTCGCGCCCCCCGATGGCGCCCAGCGCCTGGGCGCACGCTTCCTGGACCTCCTCGGACCGGCTGGCGAGGCCCTCGACCAGGGTGGGGACGGCGCGGTGGTCCCCGATTTGCCCGAGCGCCCTGGCCGCCTGAGGCCGGATGGCGGAGTGGGGGTCCCCCAGCCGCTCCAGCAGCGCTTCGACGGCGTCGGGCGAGCCGATGCGCCCCAGCGCCCGGGCCGCTTCCTCGCGGACCTCGTGGTCGGGGTCGTCCAGCCGGCCGAGGATGTCGGCCACCGCCAGGTCGCTCGACGCGCCTTCGACGCTCCGCAGCGCTCGGGCCGTGCGCTGGCTCGTGGCCGCGCCGCCCAGAAGACTGATGTTCGCAAAGGTTCGGAAGATGCCCGGCGTCGCCAAGCGCGAGACGACAAATCCCACCGGTCGTTCCCGACCCTCGCGGATGCGGGAAAGCATCACGAGGCTCAACGCACACAAGCCGAAAGAAACTAGGGCCACCACGTGGAAACTGCCCATCGTGAAACCACCGGGAATCGTGGCGTGGAAATCCAGCAGCGCGTCGTTCAACAGCCCCCCGACGATCGGTCCCACTGCCGCAATCAGTCCCACCAGCGCGCTATACCACGCGATGAACGCCGTCCGGTTCCGCTGCGGCGCCAGCGTCAGCATGAGCGTGCTGGTCCCGACCCAGTATCCAGGGCCGAGGATGCCGACCCCCAGGGCCGTCAACGGCAGGATAAAGATGTAGTTGTTCGACGTCAGGAAAAAGTAGCCGACCCACGCGATCAGCGGATGCAGCGCGCCCAAAAGGACCGCCGGTTTGCGGCCGAACCGGTCCATGACCACCCCCCATTGTGTTGCGGTGAAGATCCAGGTGACCTGCGTGATGACAAACATGATGCCCAGCCATATGTAGGGCGCGCCGATCTGGTCGTCGGCCGTGATGTAAGGAGCCACGAACGGCCCGAGCACGCCCACCGAGAAAGTCCAGAGTCCGATTGCGACGGAGAGGGTCATGAACTTGCGGCTCTTGAGGGGCTGGACGAACTGCCGCCAGCCGACCTGCGGCTCGTCCTTGTGTTTCCGGGGTTCTGGAATCCGTATGTGAAGGAGAATGTCCAACACCCCAAGGAGCCCACCGACTCCGAAAACGGCGGCGTAGGTATAAAACAGGGCTGTGTTGTCCGCACTCGCCGCCTTGTCGAGCGCGACCTGGATGCCGAAGAACCAGAACATGTTGAGCAAGTGGACAACGGCGCTGCGGCGGCCGAAAAAGGTGCCGCGTATGTTCTCCGGAATCAGGTCGCTGATCCACGACCACCACCCCGGGGTGCTGAGGCACATCAGAATCCACGACCCGGCCGCCGCCACCATCAGGACCGCGACGCCGAGTTCCTTGTCGCCCCGCTGAGCCGCATAAACGGCCACACCCGCCTGCGCGAACGCCAACAGGCGGTGAATCACCTGAGCGCCGATCCAGAAACCCTTGCGCGTCTTCAGGCGGCTGAAGATGAAGATCGCTACGAGTTGGAGCGGCATGGCCAGTTGGGTAATCGCCACGAGGAGGCCCAGCTCGCTGGCCGAAGCACCCAAATGGTTCTTGACAAAAATCTGCAGGATCGCCTGCGGGGCGCAGGCGGCACACCAAGCCATGCCCATGGCGCCGGCGACAATGTTCAACCGCATCGCGCGCCTGAGGCGCACCGGCGTGATTGGGCGGCCGGCGGTGTCCAGCGGGTTGGCGTTGTCCGAGGTTAGCGTGTCGGTTTGCATCGCTCCGCCGCGATTCGGCGCGCCAAGGCCAGCGCCTCGTCCTTCGACCCGGCGCGCCCTTCCAACTGGGCGTCATACACCTCGTCAAGGATCCGAGCGAAGACGGGCCCCGGCTCGAGGCCCATCGTGATTAAATCGCGCCCCGTGATGAGCGGTTGTGCCCGCAGATCCTCCTCGCCGGCGGCGCGATACCGGGCCATCAGGGCTTCGTAGGCCTTCTCCGTTCCCCCGGAAGCCAGGCAGTCTGCCCGCCACAGTTCCGCCAGGTCCTCGAACCGCTCGTCGGCAAAGAGGCGCTTGAGGCGCGCTTCGCGCATCTGGTCGGCGTTCATCAGCATCATGTGTTTCGCAACGAGCCAGGTGACACGCCGCGCCGCCAGGCTGCTCAGACGCAGCCGCCGGCAGACCTCACGGGCCGTCTCCTCGCTCACCCGCTGGTGCCGGTAGAAGGTGACGCGGCCGCCGCGCATCTTCGCCGTGGTCGGCTTGCCCGTGTCGTGCAGGAGCGCCGCGAGCGCAAGTTCCATGGTCGGCTCCCGCAAGCGCTCCAGACACAGGAGCGTATGTCGGAAAACGTCGCCCTCGGGATGGACGGCGGGAGGCTGCGGCTGGCCCTTCAGGGCCTCAACCTCCGGCAGAACGACGACCAGAAGGCCCAGGTCCGACACCAGTTCCAGCCCGCGCCGCCGGCCTGCGGGCGGGGCGGTCAGGATCCGCGCAAGTTCCTCGCGCACCCGCTCCCCGCTGACGGAGGTGACGCTCGGCGCGAGCGCGCGAATCGCCTCGGCCGTCGCCGCCTCAATCGTGAAGTCCAACTCGGCCGCGAAGCGCACCGCCCGAAGCATCCTGAGGTGATCCTCTGCGAAGCGCCGGCGCGGGTCGCCCACTGCCCGGATGAGGCGCCCCGCCAGGTCCGCCTGCCCTCCCACATAGTCAATCACTTCCCCTTCGGCCGGGTCGAAGAACATCGCGTTAATCGTGAAGTCCCGCCGCCGGGCGTCCTCGCGGGCGTCGGTGAAGTGGACTTGGTCGGGGTGGCGGCCATCGGCGTAGCCGTGCTCGGCGCGGAACGTCGCGACTTCCGTCCGGACGGGCCCTTCCATGACGACCACCACGCCGAACGCTTTGCCGACCGTGAGGGCCTTGGGGTAGAGGGCGAGGACCTCGTCGGGCGTGGCGCTGGTGGCCACATCGAAATCTTTCGCTGGCCGACCGAACAGGAGGTCGCGCACACACCCGCCGGCCAGCAGGGCCTCGTGCCCGGCGGCGCGGAGCCTTTCAATGATCGACTCGGCGTGTTCCCTCTGGGTCTTCATGTCCGCTGGGCGCGGAGCATACCGCGCGGGGCGGTCCGGCGTAAAGCAATTCGCAGAACCGGTCGGGCGAGGGGCGTGACCACGGATTGTGGCGCGAGACGGTGGACGCCGAGAGTGGAAACGCCCGAGCCGCCGCCGAAACGGCTCCAGGTGGCAGCGCGTCGTCTCCCGCGTTCGCTACTCCGGCTCGACGTTCGGGAAAAGTTCACCGGGGAAGCGGCGACGAGGCCTCTCGGGTTCCCGCGGCGCCTTGCGAAGAGGTTCTTCACGGGTCACGGGCGACGCGGGCTCCTCCGTCACAGGGGTCTCTCGCTCGACCCCTCCGGGTAGTGTTTCCGCTGCCCCGGACCGACGCCAGGGACACTCGATCCAACCCCGATCCGATGCCTCCCTCAGCCCGAGGACCACACCCGCGGCCAGTAAGACAAGGGCAAGCAGGGCGCCCATCTTCCCTGCGCGGCTGGACCACGCGCCAAGGCCGGCCAGCAGAGCCAGGACCTCCAGGCCGCCGAAGAGGAGGACCAGGAGGCCCGCCACGAGTTTCGTGTTCTCGGGCCGCACGACATCAGGCACCGTGACCAAGCCGAGGATGGCGAGTGTGGTCAAGGCGAAACCTGCCGTGGCCGCCTTGAGGCTGAAAACACCGAGCCCCTCATTGGGTCCCCTGCCCTGGCTTTCCATCGCGCGTCCTCCCGCATGCCTGTGCCCACCCCGAGGGTACGGCCTGCATGGGCGTTGTCAATGACTCGTTGATTCTTCGAGAACGCGTTCAGCGCGCGAGCGAAGCGTCGGCGGCGCAGGACGCACCAGCCTGCTCCCGCGCGCGGCCCGGCCGCCGGGGCCGTCAGGCCTCCTGGAAGAGATTTTTCGAGGAGAAGTTGGGCTCGGTGGTCAGATTGATGCCGAGACGCCTCAGGCCCGCTTCGTCGCCGGGCCGCGGGATGTGGGTCATGTGGACCTCGGAGCCGGCCAGCGCTTTCAGCCGACTCATGGCCCGTTCGGCGGTGGGGTGGGTGGCGGCGCTGATGCTCAGGGCGATGAGGGTTTCCTCGAGGTCGAGGCTGACGCTCCTTGAGTTCAAAATGTCCTTTTTCATTCCGGCGATGGATTCGAGGATGGTCGGCGCGAGAAGATGGATCTCGTCGGGGATGCCCGCGAGGCGTTTGACGGCGTTCAGGACGAGCGCGGAGGCCGCATGCATGAGCGGAGAATTCCTGCCGGTGACGATGGAGCCGTCGGGCAACTCGACCGCGGCGCCGGTGAAGATGCCCTTGTGGCCCTTGTTTTCGCGGCGGGCGCGGTCGGCGGCTTCGCGGGCCGGGCCGACGACGCGGCGCTCGGTGGGCTCGACGCCGAGTTCCTCCATCAACAGTTCCGCACGCTGGACGGTGGCCTTGTCGGTGAAACCCATTGCGTGCTCGCAGGCATACTGGAAGTAGCGGCGGATGGCCTCCTGGTTGGCG
>DATLBA010000068.1:0-21997 GCA_035527275.1 Phycisphaerae bacterium
GGAACCGGCCCGATGGGAATGGGCCCGATGACCGGGCGCGCAGCGGGATACTGCGCAGGGTATGCCGTCCCGGGATTTATGAATCCGATTCCGGGTCGCGGTATGGGTTGGGGCCGCGGTATGGGTTGGGGCCGCGGTCGCGGTATGGGATGGGGGGCCGGTTACGGTTGGCCTCCCGCCTACGCGCAGGGACCGTATGCAGCCGGCGCCTATGCGCCCGGCGCCTATGGTCCGCAGCCGCCGTATGGTGCAGCGGCCTACACGCCGCCGATGTCCCAGGAGGCGGAACTCGATGCCCTCAGGGCGCAGGCCGACTACTTCACCAGCGCCCTGGAAGAAATCCGAAAGCGGACCGAGGAACTCGAATCCGCCCAAAAGGAAAAGTGAGGCAACGGGGCGGGTGGCGGTAAACGTGCCTTTGCCACAGGGCTAAGGCAGGGCCCTTCCCAACCCGCCCCGTCCGCACTCACCGACTTGCCCGCCGTCGGTTGGGTAGGAAAACCAGGAAAGGAGTCTGACGCCATGCCACGAGGAAATGGAACGGGACCTCTTGGTCAAGGCCCCGGCACAGGTCGGGGCGGCGGGGGCCGAAGGATGGGCGGCGGCCGCGGACGGATGGGCGGTCCATCTGCCGCAGGGCCGGGCGGCACGTGCGTCTGCCCGCAGTGCGGCAAGGTCGCACCCCACCAGCGCGGCGTGCCGTGCTCGCAGATGACGTGTCCAGCCTGCGGCGCCGCGATGACGCGCCCAAGCATAGGGTCTTAGATCGGGGCGACGCAGGTCGGCCGACTCGCCCGACGGGGAGGGATAGTGACCATGAACCAGACACCCGGTGAACACAAAAATATCCAGGACACGACACAGGAATCCGACCTCCATGAGACCGTCCGGTTTCACGGGCATCTCTGCCCCGGCCTCGCCATCGGCTACCGGGCGGCAAAGATCGCGATGGAACGTCTTGCCGCCAAGCGCGCCGAGGACGAGGAGATGATCGCCATCGTGGAGAACGATTCCTGTTCCGCTGATGCGGTGCAATGGATCACCGGCTGCACCTTCGGCAAGGGGAATTTCTTCTTCCACGACCACGGCAAGCAGGTCTTCACCTTTGCGGTCCGGCCTACCGGTCGGGCCGTGAGAATCGCGCTGAAGCGTCATGACCACCAACGGGTGGAACCTTCGCCGCAGGACCGCGAGGCGAGGATACGCTGGCTGATAAGCGCGCCGGCTGAAGACCTCTTTGGGATCGAGGAGACCACGATTGCCCTGCCT
This sequence comes from Phycisphaerae bacterium, assembly GCA_035527275.1. Lineage (GTDB taxonomy): Bacteria > Planctomycetota > Phycisphaerae > FEN-1346 > FEN-1346 > DATLBA01. The sequence continues at coordinate 1,270 of DATLBA010000068.1, forward strand.
GACCCCGCGCAGATTTGGGAGACGGTGGTGTGCGCCCTTTGCGGCGAGGAGGTCATGATCACCCGAACGGTAAGGCGTGGAGCACAAACGCTCTGCATACCCTGCGCGAAGGAGCAGAAATGAGCGTCAAACTTTTCTCTTCCGAGCGCGATGCACCAAACGGCGCAACGCTCCGTTGGGTGGGGAAGATTCCGCCAAGTGTCGCCAGAGAGCGAGGCTGACGCGATGATCGTAGCCATAGCGAGCGGCAAAGGCGGCACGGGCAAGACACTTGTCGCGACGAACCTGGCCGCGGCCCTCGGTCGTGCCGCTTACGTCGATTGCGACGTCGAAGGCGCCAACGGCGCCTTGTTCCTCAAACCCGACATTCAGGAGGAGCGAGACGCCGAAGCGCCCGTGCCCGAAGCGACCGACGCATGCACGGGCTGCGGCGCGTGCGCCCAGGCCTGCCGGTTCGGGGCCATCGCGGCCCTGGAAACCGGTGTCCTGGTCTTCGGCGAACTTTGCCACTCCTGCGGCGCGTGTCTGGAAGCGTGCCCCGAAGGCGCCCTTCGGTGGACGCGGCACACGCTGGGCAAAGTGCGGACGGGCACGTACCGCATCGGCGGTGGCCCCGAATTGCCCTTCGCCGACGGCGAATTGGCCACCGGACAGGTTCGGGCGTCGGAAGTTATCGCACAGGTCAAGGGAGCCGCCGCCGAGGCACCGGTTACGGTGTTGGACTGCCCGCCGGGATGCTCGTGCGCGGTGGCCGAAGCGGTCCGTGACGCGGACCTTTGCCTTCTGGTGACGGAACCGACGCCGTTCGGCCTCTCGGACCTTGCCAAGGCGCTCGGCCTGGTCCGGTACTACCAAATCCCGCACGCGGTCATTCTGAACCGAAGCGACCTGGCGGGCACCGACGTGCACGCCTTCTGCCGCGAGCGCAGCGTGCCCATCGTGATGGAAATCGGTTACGACCCCTGGCTCGCCCGCACCTACGCCGAGGGCGAACTGGTTTTCAGCAAACAGAAACTCTACCGCGACCTATTCATCGGGCTGGCCCAGAGGATTAAAAAGGGGACGCTCGACCTCCACCGACCCGGGCCGAACGAGGAACCGTTCGAACTTCTGATCGCCGAGAAGGCGCCCGACACCGAGCGCTGCACCGAGCGGGCGCAGCCCGAGGACCTGGTCCAGGTCGCAGTCATCAGCGGCAAAGGCGGGACGGGCAAGACGAGTCTGGCGGCCTCGCTGGCGGCGACGGCTCCGGGCGCGGTTTGCGCCGACGCCGACGTGGATGCAGGCAACCTCCACCTGCTGCTCGCGCCCCAAGGCGAATCGCGCGTGCCGTTCAGCGGCGCTTACCTCGCCGTCATCGACGCCGAGAAATGTCGCGGCTGCGGCGTGTGCGCGAACGAGTGCCGCTTCGAGGCCATCACACCGGCGCCGCACGCGGAAGTGGACCCGCTCCGGTGTGAAGGGTGCGGGCTTTGTGCCCTGGTGTGTCCGCTGGCGGGAACCGACGAAATGCCGGTCCGCATCATTCCGCGCCTTTCCGGATACGCCTACTCCGGCAGGACGGCGAGCGGCGCCATATCGCGCGGCGAACTGTTGGCCGGCGGCGAGGCGTCCGGCAAACTCGTCACCCTCGTCAGACAACTGGCGGAGGAGCAGGCGGCCGAAACCGGGGCTCGATGGATTCTGATCGATGCATCGCCCGGGATGGGCTGCCCCGTCAACGCCGGCCTGACGGGGTGTGATGCCGCCGTCGCCGTCACCGAACCGACGCAGAGCGGCCTGCACGACCTGGAGCGGGTGCTTGACCTGGCGCAATGGTTCAAGGTGCCCGCCGCCGCCGTTATCAACAAGGCCGACATCTGCCCACCGATGGCCGAGGAAATCCGCGCAGTCTGCGCGAAGCGCGGCATCAAAGTAATCGGCGAAGTGCCGTTCGACCGAACGATTCCGGAGCGCCTGGCACGGGGCATTGTTCCCATTCAGGGCGAGGGTCCCGGCGCCGAGGCGCTTCGAGACGTTTGCCGAACGATCCTCGAACAAGTTGAGGCATTGGTTGAAACGAAGGCCGCTAAAGCGGCCGCACCAGGAACCGAATCGTAAGGAGTGAACCATGAAACTCTGTATCCCAGCAGAATCGCCGCAGTTGGAAGCGCAGGTCGATGCGCGGCTCGGCCGCGCCGCGTGCTTCGTCCTTGTCGACAGCGAGACGGGCAAGATGCTCGAGAGCATCCCAAACGAGCAGAACCAACAGGCCGCCTCGGGGGCCGGCATCCAGGCCGGCCAGACGATCGCCCAAACCGGCGTCGAGGCGGTCCTGTGTGCCAACTGCGGCCCGAAGGCGTTCCGCGTCCTCCAGGCCGCCGGCGTGAAAGTATACGTCGGCGCGTCCGGCACGGTGGCCGACGCTGTCGGTGCCTTCAAGGAGGGCAAACTCGAAGAAGCCAGCGAGGCGAACGTGGAAGGACGCGGGTGAAGCCAACATGAGCCGGACGAACACAAACGATTCGGCCGGTCCCTCGCCGCAGGACCAACGCCGCGAAATCGAAAGGCGGCGCGATGAGAATCTGGCGCGCATTGCCCGCGTCGTTGCGGTTATGAGCGGCAAAGGCGGCGTCGGCAAAAGCACCATCGCGACGGCCCTTGCGCTGGGACTGGCTCGCCGGGGGTTTCGGACGGGTCTCCTGGACGTCGATTTCCACGGCCCGACTGTGCCGATGCTGCTGGGGATTCGCCAGGCCCGACCAACACCCGATGCCGAGACGCCGGGGCTGGAACCGGTCGAGGTCGAGCCGAACCTGCGCGTGATGAGCCTCGGTCTTCTGCTCGGCGGCGGCGACGAGGCGGTCATCTGGCGCGGGCCGATGAAGATCGGCGTCATCAATCAACTCCTGGGCGAAGTCGCCTGGGGCGATCTGGACATCCTCGTCATCGACTGCCCGCCCGGCACCGGCGACGAGCCGCTCTCGCTCGGCCAGGTGATCCCGATGGCCGAGATCGTGATGGTCGGCACGCCGCAGGAAGTGGCCATGGCCGACGTCCGAAAGGCTATGACGTTTTGCCGAAAATTGGGGCTCGCGGTCCTGGGGCTCGTCGAAACGATGGGGATGCTCAGGTGCCCGCACTGCAGTGAGGAAGTGCCGCTGTTTCAGCGGGCGGCGTCCGCGCGCCCGGAAACAGCCCCGGTTCTGGCGGAGGTTCCATTCGATCCGGCGCTTCACGAGGCCTGCGACTCCGGAAGGCTAGCGGCGTTTATGTCCGAAGGCGGGCCGACGGCAAGGCGCTTCGCGGATCTGGCCGAACGCATCGCAACGGGTGGCCGCGCCGCACAGACCACGATAACCGAACGGAACACGAGTCAAAGAGGAGGTAAACCCAAAATGCGTTACGCCATACCCACAGCCGACGGGACGCTGGCCATGCACTTCGGCCACGCCGACGCCTTTACGTTCGTAGATGTGGAGGACGGCAAAATCCAGAGCACCCGGAGCGCGACGCCGCCGGAACACGCGCCGGGCGTGCTTCCCGCGTGGCTCAAAGAAAACGACGTAGGCGTCATCATCGCGGGCGGCGTGGGCCGGCGGGCCCAGGGGCTGTTTGCGTCGCACGGCATCCAGGTCCTCGTGGGCGCGCCGGCCGAAGCGCCCGAGTCGCTCGTCCAGCGCCACCTGGAAGGCGCGCTCGAAACCGGTGAGAACATCTGCGATCATTAGCCGCAACGTCCGGCAACGAGAGGAGACGATGTGCCGGTGACCAGTCCTTTGCCGCCCTGCCCTGTCCTTTCGCTACGTTTGATCGTGGTGGTTGAGAATACGAGCCTGCGCCCCGACCTGATCGGCCAGCACGGCTTCGCAGCGCTGTTGGAAACCGAGCGCGGCGCCATCCTGTTTGACACCGGCGCGACGGACGAGGCGCTGGCGGCTCGGGTCAGGTCTTTGCCGGCCGCAGCACCGGCGAAAACCAGGGCCGAAATGAATCCCACAAGAGCCGCTAAGGCCAGGACCGTACTGCGCCCGTTCGCCTTCGTCGCGTCCCCCCTTTCGCAGCGGTTATTTACATGAAGTGGTTTTTTCAGGTCTGCGCGGTTCGCCTCGGACCTATTCGAGCAACTCCAGGTCGTCCACGTCCACCAGATACATCTTCCACTCCGGCACGTATGTCTTGGTGCCGCGAACGCCCACGGCCTTGCCGACGTATTGGCCGAGGTTGTAGATTTCGCTCTTGAGGACGACGACGGGCCGACCCTGCCGGTCCACCAGTTTGTGTTTGATCGGATAATCCACGCCTTCGAGGCTCCGGATGTGGTCCACGACACCGGTCGCCTGGAAGGCCGGGCGCTGCATGGCGCGCCGGCGTTCGGCGTCGGCCGTCTGCTCGGCCCGCTTGGCCCGGATTTCCGTCAGGCGCTCTTCCAGCCGCGTCGCAAGCGCGACCGTGCTGCGGTATTCCTCCCGCTGTTCGATGAGCGCCTCCACGTGAGCCATGCGCCGGCCGGCGGCGTTCTTCAGGAATGCCTTCTCCGTATTCTCGGCGACGTCGGCGTATCGGGCGAGCACCGACTCGTAATCCCGCTCGAGGATGGGTTTTTTCGTTTCCTCCGCCAGTGCCGCGTCCGCCTCCTTCAGGTCCTGCGTGAGCGAATCGGGTTTCGGCGGCGTGACTTCAACGTCGGTCCCTGGGGGGGTCACCGCGCCGCCGGTCGGCGTCACGTATTGGCCGGCGATGTAAGCGCACGCCCCTTCCGGCGGAATGATGCGGAGCATCTCGCCTTCCGCCGGGCCGACCAGCACGACCGTGTCGCCCTCCTCCAGGGTCGCCATGACGCACCACTTGCGCTTGGCGCTGGCGCTCGAGGCATAGACCCGCGCGCTTGGCGCCGTGATGGTCGCGGTGGTGCCGTCCGGGGAGACCTCGAGGTCGCTCTTTCGAACGAGGCCGTAGACACCCTCGGGCGGCCGAATGGCCAGCCAGCCGCGCTTCTCCCCCTCGACGATGACCGATGTGCCCCGTGGCACCGTCAGGAGGGGATAATAGTAAAGGCCCGGCCCGCTCCGCACGTTGACCGTGTCGGCGTTGACGGCGCCGGCGTAAGGCGGCGACGGGCTGGTGGCGGCCGGCTCGGCCGTCTGGGCCGGCGCAGCAGCCGGCAGAAGAACCATGTAAGCCAGAATCACCAATCCGATGGGAAACCTGGTCCGGCGCATCAGATTCACTCCTTCCTGGCGCAGGGGAGAACCCCCCTACCTTTAACACGACATTAGAAGCGATTTTTGACGCTATCGCGCCTGCACGGAGGTGTCAACAAAAAAGAACGCCACCCGGGGGGCCGGAGGACATCCGCCATAGCCCCTTCGGGGCGACGGCGGATGGTGGGCCCAGGAGGATTCGAACCTCCGACCAAAGGATTATGAGTCTGTTAGTGCCCCTGCGCAACCCCAGTCTGTCCGAAGCGAACTATGTGGTGAACCGCTGGCGGCTGGATTACAATCATCACCGGCCGCACAGCGGCCTGGATTGGATGACGCCCGCGGCGTTCGCGGCGACGTGTGCTGCTCCGGGCTCGGCTATGCCTCACCCTCCGCAGCACACGCAGGAGATGACAACTTGACTCTCATTCAGGTTGGCACAAGAATCGGGGGCAGGTCACGGGTATCCGCCATGTGTCCACAGCGAGTCGAAGTCCGCCGCGTCGATCCGGCGCGGGGGGCGAATGATCTTCTGCGCGTCGGGCCGATCCTGGCGAATCGCCTCGGCAACCGTGAAGGGGTGCATGTGGTACAAGAAGTAGCGGCCCATGAGGCTGTCGCCGCCGCGGTGATAGACGTCCATGCGGCTGCTGCCCCACGACCTTCTATGAGAACCGATGACCTGTCAAGACGGAATCTTCGCAGTGGTTTCCTGCGCGGAAGCGGGTTATCCTTGCAGCAGTGGCGGCAGGTCCACGCCCTCGTCCCGGTGGCTGCTCTGCTGGCGAAGAACGCCTTGAGGAACGCCCAAGCCAGGTGGATAATGCCCATCGGTTCGCCTCCGTCAACTTTCTGCGAGGCGAGATCCTACGACAGATGCGGGCTGTCGGCAAGCGACGTAAGTGCTGTAAAATCAAGATGGACGGAGTTTTCGGGAGGGACAGGGCAGCAGCCGGCCGGCACTGTGATATCAGCGTTCAGAATCAGCAGGTGAGGAGAATTCCATGGGACGTAAGCTGTTTTCGATGGATCGCGACTGGCGATTTCACCTCGGAGAGGCGCCCTGCAGCGCGAACTGGCAGAAGGCCGGCCAGGCCGGCGGCGCCGCCTCGCCCGATTTCGACGATTCCAAGTGGCCCAAAGTGGACCTGCCCCACGACTGGGTCGTCGAGGGCACGCACCGTCCCGAAGAAGATCGAGCGCACGGCTTTTCCCCCCGCGGCGTCGGATGGTATCGCAAGACCTTCACCTTGCCGAAATCCGACCTTGGAAAGAGGCTGACCCTGGAGTTCGACGGTGTCTTCAGAAACAGCACCATGTGGCTCAACGGCCATTACCTCGGAAACCACGTCAGCGGATACACCAGTTTCCGCTACGACATCACGGCGATGGCCGGCGCCGGCGAAAAGAACGTCCTGGCCGTGCGCGTCGACGCGGGCGAATCGGAGGGGTGGTTCTATGAGGGCGGCGGAATCTACCGGCACGTCCGGATGGTCAAGACCGACCCGCTGCATGTGGGCCACTGGGGCGTCTTTGTGCGGGCTGACGTGAAACGCAAGGTCCGGCAGGATGTCGCCACGGTGACGATCGAAACCACTCTGGTCAACGAAGACGACCAGGCGGCGACCTGCCAACTGGTCTCGAGCATCCTGGCTCCCGCCGGCAAGAAAATCCGAGAGCTCAAGGAAATCGCGACGATCCCCGCGCAGGGTCAGATCGTCCTTGTCCAGGAGACGAGGTTGCCCGAGCCGATGCTCTGGTCGCTGGAGACCCCTCACTTGTACCGGCTCGTTTCAACCGTGGTGCGGTCGGGCTCGTCCGCCGGCCGGAAAAGCGCCGCGGACAGCCACGAGACCACCTTCGGAATCCGCCACATCCGCTTCGATCCAAACAAGGGCTTCTACCTCAACGGCAAACGTGTCAGGATCCAGGGCGTTTGCTGTCACCAGGACCACGCGGGGGTCGGCATTGCCATGCCGGACCGGCTCCATGAGTACCGTGTCGAGGTACTCAAGGAGATGGGCTGCAATGCCTACCGCTGCGCCCACAATCCTCCGGCCCCGGAACTGCTGGACGCATGCGACCGTCTGGGCATGCTGGTCATGGACGAGAACCGCCTGCTGGGCTCGTCGCCGGAAATTCTGGCCCAGTTGACGAGTATGGTTCTCCGCGACCGCAATCACCCGAGCATCATCATGTGGTCGATCGGTAATGAGGAGACCATCCAGAAAACCGAAACCGCCGGCCGGATGGCGGCCACCATGAAACAGGTCATCAAGGCCCTGGATCGGACGCGGCCGGTCACGCTTGCCATGCATGGAACCCCGGGCGGTCCGGCTTCGGAGCAGATGGATGTGCAGGGCTGCAATTACACTTCTCCGGAGGACCTGGATCGCCACCACAAGCAATTCCCGAAACAGCCGATCCTGATGAGCGAGGCGGCCAGCACGCTCTGCACGCGCGGAATCTACAGCGACGACGTGGAAAAGGGATACCTATCCAACTACCACGCCCATCATCCCACGTGGGGCCATTGCGCCGAAGCCACCTGGCGTCCCATCGCCGAACGGCCCTTCATGGCCGGCACGTTCATCTGGGCGGGGTTCGACTACCGCGGAGAGCCCACTCCGCTGGGCTGGCCGTGCATCAACTCCCACTTCGGCATCCTGGACACCTGCGGATTCCCAAAGGACAACGCCATCTACTACAAGGCCTGGTGGACCGACCAGCCGGTGCTGCACCTGCTGCCCCACTGGAACTGGCCCGGCAAGCAAGGCCATCCGATCGACGTGTGGTGCTATAGCAATTGCGACGAAGTCGAGCTGTTCCTCAACGGCCAGAGCCTGGGCAGAAAACAAATGCCGCGCAATGGTCACCTCGAATGGCAGGTCACGTATGCTCCCGGAGCACTGGTCGCCCACGGCTACAAGAGCAGCCGCGAAGTAGTGACCACGACGGTCGAGACGACTGGCGCACCGGCCGGTCTTCGCCTTTGTCCCGACCGCACGCGGTTGCGAGCCGACGGCAGGGATGTCGGCGTCATCAACGTCGCCGTCGTCGACTCGCAGGGACGCATCGTGCCTTATGCCGATAACGAGGTCACCTTCGACGTCGACAAGAGCGTAAGCGTCTTGGGCGTCGGCAACGGCGATCCGTCCAGCCATGAGCCGGACAAGGCCAGACGACGACGGGCCTTTAATGGGCTCTGCCAGTTCATCGTCCGGCCGACCGGCAAGGCCCGCACATCGCGGATCATGGCCTCATCGCCCGGACTTGAGCCGACGCGATTGACGCTGGAAGTCGAAACGGTCGTGGGAAGAAACAGGAACGAGATCTGATCCGCGGCCGTTCGCATGAATGGTTTTCTGGTTGGGTTATGAGCTATAGGCGCTTCGGCGCGCCTATGTCGGGCCTCTGTTTGCGTTTCGAAGATGGTGTGGACCGCTCTACAAAGATGCGACCGAATTATTCGGGCGGATACCGCTTGCCAGGCCCGATGAACCGGGTAGAATGGTTTCCAGAAGACCCATGATGGCCTTGAGAGGAAGGTCGTCAGAGACTGGCCCGATCGCCGCCAACAAACGAAAGGACACCCCATGGCTTTCACGCTCGAACTGGGCACCCAAGCGCCGGACTTCTGCCTGCTCGGCGTCGATGGCAAGGAATACAGCCTGGACAGCTTCAAGAAGGCCAAGATTCTGATCGTGGTCTTCAGCTGCAATCACTGCCCGGCCGTCATCGGCTCGCAGGACCGGATGGTGCAACTGTACAAGGACTGCAAGCCCAAGGGCGTGGAGATGATCGCCATCAACTCCAACGAGGACCAAAACCACCCCGACGATTCCTTCGAAAAGATGAAGGTGCGGGCCCGCGAAAAGGGCTTTGCCTTTCCTTACGTTCGCGACGAGACCCAGGAGGTCGCCAGGGCATACGGCGCCTTGTGCACGCCGCACTTTTACGTCTTCGACCGGGATCGCCGCCTGCGCTACACCGGCCGGATGGACGACAACCCCTACGACGCCTCCAAGGGCACCCGGCATGAGCTGCGAAATGCGCTGGATGCGCTGCTGGCCGGGAAGAAGCCACCGGTGGAGCTGACCAATCCGATCGGGTGCAACGTCAAGTGGATCGGCCAGGACGCCCACTGGATGCCCCCGGATGCCTGCGACCTGGTATAGCCAACAAGCTACCTGTCCCTACCGAATATCCGGTCCGCCTTGATTCCAAAGGACTTACGGTTTTTGCCTGCGACGGGGTTCGGTCGTGGGATCCCGGCCGTGCGAACAAGGACGGAGGGACGGAGACGGGCATTGTGCGGCTGATTTGGGCGTTCTTGAGGGCATTCTTGGCCAGCCGGGTGCCGAGGGGCTTTCAGTCGTATCCGCCGCGCCGGCGTTGAAGATGAACGTATTTCCGCAGAACACGCCCGCGGCGATCATGTTAGCCGGTCGGCGGATGGCATTGATCGCCCAGATTAGCCGCTGCACCCGCGGAAATATCGCTGTCCAAGGGACCTCAAACTGCTCGGCCGACTCGGTCTGCCGGTGCGGCTCGCAATAGGTCATGCGGTAATTCTGCCAGTCCTCGGTACGGAATTTCTGAGACACTTGCGGTTCCTGTCCTGGTCGAGGTCCGAGGCGTCCACATAGTCGCCGTCGCTGTTGTCATCGATGCTGACTCAGTCATCCTGGAACGCATCTTAGAGGCGTAGATGCAGAAGGCCGTGATTGGACTTGCCCTTTGGCAAGGGCGTTCCTCAAGGGACCGAATACCCCTTTTTCACAAATTGTCCGAGTAGGTATCATGCATTTAGAAGAGGGGGACCCAGGGCCGATGCCTCCCCCCTCTCGCGCCCGCCTACAACGCGCCCGCACTGCCTCTCATTGCCCTGGCTTGACCGGTCCTTCCATCCAGGTGTTGGCCTTAGAGGAAACCGATGATTTGTCTAGGCGCTTTGCTTGGCGCTTTTGCTGGCCGAGAGGGGGTCGGCCCTGTCCGCTCATGGCCGCTGGCGCTTCAGAAACCGCGTTTCTGGTGGGCCCAGGAGGATTCGAACCTCCGACCAAAGGATTATGAGTCCTCTGCTCTACCGCTGAGCTATGGGCCCGGAACGGGTGCGATTGAAATTATAGGGCGTGCGCAGCCTGTGTCAACGGTTGCGGGGGCTCGGCGTTTGCCGGGGTCCCGGCGCGCGCCACTTTTGCATTGACCGGCGGCCGCCGGCGGCCTACCGTGAGGGTGAGCGAGGCGCGAGGAGAAACACCATGGCGTTTCCGGAATATCGGGCTCGGCGTCTGCGCGACCACGCGGTTTGGCGTGAAATGGTGGCCGAGACCAGCGTCGAGCGGCGGCGTCTCGTGCAGCCCCTGCTCGTCAAAGAGGGTCTCGAAGGCCGCCATCCGATTCCCAGTCTCCCGGGCCAGGCCCAGTTGGGTCCGGAAGAACTCGTGGCCGAAGCCCGGCGAGTGCGCGACGCGGGCGTCCCGGCCATTCTCTTGTTCGGCATTCCTCGCAAAAAAGATGCCACTGGCTCTTCCGCAACGGACCCCGAGGGGATTATCCCGCGAAGCGTCCGCGCCCTGAAGGCCGATGTGCCCGACCTGGCCGTCATCGTTGATGTGTGTCTGTGCGAATACACCGATCACGGGCATTGCGGCGTCCTCGGGAAGGTCCGGGGCCGACAGACCGTCGATAACGATTCCACGCTCGAGCGGCTGGCCGAGATGGCTGTCCTGGCCGCCGAGGCGGGCGCCGACATGGTCGCGCCGAGCGATATGATGGACGGCCGCGTGGCGGTCATTCGCGAGGCCCTCGACGAAGCGGGCCTCACTCATGTGCCGATCATGTCGTATGCGGCCAAGTATGCCTCGCACTTTTACGGTCCGTTCCGCGATGCGGCCGAAAGTCCGCCCAAGTTCGGCGACCGGCGCGGATACCAGATGGACGTGCGGAACTCGGACGAAGCCCTTCGGGAAGTGGCCGCCGACCTCGACGAAGGCGCCGACATCGTCATGGTCAAGCCGGCGCTCGCCTATGGCGACATCATCTGCCGCGTCAAGGAGACCTTCGGCGTGCCGGTGGCGGCGTATAACGTCAGCGGCGAATACGCGATGGTCGAGGCGGCTGCCGCCAACGGCTGGATCGACCGCGACGCGTGTATCCGCGAGATTCTCATCGGCCTTCGCCGCGCCGGGGCCGACATCCTGATTTCCTACTGGGCCGCCGAGATGGCCGAAAAATGGGGCCGCTGACCTTTGCGAGAGGACCGACGAAGCCCATCGGGCTTGACAGGGGGCTCCGGCGGACGTATAGTTTGTCTTCGTGACAGCCATGAAACACGTTTTCTGGATGCTCGCTCTGGCGACGGTGATGGCCGGTTGCCGCGCGCCGATGCGCGGGTGGCAAGAGGCGGACCTGCCGACGCACGATCGCCAGGTCGCATTCGATGCGGCGCGCGACGTGCTGGGTCGCCACTTTGAACTGGCCGAGGCCAACTGGGCCCGCGGCGAGATTGAAACCCACCCCGAGTTGTTCGAGGGACCGCGCGCTGGAACCCTGGCGGACGTGCGGGGCGCCGGGGGGCGATGGCGCCGAACGGCGGTCTGTGAGATCGGCCGCGAGGGGCTGGCGGTCGTCGTGCGGGTGATGGTGCTGCTGGAGCGGGAAGGGACGGCCGCGGCAGCGGTGCTGTCGGACATGGGTCGCGACGAGGTGCCGGCGAGCGTTCCTCGCATCGCCCAGCCGGGCGGACCGAAGGACTGCGAGGTCTGGGTCGAGGTCGGGCACGACGAGGAGTTGGCGCGGCAACTTCTGGAGGAGATCCGCAATCGCGTCCAGCAGGTGGAAAAGCGCGAGGCCCTGCCGCAGGAACCGTCGGGGCAGAACATCATCGAGGAGTCCAGACAAATCGGCCGCGAACAGGGTTTCTAGGTCAGCCCTGCCGATTCCGAGCGAAAACGAGACAAGGTGCCCCCATCGTCCAGTGGCCTAGGATATCGGGTTCTCATCCCGGAGACAGGGGTTCGAGTCCCCTTGGGGGTACCATCTTCATATCAGCATCATCGCATTTGGTTGCATCTGCTCGCAGGGCCCCGCAAAGTGCGGGTTCCGTGTCCTCAGCCGGTTCCTTCTGCGAGTCAGTTCCGCATCCTGCTGCACCGGATTTTGCACCGCTTCTGCGAAGTGGGCTTCATGCAAGCCTGACGGGCTCGTTATAGGTTTTGGCTTTTTCCCCCGCCGTTGGGCGGGACATCTTTTTTTGGAGCGGCCCTCATGGTCCCCAGCAGCGTATACGCAGCAAGCACCTTCCGCCTCGCCCACAGTTACGACCGGATCCTCGACGCCTGCCGCCGGCAGGGCATCAGCCGCATCGCCATGTGCACGTCGGTGACGGGAAAGATCATCGGCTCGTTGAAGGACATCGCCCGCTGGCGCGACCGCCTGCGCAGCGACGGGCTGGAGGTGTTCGCCCTCATCTACGGGCTTGGCCATCCCTTCATGGGCAAGCATTACGATGCCGCCGGCCAACCGCCCGAGCCCACACCCTTCTACGACGGCCCGCATGAGATGACCGAGCAGACTCCCGCCGACTTGCTGCTGCCGCGGGGCTGGCAGTACGCGGTCAACGATTTCGGCCAACCTGTCTTCTGCAACGCCTGTCCCAACCCAGCCGCCGTCGCCGGCAACGTGCGCGCCGTGCAGGAGACGGCCGCCCTGTTCGACGAGGTGTGGTACGACGACGATTACCGCAACGACGGCGATCAGATGGCCGGGGCCCCTCATACCAGCAGCGCCGCCTGCTACTGCGACGCCTGCGTGGAAGTCCTGTCGCGGCGGGTGGGACGGAAGGTGTCGCGGGCGGACGTGCTGGCCGACCAGGCCCTGCACGAGCAGTGGGTGAACATGAAGACCGACAAGCTCGCCGACATGTGGGCCGCCATCTGCCAGGCCGCCCGCGAAGTCAACCCCAACGTGCGGATGGGCCTGATGATCCGCTGGGGCGGCGAGGAGCGCGACGGGCTGGATCTGGCCAAGCTGCTGCCGCACATGGACGGCTCGAACCTGCTGCGGGCGGGGGAGGGGCACTTCGGGGCGAAGGAATACCGCCGCTGGCCATCGCCGGTCGTCGAGTACCTCTCGGTGACCTATCACGTCGGCTGGTTCCCGCAATCCGCCCGCGTGCTCAGCGAGACGACCTACTTCCACGAAACGCCCCCCGACAGCGTCCGCAAGAAGGTGCTGCTGGCGCTGGCAGCCGGGGCGGGCGAGGTGTCGTACTGCCCGTGTGTGCACGGATGGATCGAGGACCAGAACTTCCTGGAGCACGATCTGCCGAAGATCAATCAGGCGGCGGAATTGTTCGCCGACAAGACGGCCATGCACCGGCCCATCGCCATGTTGCGCGGGCCCAAAGCTGCCGCGGGCGACCGCAGACCCATCCAGCGGGTCCGCGACCGCCAGTTGTTTCCGCTGCTGGGGATGGCGGGGCTGTGCTCAGCCGTGGTCCGCAAGGGCTCGTGGCGCGACCATGACCAATACGACGTGCTGGCCGTCACCAGCAGGGCGGTGTGGGACTTCGATCTGTCCGAACTGGGCGAGCGCCAGTTGGTGCTGGACGGCTTGGCCTTGCTGGAGGACGCTCCGTTGATCGGCCAACTGGGCATAAGCACGGTCGATCGCCACGACGGCGGGCGGGTGAGTTTTTCTGGCGAGGGTTTCGTAGCCGACGGCCTGCTGATGACCCGCGGGCCGGTTGTCGTCATTCCGTATGTCTGGCAGGACGTGCCCGATGAAGACCTGCCCACCCTTCTGGCGGACATCCGCCGCGTGCTGGGGCCGCGGGTGAGCTCCGCCGTGGCCGAAGGCGACGTGCTGGTGATGCCCGTGCACTATCGTAGCGGCGACCGCGACGCCCTGATGCTGGTCAACCTGGACCACCAGCCCCGCACGGTAACGGTCCGCCTGCCGGACGACCGGGCGCGATTGTTCGATCCCGCCGGCGGGGCGGTCGAACCTCGCATTACACTACAGGCCGACGAGGTCCGCCTGCTCGTCTCCAAGGCGTAGAGTTCCTTAAATCATTCGGATATCCAGTTGTTTTAGCGGTCGGCGGAGGCCCGGCGGGTGCGTCTCGAGATTCTGGTGGGCACTGGCTCGCCGCGGCGAGTGGCACCCCGCAAATCGAGAGGGACAGAAACACTAGGGCGTTTCCGGCACAATGGGCGGCAGGGGAGCGGGGCGCAGGAGGCTGCGGCCGTCGAGGCCGGGCGGGGCCGGTCGCCCCAAAAGTTCGAGCAGGGTCGGCGCGACGTCAACCGCACGGACCGGGCCGGGGTGTCGCCGATGGGGGACGCCGGGGCCGGCGATGAGAAGCGGCACGAACATATCCTCGGGCCGCACGCCTCCGTGGCCCGCCTTCAGGTGATTCCCAAAATCCCAGCCTGGTGCGGCAAAGACGGCGAGGTCGGGCGCCCGCGGGGCCTCGAAGTAGGCCATGATTTGCGGCACGAGATCCGGGTAGCGGGTGGAGATGGTGGCTTCGAGCCATTCTTGGGCGCTGTGCGGCCGGCCGAGGAGCATCGCGGGGGGCAGGAGCGCGTCGTAGCCGAGCGGGTCGTTCCCTTTTAGGACCTGATAGGTGAACGTCCGGGCCTCACCCGAGGGTCGGGCCACTTCAGCCGTGCCGCGCTTGGTGACGAGGTGGACGCGGTTGGGACCTGGGCGATAGGCGACCAGGTCCACGGCTTCGGCACTTCGCAGGGCTTCAATGAGGTCCACATTGCGACCGTCGCGCGTCGGATAGGCGCGGAGGTCGTCAGGCGAGGGACGCATGAGCCAGTTTTCAAACGTTACGTTTTCCGAAGTGTCGGACGCGGCGGCGGCGCGAGGTTTCCTGAGATGGACGGCCCGGTACCGCTCGCCGGAGCCTGCCAAGACACAGGATTGTTTCCGGTAATAATTGAGCCGGCTCTCGAAGCGGAAGTCGTCGGCCAACTCGTGTGCGGCCACGCCCAGGCGCAACTCGTCGCGGAGGAACTTTTCGATGGGCCAGTGGTGTTCGACGTCGGTCATTCCATGATCCGAGATGAAGACGAGGACGAGATGGTCGAGGAGGCCGGCGGCTTCGAAATCGCGCAGGACTCGCCCGATGTGGGCGTCGGCATGGATGAGCGCCTCGCGGTAGGCCTCGGAGGAGACGCCGGAGCGGTAGGCAACCATGTCGGGCGCCAGGAGATAAGCGATGACGAGGGCGGGGAACTCGCCTCGGGTCCGGGCCACGTGGGCCACGATGTCGAACCGCCAGAGTGCGATGCGGTCCACGAAGTTATACCAGCCGAAGAAGAACGGCGGGCCGGCGCTCATCCAATTCTCGACGAACTTCGTCGCGCCGCGGTGGGCCTGGAAGAAGAGGCTGAAGGTCGTCTTGTCGGCCAGCCGCTCGAAAATGGTCGGCGCCGTGTAGTCGCCGTCGAGTGTGTTCTTCTGGTTGACCTCCTCGTAATTACGGTATATCAGGCCGTTGCGATCGAACCAGTTGATGCCCGTGACGCCGTGGCGGCCGGGGAAAAGGCCCGTGACAAAACTCGTCTCGTTGGCGAGCGTCACGCTGGGCACGTTCGCGACGCACCGCTCGATGTAAAGACCCCGATCCATGAAATACTTCTTCAGGTTCGGCAGGCGGTCGGCGTCGAGAAGTTCCTGGAAGACCTGGGGATTGACGCCATCGACAAAGAAGACCACGGCGGATGTCTGTTGAGGCGGCTCGGGCAGGCGAAAGTCAAAGCCAAAGGTTGCGCGGCGCTGGTCGGGCATGGCGGCGCAGCCAGCGCCGAGCCAGGCGGCCAAGAGGGCAGCGAGGATGGCGGCCGGCGGGAAAGATGCGCCCGAGCGTCTCACGGTCGCCTCCGTTCGCAAGGCGGCGGCCACGGCCGACCGGTCAGGTGCTCGATGATTTCGGAGACGTCGCGGCTTCGGAAGGCGGGGGCCTCTTGCAGGAAGCCGTCCAGAGGCCCGGCGGTTGACATGATGAAAGTGGTGCTGCTGCTCTGCTCGAGGTCGCCGTGGGTGCTGGCCATGTAAGGGAGCCACACGCTTTTGTCGGCCGCGCCCGCGCAGTGTCCCTTGTTGAGGCTTGCGACGACGTCGGGCACGTGCTCGGCGAGGCCGTGAAACGCTCGCCAGAGGCGGTCGAGCGGGTCGGGATACCGATGGAGGGCGGTCGCGTTGAACAGGGTTGCGTCGTCCGCGAAGCCGTCCTCGGCGACCTTGCCGCCGGCTTTGAGTTGCTCGAGGATAGGCTTAAGGCCGAGCGGGTCGCCGGTGTCGGTCCGGTAGCGGTATCGTCCGCCGCGCCGCTCGAAGAAGGCTTCGCCGCCCGAGTTTTCGACGACGATTTTTCCGCCTTCGGCATAGGCGACGAATTCCACGCCACTGTGTTGAAGCAGGTCGGCGCCGAGACGCTCTTTGTCGCGCGTGGCGAAGGATGCGTAGGTCACGAGTCCGTATTCAATGGGCGCGACGTCGCGCGGGCCGGCGAGGCGGTCGGTGACATGCCAGCCGCGCTCGCGAAGAAACTTTCGGAAATCGACGCGCTCGCACCGTTTGAGGGTGTGCCCGTGGTCCGCCAGAAGCGTAAACTTCACGAGGCCGCGCGCCTGCCAGACGAGTTCCTCGATGACATGGTCAATTTCATCGACGCACCGCCGCAGGCCCTCCTCACCTTCACGCGATCCGATGCCGGCCGTCGAGACGAAATAGACGGCCAGGTCCTTGCGGTCGCGGCGGTTGAACAAGTTCTTGAAGGCCTTGAGTTCCTCGTCGAACGTCCATCGCGGGTAAAGGTATCCGAGCGCGTCGAGGACGGTGCCCGCGCGGTAGTCGAGGTGGGGGGTCCAGGGCTCGTTCTTCATGTCGAGGTAGTACGAGTCGCCGCCGGTAAGGCGGTTTTGCTTGTGATCGTAGAAGAGGGCCTCGTATCCGAGGCACCGCATGGTTCCAAAGACGTCGGCCAACGCCACGTCCGTCATCGAAGGGAACGGCGCGATGAGGCGCACGGGCGGATGAAACAGGCGGAGCCGGCCCTCACCATAGGCCCGTTTGGCGAGGTCGAACGGCACGCCGTCCAGGATGATGACGATGTGGCGGCAGTCGGCGACGCTGATCTGGTCCAGGTTGAGGTAGGTGTCGGGTGCGGCGTCGCCGTTGGTGTCGTAGGCGATTTGAACGGTCCGGCCGTCGCCGTTCTGCGTGGTGAAATAATCGGCATGACCGTCCGCGTCGGTGTCATAGGCCCGGACGAGGCCGGCCCGGGTTTCGCGCTGGACGATTGGCGCGGCAGGGAAGCGAATGGGCGCGGCGCAGCCTCCCGCTGCCGCTAACCCGACCGCGGCTGCCAGCGAGACGATGGCTACAGCCGGTCCCAGCCTGCCGCGGCCTCGTCCTTCGGTTTGCATTTTTCCCATGTCGGCTCTTCGATAAAGGTTTCCTGCCTCATCCGTGCGTCTAATACATCATGTACTCGCGATAAACGTCAATGGCAAATTGAAAGTCGGCCAGTCGGACGTTGGTCGAGACGGAATGGTCCGAGGCGTAAACGTAGCGCGCGCCGCGCTGTTTCATGCCTTCGACGAGCCGGGTGACCTCGCGGCGGATGAGGTCGCGGTCGCCTGATTCGAGCACCCGGGCATCCAGGCCGCCTATGAACGCCAGCCGGTCGGCATACCTGTCGGCAATCCTCAGCGGGTCGTTGCCGGCCTTGACTTCCATGGGGTTGAGGCCGTCGAATCCGGCGCCGACAATCAGGTCCAGAGCCGGTTCGGTGAAACCGCACGTGTGCAGGACTACCGGCAAATCGTATCCATGGAAGAAGTCCACCATCTCCTCGTAGTAAGGGAAGATTAATTCTTCGAGGACCTTCGGGCCGCAAAACAGGCTACCCTTGTAGCCGAGGTCCTCGTAGAGCCAGACGCCGTCGGGTTTGCCCGCTTCTTCGATGAGGATGCGGAAGTAGGTCTTGTAGAAGTCGGTGTAAACGCGGTTGTAATCGTGGACCCAGTCCGGATCGGTCAGGAGCGAGGTGTACATCGTGTAGTCGCCCATGCTCTGGCGCATGTTCTCCCAGATGAACTGATGGCCGTAATGGGTCCAGAACCCCTGCTCCCTGCGTTTGGCGAGTTCGTCGGCGGTGGCCTTAACGCCCACGCGCTCGCGGTCCACCTCAAGCAGGTGAGGGCGATACTCCTTTTCCCAGACTTGGCGGCTGGTCATCGCAAAGTCGATGTGTTCGGGCGTGCCGGACCGGTTTTTCCACCATCGCAGGAGCGCCCCGCTACCGTTGCGGACGACCTTCCACTCGTCGGTCTCCTCGACGATTTCCTCGACGCCGCGCTTGGGATGCCAGTCGAACCCTCCCCCCACGCACCACATGTCGAATCCGAAATGCTGAGCCGGCGGGACGGGTTTGCCGTCACCGTCGGTGTGGTAGCCCTCGTCGATCCACTTTTTCAGCGTGTCTTCCCAGGGCGAGTCCGTCAGGCCGACCCGTTCGGCCGGCTGCTTACGCAGCAGCGCATCGATGACTTCCCTAGGCGTTTGCATTTCGCTCACTCTTCCTTGGCGTTATCTTCGCCGGCGTCGGGCGCGGCATCGCCGCCCGTCCCTTCGGCCGGAGAGTCGCGGCACTCGGCCAGGCGCTTGCCGACCCATTCGGCCTCGTCGGCCATCTCGTGCGCTTCGTAGAACGCCTTGAGCGCCTCGCACCGCCCGATGATATCAAATCCGATGTTCCAGCGAAACTTTTTCAGGCACCCCGGGCACAGATGCATCGGCCTGCCGTCGGATTCGCGCAGGCTGTTTGAGCCGTTCATGACGCACTCGTACTTCTGGCAGTGACGGACGCCGAACATGTGCCCCGTTTCGTGAACCAATGTCTTCAGGCTCCGCTTGAGGCCGAGACGGTCGGATTCACCGGTTTCCTCGTCGCCCCAGAACTCGGGGTAGAACCGTGTCAGGCTGTAGACGCCTACGCGGTGTTTGAGCGACGCTTGGCCGAAAACGTAGTTCCAGGACTCTTCCGGGTACAGGTCGTCCATCGTGACGCCGAGCATGGCGAACGTGCCGATCTTCACCCGCGGCAGGAGGAGGTTGTAGAGGATGTCGCCCGTGAGGTACTGGCGGAAGGTTCGGCCGGCCATTTCGCGCTCGCGGCTGCGGACGTTCGCGAGGGAAATCCACGGCTCGGCGCGGACCGGGAGCGTGTAATAGATGCTGAGATACGCGCGAAGCGTTTCGAGGCGTTCGCGCGCGTCGCCGGTGACGGTTCCGAGCGGCTGCAGAATGATCCACTTGCGCACCTGGCGCGGGCGGTTGGGGCGGGACCGAACATACTCGGCGAAGGACTGGACCGGCTCCGGATGGGCCTCGCGCCACTCGCCCGGCTGCGGCTCGGAGAGTTTTTCGAAGAGCGTGGCGGTGTACCACGAGGCCGGGTCGCGCGCGACGTTCACCTGGGGGTTCAGGAGCGGGTCGGCCGGGTCGTCCACCTGCCGCGGAAGGGCAAGGGCGACACAAAGGTTGAGAACGTGCAGGAGAATCATGGCGTGTCGGGGGTCTCGTTCTTTTCCTTCTCTTCGGGCGCGGGAGCGGGCGACGCTTCCTTCGCCGGGGCCGGGGGCGCCTGTCGGCACTCCTGGATGCGTTTGACGACCCAGGCGGCCTCGTCTTTCATGCCCAGCCGGGCGTAGAGTCGCCACAGCGCCTCGTAGCGATCCACGAGATCAAAACCGACGTTCCACCGCAACTTCTTCAGGTCTTCCGGGCAGAGGTGGATGCACTCGTGCGCGTCAAGGGCGCTTTGGCTGAGGATGCAGCGGTAGCGGCGGCACGGGTCAATGTCGAAGGTGTGAACCGCTTCCATGGCGGCAATGCGAAGACTGCGCGCCAGATATTGCGGATAGTCGGCGTCCGATGGGCGCACCGATTTGGGAAACGGCCACAGGGAATAGATTGCGGCGGGCGGGTTGCTCTGCCAGGTGCCTCCTACTCCTGGCCATTCCTTGTCGTTTTCTGCGTAGAGGTTTTCCAGCGTCAGCCCGAGGACCGAAAAGGCATCGTCCGGACGACAGGGCATCACAACGTTCTTGAGGAGGAAACGGCTTTCGTACTGCGTGATTTCCTCCTTGCTGTCGGGTCTGAGCCGGCTCGGCGGGTTGCCGAGTTCGACTGCCGGAAGGAGTTCCACCGGGAGCGTCAGGTACGTCTCCAGGAAGACCCGGATCGCGCGCAAGTGTTGGCAGAACAACTCGGTGGTGCGCCCGACCGGCAGGATGTAAAGGGTGTGTCGGGCGCGCGTCTGGCGAGGGGGGTCGCTGGCGACGTATTGGAGGAACGGCTGGACGAAGCGCTTGCCTTCCTCTTCCGTGTAGCCGCCGGAATCCTTGGCGAGGCCGATCTCCTCGTACAACTTCGGCGAATAGAAAGCGGGCGGGTCGGCTTCGACGTCCGCCTGGGGGCGGTAAAGTTCATCCTCAGGCTGGGCGGCCAGGAGG
>DATLBA010000069.1:0-29231 GCA_035527275.1 Phycisphaerae bacterium
GGCGATGCCCGCGTCACGGACCTTGCGGCCCGCTACGGCGGCGACGAGTTCATGGTCCTGATGCCCGAAACGCGCGTCGAGGAGGCCCTCGGCGCCGTCGAACGCATGCGCAAAAGAATCGCCGAGCGGCCGGTGTCCGACGGCAAGCGGACCCTCCCGATCAGTGTCAGCGCCGGCATCAGCGCCGCCGAGGCCGACCGGACGGCCACGTCGGACACGCTCATTCACCTCGCCGACGAGGCCATGTATGCCGCCAAATACGCCGGCGGCAACGCGACGCGAACCTGGAAACAGATTACGCGGGACCAGGCGGAGGAGGTTTCAGAGGAGGCGGCCCGCGTGGAGGACCCCAGACGACACCTGGCGAGGGGAAAACGGTAAGCCGGGAGGACGGTCTGGCCGACGGAGAGCGCGGTCAGCCGGTCGAGTCGGTTGCCTGTGCGACCTTCCCAATCACCCCGGGCGAGCCGCGTGGGCTACGATTCGGCAAACCCGCCGCGAACAGCAACGGCGAACATCCAACATTGAGCACCAAACGCCCAGCGCCGAAGGAAACGGCCAACAACAAGCCCGCCGGGGGGCTCTTTATTGCTTGACGCATGACGAAGCCTCCGCTATCAATACACCCGCGGAGAATTGCGAAAACGGGACAAGGAGCCTTGGGAGCAATCGACATGAAAGCAATGGCGCTGGTGCTCGTCTGTCTGGCCGGCCTGGTCGTCGGGCCGGCGGGCTGCCGCGAGGCAAGTGAAGAACCGGAAGTGCAGCCGGCCGTCGAGTCGGAGGCTGAGACGGTCACCGTTTACGTGACCGAGACGGGGGAGAAGTATCACAGGGTGGGCTGCGCGACCCTTCGGGAAAGCAGACAAGAGATGAGCCTGGAGGACGCGAAGGCGAAGGGCTACACGCCGTGCAGCAAATGCAACCCGCCGGAGTGAAGCAGCCACCAAGTCGGCAATTCACGCCCATGCACACATGAGGAAGCGCGGGCATGCCGCGCTGTCGTTTTACTTGCCTTTAAGCACCTTGCGGACCCGATTGCAGTCGGCGGCCATCTGGGCGCGGAGGGCGTCGGGGTCGGGGAAGGCTTTCTGCGGCCGCAGGAACTGGAGAAACTCAAGCGTCATCTGTTCGCCGTAAAGTTCCCCGTCGAAATCCAGCAGAAAGGCTTCAACGGCGACGGGATGCTCACCGGGGAAGGAGGGCGCGCGGCCGACGCTGATAGCGGCGGTGTGGCGGCCGGCGCGCACGAGCGCCCGGCCGGCATAGACGCCTTCGGCGGGGACGAGAAACCGCGGGGCTTCGAGATTGGCGGTCGGATAGCCGAGCCGTTCACCGCGATGGTGGCCCTCGACGACCGTGCCGACGTAGGCGTAAGGTCGGCCGAGGCATCGGGCGACGTCGGCGACGCGGCCATCGGTAATAAGAGAGCGGATGCGGGTGCTGGAGACGCGCTCGCCGTCCACCAGCACGTCGCCGACGATCTCCACCTCAACATTTTGTGTGCCGACGATTTCGGAAAGGCGCGCCACATCGCCGCTCGCGCCGGCGCCGAAATGAAAGTCGCTGCCTTCGACGATGAGGCGAGCCGCCAGGGCGCCGCACAGGACGTCCAAGATGAATCGCTCGGGTGTCATGGTGAGGACCTCACCGGGGTTTTCGGGCCAGACGGTGGCGGCGATGCCGATCCTGCGCAACATCTCCAGTTTCTGGCCGAACGTTTGAATGAGCGGCGGCGCTTCGTCCGGCCGCAGAACCTCAAGAGGATGGGGATGGAAGGTGAAGGCGACAGAGGTGATGCCGAGTTCGCGGGCCCGCTCGACGGCGCGGCCGAGAACCTTCTGGTGGCCGAGGTGGACACCGTCGAAGACACCGACCGAGACGACGCCGCCTTTGAAGCGGGGCTCAATTTTGTCAAGGTCGCGGATAAGTTCCATGTGCACCATCATACGCGCCGCCTGCGTCCGCGGCCACAGGCAATAAGCGACGGGGCGGGCCGCTCGCCGACAGGGACTACCCCGGCCGAATCCACACGTAATAGGCGGCCAGGACGATCTGGACGGCCACGAGCGTGCAGGCGGTGAAGTTGGCGGCCATGTGAAGCCGGGGGCGGAGGCGGCGCGGGCCGGCAGGCTCTCGGGTCATCTGGGAGCCGAGTATCCACGCCACGCCGTACAGGATGCCGGTGGCGACGGCCAGCACGACGTGGGCCTTGAAGGGGCCGTGAGGGAGGACGCGCTGCTCCAGGAGGAACTCGTGCACCGCCCAGCCGAACAGAAGCCCGATATAAATCATGGCGTAGTACGTGGTGCCGCAACTGATGTGGGACCGCATAAGAAAGCGGCCGGGCAAGGGGGTCGAGCCGTCGGGGCGCTGCGTGGCGCGCAAGAGGCCCATGTAGCCGGCGACGGCGCCAACCGCGACGGCCAGAATCATCCATGCGGCATGGAGGGTGACGTAAAGCATGGCAGCACCTTCAGTCACTTGCTTCCGCCATCTCAGCGACCTTGGCCTCGGCCTCACGAGCGAAGTCGGGGACGGCGTCGTCGCCATAGAACTTGCGGATGTTGGCGGCGGCGAGGGCCTGGATGCGGGCGATTCGGGCTTCGCCGTCGGCCGCGCGGAAAAGGTGCCGGAACCGGCCCTGCGGTTTCAGATACTCTTCAATGCGCTTCCAGCCTTCCTTGGGCGGACGGTGGGGCTTCGTTTCGCCCTCAATGATCTCAAAGAGCGGATAGCAGCCGGTTTCGAAGGCCAGGCGGGCGATCTCGGCCGTCTTCGCCGGGTCGCTCCGCCAGCCCAGCGGGCAGACGGCGTGGATCTGGAGATACTTCGGCCCGCGATAGGAGAGGGCCTTTTTAACCATGCGCGGCAGTTCCCGGTAGTAGCCGCACGAGCCGACGCCGATGTAGGCGATGTTGTGGGCGGCCACAATCATCGGCAGGTCTTTCTTGGGGCGGTCGTTGCCCCAGGAAGCCTTGCCGGCGGGGCTCGTCGTGGTCGAGGCGTCCAGCGGCGTGAGGCTGGAGCGCTGGATACCGGTGTTCATGTAGGCCTCGTTGTCCCAGCAGACGTAGAGGAACTCGTCGCCGCGCTCGAGGGCACCGGAGAGGCACTGGAGACCAATGTCGGCCGTGCCGCCGTCGCCGCCGGTGCTGATGACATTGACGCCTTCCAGTTTGCCCTTGTGCTTGAGGGCGTAATAGACGCCCGATGCGACGGCTGCGCTGTTTTCAAAGAGGCTGTGAATCCACGGCGCGGCCCACGAGGACTGGGGATAGCGCGAGGTGAAGATTTCGGAGCAGCCGGTTGCGCTGGTGAAGATGGAGTTTTTGCCGGCGGCCTGGGCGACGATGCGCATGACCAGCGCTTCGCCGCATCCGAGGCACGACGTGTAACCGGGTTTCAAGACGCGGTCGGAATAATCAAAATTCACGGTCAATCCTCCCCAGTAGGGTGGGGACTTTCATGCCCCGATTGGTTTACTGTAATTCTTCATCTTCAACAAGGGCCTCAATGTTAGCAGCAATTTCATGGCTCTCGCCCGGCACCTCCCACACTTCGCCATTGGACAAGTAAACCCTGGTGCCCTCAACACCCTCCTGCCCCTTGTACCACTGGGCGCCAATGTAAACAATCTGCTCCGGATTCAATAATACAATGCCCTTGGTCTCCGTATTAAATTCTATCAACACGAGCCTTTTCATTTGTCGCCTCGCCGCCAATTCGGTTGCGCTTGATATACTATTGTAGTGAGCGCTGAGTGCCCAACCTTTTCAATTCATGCCGACTACATGACTATCTACGGATGGCTAGCCGGGTAAGATAAGTACGAGTATAGTAAAATACACCCTAAGATAGTGCCTAGAACACCCGTAACAAACCCAGCCACCGCCATTCCACGTCCTCTCAGATGGCTATCCCTCGAGAAACATCTTAACGAAACCGCCCCAAACACAATCGCCAATACTCCCGGTGCAATCCCAACAAAGCAGGTAACAAGGCTCAGAATACCCAACACGAGCGAGGCCACGGCCATGCCGCTCGTCCTCTCAGTGCCGGGTAGCCCTGTAACTCCCGCGCCAAGCATCACCACTTGTGAGGCAACCTGAGAAGACGAGGGCTTAGGCTTTACTTCTTTTAACTCTTCCCAACATTTCAGACAACAGCACCTACCTCCATCTAAGGGGTATCTCTTTGCGCCCAAAGCCATACTCTCGGCGCACACGTCACAGTACCATATCCCATCTTTCTGGCCCATGTTTCTGTCCCCCAAAATGACCAGAACATTCAAACTTCGTACCCGCACCGCCGCCAGCGGCCGCGGGTAGTTTACGCCTCCGGGACCAGGTCCGGGAGGAGTTCTTTCTTCAGGCGGAAGTATTCGTAGGCGGTCTGCTTTTCGCCGCTGGAGGCGCGGTCGATGATTTCGCGGATGCCGTCGGGATGGACCTCGCGGCCGCCGAGGCAGATGCAGAAGCCGCTGACGGGAATCTGAAGCCCCGCGTCATAGAGGGGCTCCTTGACCTCGGGCGTCATGACGCCGCCGGCGCCGAACGAGCCGCCCTTCTCGAGCACTGCAATCTGCTTGGCGCCCTTGACGGCTTCGAGCAGCGCGCGGGTCGGGAACGGACGATAGGTCTTGATGCGCACGAGACCGACCTTGACGCCCTCGTCGCGCGCCTGATCGACCACGTCCTTAATCGTGCCGCAGATCGAACCTTTGGCGATGAGGATCGTTTCGGCGTCGTCGCTCTTATACTTTTCCAGCAGGCCGCCGCTTGCCCGCCCGAAAACCTTTTCGAATTCGGCGCTTGCCTCCTGGATGACCTCGAGGCTGCGGAGGCAGGCGTCGTGGACCATCCAGCGGCCTTCCATGCACTTGTCGGGTTCGGTGAAGGCACCGAAGGTGGCGGGATTGTCCACGTCGAGTTTCAGGACCGCCTCGTACGAGCCTAAAAATGCGTCGGTGAGTTCCTGGTCCGGCAGTTCGGTCGGCTCGAAGACATGGGTCAGCAGGAAACCGTCCAGGTTGACCATCACGGGCAAAAGGACGCGCCGGTCCTCGGCCACCTTGAAGGCCAGGACGTGCATGTCGCACGCTTCCTGGGAGTCCTCGGCGTAAAGTTGGATGATGCCGCAGTCCCGAATGGCTTCGGCGTCCTGGTGGTCGCACCAGATGGAAAGCGGCGCCGAGAGGGACCGGTTCGCGCAAGCCAGGACCACCGGCAGGCGCATCCCCGCCATGTTCCAGAGGACCTCGCTCATGAGGATGAGGCCCTGGCTAGAGGTGGCCGTATAGGCGCGGGCGCCGGCGGCGCTGGCGCCCAGGCAGACGCTGGCTGCGCCGAACTCGCTTTCGACCTTGACAAACTCAGCGTCGAGGTCGCCGTCGGCGACGATCTGCGAAAGTTCCTCGGTGATGTGAGTCTGGGGCGTGATCGGATAGGCGGCGACGACCTCCGGCCGACAGCGCGCCACGGCGTGGCCGACCGCCATCGCACCCTCAAGAATCTCTTGCTTACCGGCCATCACTTCTCCTCCATCACCATGTCGATGTCCTGGACGGGGCACTCGACCGCGCATATGCCGCACCCCTTGCAGTAATCCGGGTCGAAGTCGAACTGCTTCTGCTTCGGGTCACCGAAGACGCAGCCTTCCGGGCAAACCATTTCGCAGGCGCGGCAGCCGGTGCAGTCTTTCTGCTTGAAGATGGGGCGCCGGGCCCGCCACGCACCGGTCTTGTTCGAGAGGCTCGCCCCCGGCGGCGCGACGCATCCGATGGAAAGTTTTTCGACGCTCAAGAGTTTGCTGGTCATCGCATCCTCGCTTTCGTAACGGCTCGCGCCCACCCCATACGGGTCCGATGCAAACAAGGACAAGGTGGGCGGCTAATGGTTACTGCCCTTTGGCGGCGTTGTAGGCCTTTTCGACGGCCTCGGCGTTCAGGTCGCCGACCTTGCCGCCGAACCGTTCCTTCACGGCCTCTTGGAGCGATTCGAGGCTCACCAGACCCGTCGTCCCGGCAAACGCCCCGATCATCACCATGTTCGGAATCGGCCGGCCGATGACGTCCAGGGCGATGCGCGTGCCGGCGACGGCCTTGAGCGTCGTGCCGTCCGGCACCTGGATCTCGTCGGGCTTCTCGGTGTTGACGATGGCCATGCCGCCCTTTTTCAGGCCGCCACAGATGTCCACCTGGCCGAAAAGCGTCGGGTCCTGAACGATCAGATAGTCGGGCTCCTCGATGACGGCCCGGGTGCGGATCGGCTGGTCGCTAAGTCTGCAAAAGGCCCGCACGGGAGCCCCCATCCTTTCGGATCCGAACGCCGGAAACGCCTGGCTCACCAGACCGTCCTTGAACGCGGCCTTGGCGAGGACCTCGGCGGCGGTGACGCTGCCCTGTCCGCCGCGACCGTGAATCCGAATCTCTTTGAGCATCAGCGAGTCTCCTGGCCTAAGACACATCGCCCAAACCATCCTGTTGGGGAGAGAGCAAAGAAAAACAATTTTAGGGCCCCGCCACCGGGGCGTCAAGGAATTTTGCCGGCAAGACACGCGGAGCGCGGCGGGCGCGCCACCTATACGCCAAGGCCGCGCCGGAAAAAAGAGCCACACCTTGTGAGGGAGGCGCAAGGAGGCGTCAGACGTCCTCGGACCGGCGGGCCTCTTTCAGGTCATCCGGCAGGTTCTCGGTGTGGCGGCACTTGGGGTATCCCGAGCAGCCCAGAAACTTGCCGCGCCGCCCCGACCGGATCACCAGCGCCTGGCCGCAGTCGGGGCACGTCCGGTCAGTGGGAATCGCTTTTGACTTGCGTCGGGCGGGGGCCGTCTTCGCGGCGGCGGTGCCGGACTTGCCTTTGCCGGGCGTCTTTGCCGCCGCCGTCTTTTCCTTCGTGAGCGGGCGGGTATTGCGGCACTTTGGAAACGCCGAGCAGGCGACGAACGGTCCTCGCCGGCCGTGCTTGACGACCATCGCAGCGCCGCATTTCTCACACACTTCGCCGGTCGGTTCCGGCTTGATGGGGTTCCCTTGGTCGTCCGAGGGCATCGTGTTCTTGCACTTTGGGTAGTTTTCGCATCCGAGGAACGGCTGGCCGCGGCGGTTGACGCGAAGGAGCATCCGCCCGCCGCACGCTTCGCACAGGTGGTCGGTGGATTTCGGTTCGGGGCGCGCCTCGCCCTCCAAAGGCCGCGTGTAGGTGCAGTCGGGGTAGTTGCTGCATCCGAGGAACGCCCCGCTTTTCGACCAGCGTTTCACGAGAGCCGCCCCGCATTTGGGGCAGGGCCCCGCCTGTTCGTCCACGTGGTTCTTTGCGCTTTTCATGTTTTCCCCCGCTTGCGCCAGCGCCTCGGAGAAAGGTTCCCAAAACTCCCGGACGACGCTGAGCCAGTCGAGTTTCGCCGCCTCGACCTGGTCGAGTTCGTCTTCCATGTGGCTGGTGAATTTGACGTCCATGATTCTCGGGAAATGGCGGACGAGTTTGTCGGTGACGATCTCTCCCAGTTCGGTGGCGAAGAAGGAACGTCGGCCCTTTTTCGGTTCGCGTTGGGCGCCGCAGTTGGGACAGGCGTCGCCTTCTTGCTTGTCCGCCGGATTCACGGGCTTGCCGCCCAGATCGCATTCGCTGACACAGCGGCAGTCGGGATGTCTCGTGCATCGCAAGAACAGCCGCTGCTGCTGCTTCACGTAGCCGCGCTGCTGGATGGTCGAGACGATGGGGGCGTAGGTGCTGGGCCGGCCGATGCCGAGACCTTCGAGTTTCCGCACCAGCGAGGCTTCCGTGTAACGGGCCGGCGCCTGGGTAAAATGCTGCGTTTCGTCGAGTTGCTTCAGGTCGAGGGTCTCGCCCTTCTGAAGGTCCGGCAGTTGCTGGTCATCCTTGCCCAAGCGGATGCCGCTGACGCGTGTGTGCCCGTCGTAAACGAGGACGCGTCCGCGGGTCTTGAAAAGTCCGGTCATCCCCCCGTCGGTCGCCTCGATCTCAACGTCCGTGACGTCCCACTCGGCGGGTTTCATCTGGCTGGCGACGAACCGCTTCCAGATAAGTTCGTAGAGGCGGGCCTGGTCGCGGCCCAGACGCCCTTTGACCGAGTCGGGGGTTCGGGCGACGTCGGTGGGGCGGATCGCCTCGTGGGCCTCCTGGGCCCGGCCGCGAGAGGAGTAACGCGGCGGGTGCTCGGGCAGATAGGGCTCGCCGAACTCGCGGGCGATGAACTCCCGCGCCGCCGCCTGAGCCGTCGCGGCCACGCGGTGCGAGTCCGTCCGCATATACGTAATCAGCGCGACCGCGCCTTCGGTTCCGAGTTCCACGCCCTGGTAAAGTTCCTGGGCGATATACATTGTCTTTTTGGTGCTGAACCTCAGTTCGTTGGAGGCGGCTCGCTGCAGTTCGCTGGTCGTGAACGGCGGCGGTGGCGAACTCTCGACGCGGCGGCGCTGGGCGGCCCGGACGCGGTAGGCGGCCTCGCGCATGGCCCGGCCGATGGTCTTGGCGCCGGTTTCGGCCCCGGGGCGGAACTTTTCCCCGTCCACTTCGACCAGTTCGGCCTGGAACCTTTTTTTCCGGCCGCTCCGGGTGAGGTGGGCGGTGACCTTCCAGTATTCCTCCGGCCGGAACTCGCGGATCTCACTTTCGCGCTCGACAATCAGGCGGACCGCCACGCTCTGGACCCGACCGGCCGAGAGCCCCTTCGCCACCTTCTTCCAGAGCAGCGGGCTCAGTTTGTATCCGACCAGCCGGTCCAGAATCCGCCGCGCCTCCTGCGCCGAAACCTTGTTCGTGTCGATCCGCCCCGGCTCGGCAAACGCAGCCTGGATGGCGGACCGGGTGATCTCATTGAAGACGACGCGCTTGACCGCACTCGGCTCCAGGCCCAGAGCCTCGCAAAGATGCCACGCGATGGCTTCACCCTCGCGGTCCAGGTCGGTTGCCATGTAAACGTCCGAAGCGCCGGCGACGGCCTTCTTGAGCGCGGCCACGACTTTCTTCCTGCCGGCCAGCAGGGTGTAGGTGGGCGCGAAATCGCTCTCGACGTCCACGCCGAGTCGTTTGGGCGGCAGGTCGCGCACGTGGCCCATCGAGGCCCGGACGCCAAAATCCTTCCCGAGATACTTCTCAATCGTCTTGGCCTTCGCGGGACTTTCGACGATGACGATGTTCTTTTTCACGCCGCTGGTCGCCTCCGGCCTGCAAAAATGGGACTTGCTAATACTGTCGGCCGGACCCCCTGTCAAGATACAGCCGATTTTCGGAACGGCTCTCGCCGGCCCGTAGGGCAGGATAGGCGGGCCTTGTGGCAACGCGGCTGCGCGGTTATCCTTGGCGGCGTCGTCGCCACCGAACACGCAGAAAAGGGAAGACCTCATGGATTTTGAGAGCCTAATTGTCAAGAACCGTTCCTACCGCCGCTTCGACCAGTCCAAGCCCGTTGAGCGAGAAACGCTCCGCTATCTCGTGAACATCGCCCGCCGCACCCCCAGCGCCGCCAACCGCCAGCCGCTCAAGTATATCCTCTTGAATCACGCGGACACGTGCGCGCGGCTGTTTCCGCACCTCGCCTGGGCCGGGGCGCTCAAGGATTGGCCGGGACCGGCCGAGGGCGAACGCCCGACGGCATACGTCATCGTCCTGAATGATAAAGGAATCGCGAAGGACCCCGGCTGCGATCACGGCATCGCGTGCCAGTCGCTCCTCCTGGCTGCCGTCGAGCGCGGCCTCGGCGGCTGCATGCTCGGCGCCATCGACCGCGCTGGGCTCCGCAAGGAGTTCGGCATTCCAGACTGCTTTGACATTCTCCTGGTCGTCGCCCTCGGCGTCCCCGCCGAGACGTGTGTCCTTGAGGAGTTGAAGCCGGGCGGCGGCATCAACTATTATCGCGACGCCGACGACGTCCACCACGTCCCCAAGCGGCCGCTCGAAGAGGTCATCGTGGACTTGTAGTAAGGGGGGGGGCGGTGTGGGGGGCTACTTGAGCGTCGCAACCGTCACGCCCATGCCGCCTTCGCCGCGCTCCCCGAACCGGAACGACACGACCAACGGAAACTCCTTCAGGAAGTCGTGGACCATCTGCTGGAGGGCACCCGTCCCGTGGCCGTGGATGATCCGCACGCTCGGCAATTCCGCCAGGCACGCCTCGTTAAGATAGGTTTCGAGGTGCCGGCGGGCTTCGTCGTAGCGCTCGCCCCGCAGGTGCAGTTCGGGCGCGACCGACGCGGGACGCTCGACGACCGTCCGGCCTTCGCGCTGGGGCGGCGGTGCTTCGCCCGCCTCGCCCGGCTGCTGGATCGCCGACAGCTCCACCTCGATCGTCATGTCGCGCGCCTCCACCGTGACCTTCTTTCGGCGCTTGTCCACGCGGGCGACTAGGCCGTGGCACTTCATCGGCGCCACCCAGACGCGCTGTCCCTCGGTCAATTGCTCAAGCGGGATGGTGCCGCGCAGGCGCGGAGCGAGTTCCGCCGCCTGCCTCTTGAGGGCCCCGCGTTTCTCTTCAACCTTTCGGCGAAGGTGTCGCGTGGCCTCGGTGTCTGCGCCGGCGCGGCGGGCGTCTTCGAGCGCCTGCTGCATTTCGCGCCGCGTGTTTTCCACCAGGTTCCGCGCCTCTTCGGCGGCGCGCCGAAGCGCTTCCTTGCGTTCGCGCTTGACCTGTTCGAGGCGCTGCGCAAGTTCCGCACTCTTGCTTTCGGCTTCGGCGCGGTGGCGCCGGGCACTGGCGGCCTCGGTCTCCGCTTTCTTGAGCGACTCGGTCAGCCGCGTAAGCAATCCCTCCATCTCGATGGCGCCCGAATCCACCAGTTCCTCGGCGGCGGCCAGGACCTCTCCCGGCAGCCCGAGGCGCCTCGCGATTCGAAGCGCATGGCTTGCCCCGGGCCGGCCGAGGATGAGCCGGTACGTCGGCTCGAGCGTCTCAGGGTCGAACTCGACGGCGGCGTTTTCCATCCCGTCCCGTTCGTGGACGAACCCTTTGACCTGACCCAGATGCGTCGTGACAACCGTCCAGGCCCCGCGCGCGTGCAGCGCCTCGAGGACCGCGCACGCGAGTGCCCCGCCTTCCGTGGGATCGGTTCCAGCGCCGATTTCGTCGAGCAGCACCAGCGTCCCTTCACCCGCCGACGCCAGAATCTCCTTCGTGTGTCCGACGTGCGCCGAAAAGGTCGAAAGATTCGCCTCGATGCTCTGCTCGTCGCCGACGTCCACGGCTATCTGCGCCAGGGGCAAAAAGCAGGTCCCTTTCTCGGCCGGCACAGGCAGCCCCGTCTGAGCCATGAGGCACAGAAGCCCGATGGTTTTCAGGGCGACCGTCTTGCCGCCGGCGTTGGCGCCCGTGATGGCAATCGTGCGCACCGGGCCGCCGATCTCGAAATCCAGCGGCACAACCTCGCGACCTAACTCCGTCAGCGCGTCCTCCAGAATCGGGTGCCGCCCGCGCACGATGCACAAGGGCGCGCCCTTTTCCGCAAACACGGGAGTTGTCATCCGATGCGCGCGGCCGTAGCGCGCCGCAGCCCGCACCAGGTCGAACTCGACCAGCGTGCGGACCGTCCGGCGCAGCGGCTCAAGGTGTTCCCGCACCCGGTCCGTCAGTGACCGCAGGATGCGCTGGACTTCCCGCTCCTCATCGGCGACCAGCGTCCGCAGTTCGTTCCCGAGCGGCACTACCTGCTGCGGCTCGAGGAAGACCGTGTGCCCGGTGTCGCTTCGGTCGTGGATGATGCCGGGAACCTGGCCGGCCTGCGCGGCCTGGACGGGGAGGACATACCGCCCGCCCCGAAGCGTGACGTAATCGTCGCCCAGGAAAGGCTTCAGGTCGGCGTCCTGGACCATTCTTTCGAGGCGCTTGCGAATCCGGTCCTGCAGGACCCGCATCGCCCGGCGAAGGCGCGCCAGTTCCTTGCTGGCCGCGTCCGCCACCGTCCCGTCGGGTTCGACGGCCGCTTCGATCTCCCGCGCGAGGTCCGGTTCCGGCGCCAGGTCGAACGCGAGTTTCCAGAGCAGCGGCGCCTCCGACCGCAGGCGCCTGAACGTGCGCTGAACGTCGTCGGCGTTGCGAAGAATCAACGCGACGGTCCGAAGTTCCATGGGGGCGAGCGCTGCGTCCTGGATGGCCGCACGCTCCAGGAACGCCGCCGGGTCCTCAAACGCGTCAACGCCGAACGTCTCGCCCTTCTCGAAAACTTGTACTGCCTCGGCGATGCGCCCGGCGCGGGTCCGGATGGCTTCCAGGTCGGTCGTGGGGCGAAGGGCGCGCACAGCATCGGCGCCGAGGCCGAGTTGGGCCTGCGCGGCAATCCGCTCCAGCACCTTCCCGAATTCCAGCCGTTCCAGTGTATGTTCGTTCATCGTAACGTCATCTTAGGGCCTTCGGCCGCCGATGCAACGGACGGTTTTACTCTGGCACGCCCACCCTCCGGGAGCGCACAATGCCGGTGGCACCGTTGCCGGAGGCGAGATGGCCGGTTCGAGGGATCAGTATCTTGCGCAGCCGGACGCGAAACTCGTGGCCGAGTGCGCCGTCGAAACGTTTCGTGCGAGCGGGCCCGGCGGCCAGCACCGGAACAAGACAGATTCGGCCGTGCGCCTGACGCACAGGCCCACTGGCGTTTCCGTGACGGCGACCGAGCGGCGAAGCCAGCATGAGAACCGCCGCGTGGCCATGAAGCGCCTCCGCAAGGC
Organism: Phycisphaerae bacterium; assembly: GCA_035527275.1. Lineage (GTDB taxonomy): Bacteria > Planctomycetota > Phycisphaerae > FEN-1346 > FEN-1346 > DATLBA01. The sequence goes on from DATLBA010000069.1 coordinate 12,678, forward strand.
TATCGCGCTTCGCGTTCGGGAAGCGGCGGATGCCGGCGCGCCGCCCAAAGGCAGCCTGGCCGAAGCACTCGCCGACCCGCGTTGGCCGCGCATCAGCCAGAAATCCAACGCCTATCTCATCGCCGCGGCACACATCCTCGACCACCTCGAAGCCGCGGAAGGAAAGGTGAGCGACGTGGTCGGGACCCTGAGCGTCTCGACGGCGTCCCTCGTCAAGTTCCTGTCGCTGGATACCCACCTCTGGCAGGAAGCAAATCAAATCCGGCGACGCTTCGCCCAACGGCCCTTGCGCCGCTCCTGAAAAACGCCGGCGCCGCCTTCCGACTCAGACAAGCGCAGACCGGATCGCCAGGCAGGTCTCAAGGAGTTCTTCGAGGTCCGATAGGCGGGTCGAGTTGGGTCCGTCGGAGAGGGCCTTGTCGGGATTCGGGTGGACTTCGAGAAACAGGCCGTCGGCCCCCGCCGCGACGGCCGCTTTCGCCAAGAGCGCCGCCGCTTCCCGGCTCCCGCCGCTCGCGGTTCCCAGGCCGCCCGGCATCTGGGCGCTGTGCGTCGCGTCGAAAACGACCGGATGGCCGAGGGCCGCCAGTTCCGGCAGCCCCGTCATATCCGCCACCAGCCGGTTGTAGCCGAAACTCGTTCCGCGTTCGGTCACGAGAATATGCTTCGCTCCCGCCTCGGCGGCTTTGGCGACGACGTGCTTCATGTCCCACGGCGCAAGGAACTGGCCCTTCTTGAGGTTCACGGCCTTCCCGTGGCGCGCCGCCGCCTGGACAAGGTCGGTCTGGCGGCAAAGGAGGGCGGGCACCTGGAGACAGTCGAGACAATCGCCGGCCATTTTGGCTTCGGCCGGCGTGTGGACGTCGGAAAGGATCGGCAGGCCAAACTCCTCGCGGACCTTCGCCAGGATCGCGAGGCCCTCGTCCGGGCCCGGTCCGCGAAACGACGAACCGCTTGTCCGGTTCGCCTTGTCGTATGACGCCTTGAAGACCACGGAAAGGTCGAGCCGCTCCGCCACCGCTTGCAAGTGTTCAGCGATGCGGCGGCACAGGTCTTCCGACTCGATGACGCACGGCCCGGCGACGAGGAAAAGCCGTTCGCTTCCCAGGCGCCGGCCGCCCACAACAGCCTCGCGTTTTGCCATCTTCCGCTCCTTCGTACCCGATATCTTGTGTCCGCCATCGGAGATTTCAAATCTCAGATTCGCTGGTTGCTTCTCACCCGATCCGGCCGGTGCGGGATTAAAATCCGGACGGACCTCGGCCGCACCGTGTACGTGACCGGCGTCGTCAACAGGGCGTCGCCGTCCACCTGGACGGGCGCCTCGCCCTCGGCGCAGGTGACCTCGACGCGCCTGCCCTGTTCGTAGGCGACCTGCCGGTCCTTGAGGTGGGTGCCGAGTTTCGTCTGCAGATAATACCACAGCATCGACCATCGCGACCGCGTCCGGTAGCAGACGACGTCCAAAAGGCCGTCGTCCGCGACGGCCCGCGGAGCGATGACCAGCCGGTCGGCATACTTCGGCGTGTTGGCCACGACGACCAGCCCCGCGTCCTCCGCCACCACGCGCCCGTCCACCACCACTCGAAGCGCCGGAAATGCATACTGCCACCACAGCCGCGCGACGGGTGCATAGTAGGCCCCCCGGTCGATGGGACCCCGCCTTTTTGCGTGAACCAATTGCGTGACCGCCGCGTCAAAACCGGCGCCGGAGAACATGGTGAATGGGTGACCGCTCGCGGACCCGGTGTCCAGGATCACAGGCCGGCCCCGCTGAATGAGTTCCACCGTCTCGCGCAGGGTCCCTGTCAGATGGAAGGTCCTGGCAAAAACGTTCTCGGTCCCCGACGGGACGACGCAGGCGGGAACCGGTCGCCCGAGCAAGCCCGAAAGGACCTCGCGGTGGGTTCCGTCGCCGCCGATGCTCACCACGCAGTGCGTGTCGTCGGGGGCGGATTCGGCCAAGTGCCGGGCATGGCCGGGGGCCTCTGTGCGGATAATTTCGCACGGAAAGTGGCGCGGGACAAGGTGCATCCTGAGACGTTCGGGGAAGGCGCGGTCCTGGCCGCGACCCGAAATGGGGTTCACGATGACCCGCACCGGCCGTTGAGCCATGATGCCGCCTCTCCACACCGTCCGCGCGAGGATTATAGGCCGCCGGCCACGAGGCAACCAGAGCAAATCCAGTTTCCATTCCGGCCCCGAAAGGGTAAGATGGGGAATGTGATACAGGGAAGGAGACTGAAAATGACCGAAAAATGGTGGCGGCCAGTGTTGCCGGCTTTTGCGCTTCTGCTCGCTGTTGTCATCGCAGGAGCCGCCGAGCCGGGGCCTGAAGAGAAAGACGAGGAGGAGGCGCCCGGCTTTCTCGGCATCATGGTGGCGCCCTTGCCGGAGGAGATGAAGAAAATTGCCGGGACCGACACCGGCGTCCTTATCAACAGCCTGGCCGACGACAGCCCGGCGGCCGCGGCCGAAATGCTCCCCGGCGACGTGGTCACCGAACTCAACGGCCGCAAGGTCACCGAACCGGCAGAGTTGATTGAGCAAGTCCGCGCCCACAAGCCCGGCGATAAGGTCCGCATCACGTATTACCGGATGGGCGAAAAACGCGAGGCGACCGTCACCCTGGGCGAGAGGCCGCGCGGCCGGCGCGCGGAGGAGGGACCCCCGCCGCACGGCGTGCCCGAAGAGTGGCTCCGCAACATGCCCGAACTCCGGGAATACATCGAGCGCCTGCGGCCGCAAATCGAGCGGTGGCGCGAGGAAACTCGACGACTCCCCGAACGCCCGGAGGCCGAGCGAGGCGACACCGAAAAGGACACTTACGGCGTCGGAAAGGACATCGGGCGAATCCTTGAAAGGCTCGACGCGCTCGAAGAGCACCTCGACGCCTTGGAAGAAACGCTCGACCGCGAACTCGGCCGCCTCGAAAAGATGCTGGATCGAATGGCGGACCAAACCGAGCGGCGACTCGACGAATTGGAAAAGCGGCTGGAACGTCCGAAGCGCTGAGCGCGCACCGCTACGACATTTGTCCGGCGGCTCCGAGCGCGCACCACACAATGCGCGCGGGGCAAGCAAACAGGCAGGAGGTTGGCGATGAAGAAGGTTGCAATTGCGGCGGCCGCGGCCGCCATCGGTATAGCCCTGGCGTCGGTGGCGTTTGTTTACGGCGGCGAGTCGGAAGCGCTCTCCGCCCCGGAGGCGTCTCCCGCGCCCCCACCAAAGGAACCAACGATTGACCCGCCGGCCCAACTGCCAGAAGTCGATATCCCCCTCATCCCGCCGGTTGATGAAACCGATCCGTTCAAGCCGGGCAAGTATCGTCCGGCCCCCAAGCCGGGCCCCGGCCCCATCGCCGAGGGCAAACACCTCTTCGACCGCGAAGGACGCCTCGCCCTCGACGAGGAAGGTTGCCCCATCTTCGTCTTCGACTCCGGCGACGAGCCCATGCGGCTGCTGGAAAGCGCCAATCGCGAATACCTCGAAAACGCGACCGCTCAGGGTGCCAAGCACGCCCGCTGGCGCGTCTCCGGACTCGTCACCCTTTATCACGGACGCAACTACCTTCTCCTCTCGAAAGTCGTTCGCATTCCGCCCGAGGAAGAAGGCCTTTAGACTCGGAGGACCGGCCCCGCAAGGGACCCCGTGTGACATGTCTGGGCGGCGGCTACGCTTCGAGGTTCAACCAGGCCAATTCTTCGGGCGTCAACTTGACGTCGAGTCCGGCCATGGCCGTTCGCGTTTCGGCGAGGGTGCGCGGGCCGATGAGCGCGAACGTGGGGAACGGCTGGCATAAGACGTAGGCCAGAGCGATGTTAATCGGCAGGACGCCTTTCTCGGCGGCTAGGGCTCTGGCGCGATCGAGCCGCTGGAAATTGTCGTCACTGTACCAGCAGCGGACGAGCTCCTTGTTCGAGCGGTCGTTGGGGTCGGCGCGGCCGGCGAAGAAACCCTGAGCCTGGCTCGACCAGGGCATAAGCGGCATCTGGGTCTCGGTGAACCAGGCCCGCGACTCGGGGTCCGATGCGGCGAGGCAACCGGACCAGGGCGCCTCGATCATGCGTGCGAGGCTGAAGTTGTTGCTGACGGCCACGAAGCCCGCCAGCCCTTTCTTCTTTGCGCATGCATTGGCCTCCTCGACGCGTTTGATGGACCAGTTCGAGGCGCCGAAGATGCGGATGCGACCGGCGGCCTTGTGCTCGTTGAGAACGTCGATGAACTCTCCGACCGGCACCTCCGGATTGTCGCGGTGCATCATGTAGATGTCGAGATATTGCGTTCCCAAGCGCTCCAGGCTCTCAAGGAGTTGCTTGGTAAGCGCCTCGGGGTAGCAGTCGGGCGTGTGGGCGCCTTTGTCGAGGACGACGACGCGGTCGCGGATGTTGCGTTTCCTAATCCACCACCCCAGGGCTTTCTCGCACGTTCCGCCGCCATAGATGTGGGCCGTGTCGAAGCCGTTTCCTCCGCGCTCGAAAAGGCCATCGAACATAACGGCTGCATACGGCGAGGGCCGGTGATGCATCACACCCATCATCAAGCGCGAGATGTCTTTTTCGAGCCCCGGGATGCGGCCATATTTCATGTTGGTCGGCGTCCGGACGGCCAGCGGTCGGCCGTGGACGGGCATAGCGTGCGCCTCAGGCCTTTCGCTTTCATAAACCAGGCCGATGCTCTTGCGCCAGCGGTCCAGCGTCCGCATGTTGCCGAGCGTATCGGCCCAGGTCATGGCGGGGAACGGTGCCTGGCGGTCGTCGATGTGTTCTGCGACAGTGTCGGCTTCGATGCTGTAGAGGCCCTGCGAGGCCTTGACGAGGATCTCTTGAGGTTGCTTCTCGCCCTTTCTGTGAAGGATGATCCTGGTTGTGCCTCCCTCGCGGCCGGGCATCCACGGGTCGGAAATAAGGATGCTGCCTTCCGACCCGAAGATTTTGACGACATTGTCCTGAGTGGCACGGACGCCGGTGGCCAGTTGGGCGAGAATGCCGCCGGGAAACTCGAGCGAGGCAATGGCCCACTCGTCCACACCGGTTTCGCCGAGGCGGCCGACGCCCTTCACGTCAACCGGTTCGGCGAAGTCTTTGCCTGCCGCGACGCCCGCAATGAGCCTTGCCATTGAGGCGCAGTAGCACCCCACGTCCAGAATGCCGCCGCCGCCGAGCGCGTTCTTGAGGAGCCTCGACTCGGTGTTGAATCCGGCGTCGAAACTGAATGTCGCGTGGATGACACGAACCTCGCCGATGGCCTTGTCGCGCAGAAGTTCGACGAGTTTGGCCGTCTGCGGATAGCAGCGGTACATGAACGCTTCCATCAGGAAGACGTCGTGCTCGCGTGCGGCTTCGATGACGGCCATGGCCTCGGCGTGGTTCAGCGTGAGAGGCTTTTCGCAAAGGATGTGTTTCCCGGCCTCTGCGGCCCGGATCGTCCACTTGGCGTGCATCGGGTGAGGGGTGGCGACGTAAACCGCCTGGACCTGCTCGTCGGCGAGAAGGTCTTCGTAACTACCGTGTGCGCGGGGCGCGCCGAACTCTTTGCAGAACGCCTCGGCCTTTTCCTTGGAGCGGCTGCCGACCGCGACGAGCCGCCCCCTTTTCGAGCCTGCCAGCCCCCTGGCGAACGTGCGGGCGATGGCGCCAGTGCCCAAGATTCCCCATTGAAGATCGTGTGTCATGACATTTTTCCTTTGTCTCGTCCTTGTGCCTTTGGAACCCCGGTGTTTATCCAGGCAACTCGGGGACCTCGATCCAGCGGCGCTCTTGCCAGGACTTCGCCGCCCTCCAACTCGAAGATTTTGAGGTCCGAGATAATCATCGCGTTTCTCCGCCGAACAAGGCCTCGACGAACGTGTCCGGGTCGAACGGGGCGACGTCGTCGGCCCCCTCGCCGATGCCGACGAACTTGACGGGGATACCGAGTTCCCTCTGGATGGCCAGCACGATGCCCCCCTTGGCCGTGCCGTCGAGTTTTGCAAGAAACACGCCCGTCACGTCGATGGCCTCGCGAAACTGCTTCGCCTGTTGAATCGCGTTCTGGCCCGTGGTGGCGTCGAGCACAAGAAGCGCCTCGTGCGGGGCGCCGGGAATTTTCTTTTCGAGGACGCGGCGAATTTTCCCCAGTTCCCGCATCAGGTGGTCCTGGGTATGAAGCCTGCCGGCCGTGTCCACCAGGAGCACGTCGGCGCCGCGCGCAACGGCCGCCTCGGCCGCGTCGAAAGCCACCGCCCCGGGATCGGCGCCCATCCGGTGGCGGACCATATTGACGCCGACGCGCTGGGCCCAGATGGCAAGTTGCTCGTCGGCGGCAGCGCGAAACGTGTCGCAGGCCGCCAGGAGCACTTCTTTGCCCTCGGTGTGGAACAGCCGCGCGAGGCGCGCCACCGCCGTCGTCTTGCCGCTTCCGTTCACGCCCGCCACGAGGATGACGGTGGGGCCGCTCGGCGCGAAGTGGACCGCGCGGTCGGCGTCGCCGAGACTCTCCTTAAGGTCCCGCTTGATGATGGCGAGGAGGTCGTCGCCCTTTTCAATTTCGCGGTCGCGGTAGCGCCCTTCGAGGTCCTTGATGATGCGCGTGGTGGTCGCGACGCCGACATCGCCGAGGATGAGCACCTCTTCGAGTTCGCCGAGAAAATCGGCGTCGATCTTCCGCCCCGCGCGAAACAGGCCGCGCACGCCGTCGGCCAGTTTCGCGCGGGTCTTGGCGAGCCCTTCGGTGAGTTTGCCCAGCCACTTCTTCATCACCATGGCGCGCTTCACTCCTTCGCTTCGGGGCGTGCCGAGTCGGGTTTGACCGTCCGCAGAATCCGATCCAGGACGCCGTTAACGAAGGCGGAGGACTCGGCGCCGCCGAACCGCTTGGCCAACTCGATCGCCTGGTCGATCGCCACGCGGTCGGGGATGTCGTCGCAGCAGCAGATCTCCCAGGCGGCCAGCCGGAGGATGTTGCGGTCGAGGATGGCCATCCGGTCGATCTGCCAGTGTTCGGCGGCCTCGGCGATGAGGCGGTCGGCCTCGTCCCGCCACACGCGGGCGCCCTCGGTCAAACGCTTCGCAAAGAGGTACACCTCGGGGTCCTTTGTGCTCGAGCGGAGGAACTCGACCACCTCGGGCTCGAACTCGTCGCCCCGAACGTCCAGTTGAAAGAGCGCCTGCAGGGTGATCCGGCGCGCCTGTTCGCGCTGCTTCATGGGGAAGTCCGCCTGCCTGTCGGAAACGGTCCCGATCCGCCTAAGGCGGACCGACGGGACCCGCTTCGAGAATGCGGACGCGAGGCCTACCGCCCGCGCTTCGTCGAGGGCAGCGCGTCCAGCAGATTGGCCATTTCGATGGCGCTTCGGGCGGCGTCGGCCCCCTTGTTGCCGCTCTTCGTCCCGGCCCGGTCGATGGCCTGTTCGAGCGTGTCGCACGTGATGACACCGAAGACGACCGGCACGCCGCTTTCCAGAGCGACCCGCGCGACGCCTTTGGAGATCTCGGCGGCGATGTAATCGAAATGCGGCGTCTGGCCGCGGATCACCGCCCCCAGGCAGATAACGGCCGCATAGCGGCCCGACTCGGCCAGCCGCTTCGCCACCAGCGGCACCTCGAACGAGCCCGGCGTCCAGACGACGTCCACCGCCTCCAGGTCGGCCCCGTGGCGTTCGAGGGCGTCCAGACACCCGCCCAGCAGTTTCGACGAGATGAATTCGTTGAACCGGGAGACGACGACGCCGAACCGATGTTTCCCGGCCACGACCTTACCTTGATAGACGTTCGCCATAGGTTTCTCCTTGGCTTTCCCTATTTACCGCCTGGCGAAGGGGGAGTTTACCCCCTGGCGTCCCAGTTTCAAGCGAAATTGACCGGGGCGCCGGGGGGGTGATCCCGCAGGGTCCCTTTGCCACCGCACGCCGGATGGCCCGGCGAGGTCAAGACGACGGCCGCTGGCGCGCCGGACGGAAGCGTTTCGTCAGCCGCTTCAAGGCACGCCGACGAAATACGGGGTCCGCGACGTGGCCCCACAGGCTCCGCAGCATCGCGCGGCGGATGCGCTCGCGCCCGAGTTTCCGCACCATCGGATGGGCGAGGGCTTTCTTATAGGGAATCCACGGCGGATGCTTACGCAGGAACCGAAGCATAATCTTCGCCTGGATGCGCCTCAGGTCCTCCACGCCGAACTGGTCGCTGACGACATAGCGGCGGCGGCCTTCGACGCGCATCCCCGGCTGCGCCAGCACCCATCGCTCGAAGTCCGTGTCGGCGTAGGCGTAAATCTTGTTCGGGCTGATAAAGTCGCACCCCAGTTCGGCCGCATAGTCCGCGACGCCCAGCATCTCCTCCTCCGTCTCGTTCGGGTTACCGATGAGAAAGTTGCCAAGCGTCAGGATGTTCGTCTCGGCGAGGTTCCCGAAGGCCGCGCGGCACATCTTGACCGTGTAACCCTTGCGCATCGCCTTGAGCAGGCGCGGCTGGTAGGACTCGATGCCGACCATAAACATGAAAAAGCCCGCCTGTTCCATCTTCTTGGCCAGCGCCGGGTCCTTCCAGAAGGCGTTGACGCGGATCTCGCACGCATACAGGTGGCGGATGTCGCGCTCGATAATCAGGTCGCAGATGCGCTCGACTCGTTTCGGGTCGGCGGCGAAGTTGGCGTCCACGATGTGAACCACGTCCGCATCGGTCTCGGCGAGTTCCGCCACGACGTCCTCCGGGTCGCGGCCGATCCACGGCTGGACCTCGCCGAAGATGTTCTCCCGCCACTTGCAGAACGCGCAGACCATCGGGCAGCCGACGCTCGTGATGACGTTGTCGCCCTTGAGCGCGAGCCAGGGGTAAGCGTAGCGGCGGATGGAGCGGTCGATGTGGTAGTTGGCGACGTTGACGCCGACGCGGCGGGGGTTCTTGACGAGTTCGCCGTCGGCCAGAGGCAGGCCGTTGCGCGCCTCGGGCGGCCAGGCCGCCGCGCGCTTGCAATACCACAGGCCGGCGACGCCTTCCGGCGTGCCGCGCTCGACCAGTTCCCGCAGCACTTCCTCGCCGTAGCCGACGCAGAGGATGTCGGTCTCGGGGAAGTCGCGGAGGATTTCGTCGGCCTGGCGGGTGGCGTAAAGGCCGCCGACGATGAGCGTCACGTCGGGCGGGAGGCTGTGGATGAGGGAATCGACGAACTCGTCGCGGCCCCACATGAGCGAGACGGCAATCAAATCAGGCCGGAAGCGGGCGACAAGGTCGCCAAGCGGCTCCGTCTCAAGCCGCATGTCCACGAGCATCAGATCCTCGACGTGGGGCCTGAGCGCCGTCGCGACCACCTCCAACCCGATCGGGTTGATGATGGCAAGCCCACCGTAGAGCTGCTCGCTCTTCTTGTCAGGGCTGTAGGGATAAACGAGTAACGGCCGTTTCCAGGTCATGGCGCGGGCATTATAGAGAAGACGAGGCGGCTCGGCAACGGTCGGCGGCGGGACGGCGGGGGTAACACAGCCGCCTTTCATCTTCGGTTAAGCCCCGCAGGGGCGCTTGTGCTCTAGCCACGGGCGCGAGCCCGTGGGGGAGAGGGTCTCGCAAACCCCTGTCTTCTCCTCTTTTGTCAGAGCCCCGTAGGGGCGATTGAAACCGTCAACCCCATACATACTGTGGATCGTATGCGATGCCGTGGCGCTTCACGAGGGCGAGAAACTCGTCCTCGAAAGTTATCGTTTTGTGGTGCTCCGCTTGCTTCTCGATGTAGGCTGCGACCTGAGGCACGTTGGATTGGCTGACGCTGAACGCCCCGTAGCCTTTCTGCCAACCGAAGTCGGCCTCGTCGGGAAAGGTTTCGTGGACCCATTTGGAGGAAAGGGCCTTCCACCCGCGCATCGCATCGGCGACGCCGGTGTCCGGGGCAAGGACGATGAGGCCGTGCACGTGGTTCTCCGTGCCGCCGACCGCGAGCGCGCCGCGGAACTCATTTCGCGCGAGGCCGGATAGGTATTCGAACAGCCGAGGACGGAAGGAATCGTGAATCAGGGGCCGGCGTTCTTTGGTGGAGAAGACCGCATGGAAGACAAGGTTGGCATAGGTGTGGCCCACAAGTGATCCTTTCAATCGCCCCTACGGGGCTTGAACAACATAACAAATACAAAAATATGGATGGATTTCTTACACTCGTTTCCACGGGCTCGCGCCCGTGGCTAGAGTACAACTCCGCCCCTACAGGGCGGGAAAGCGTTCGTCATTCGGATTTCGTCATTTCTTCCCGTAACGCTCCTCCGGGTCGAAGACTTTGACACCGTCCTCGGTCCAGGTGCCTTCCTTAAGGACCCACAAGAAGCACGAGCGGTAGCCGAGGTGGCAGGCGCCGCCGCCGGTCTGGTCCACCTTCAATAGCAGCACGTCCTTGTCGCAGTCGGCGCGGATTTCTTTGACCTTCTGCACGTTGCCGCTTGTCTCGCCCTTGCGCCAGAGTTTTTCGCGGCTGCGGGACCAGTAGTGCGCTTCGCCCGTCTCGATGGTCTTTTCGAGCGCCTCGGCGTTCATCCAGGCCAGCATGAGCACTTCGCCCGTCTCAGCATTCTGGGCGATGGCGGGAATGAGTCCTTGATCGTTGAACTTCATGGCCTTAGTCGCCTCGTTCATTTCTTCGCCTTTCATGCTGTGTTTCTAACCGCAAAGGACGCCAAGAGCGCAAATGGAATATAGCCTGTTTTTAGAAAGATTTCTCCTTTGCGTCCTTCGCGTTCTCTGCGGTTTCACCCGACTTCAATTAAGCGAATCGCGTCGTGGAAGCGTTGCGTCAAGGCCTTCCTGATTGGCTGCGACTCCGGCCGCTCGAGCGCCGGATCCCGTTTGATCCACTCGAACGCTTCTTGCCGCGCCAGGCGCAATAGGTCGTAATCCTCGACCACGTTGCCGAGGACGAACTCGGGCATCCCGTGCTGGCGCGTGCCGAAGAATTCGCCGGGCCCGCGCAGCCGCAGGTCCTCTTCGGCGATGCGGAAACCGTCGGTCGTCTCGGTCATGACCTGAATGCGCCGCTCGGCCACTTCCGTTCGTGGTTCGCCGAGGAGAATACAGTGACTCCTTGCGGCGCCGCGCCCGATGCGGCCGCGCAACTGGTGCAACTGAGCCAGGCCGAACCGCTCAGCGTGCTCGACCATCATAACGGTCGCGTTCGGCACGTCCACCCCGACTTCGATAATGACGGTCGAGACGAGAACGTGGATCTCGCCGCGGCGGAAGCGGTCCATGATACTGTCTTTCTTGGCCGGTTTCATCCGGCCGTGGAGCAGGCCCACCTCGGATTCCGGGAAGACCTCGCTTGCAAGTCGTTCCGCCTCTTCTGTGGCGGCTTTCAAGTCACTTTTCTCACTCTCTTCAACCAGCGGATAGACGATGAAGGCCTGGCGACCGGCGGCGAGTTCCCGGCGGACGAACTCGTAGGCCTTGGGCCGCTCCTCAGGTCCGACGGCCCACGTCCGAACGGGCGTCCGTCCGGGCGGCATCTCGTCAATAGTCGAAATGTCGAGGTCGCCGAAGACGGTCAGCGCGAGGGTCCGGGGAATAGGCGTGGCCGTCATCACGAGGTAATGCGGCTGAAGGTCGGGCCGGTCCTCGGCGGTGCGCCACTTGGCCTCGGCCCGCTGGAGCACACCGAACTTGTGTTGCTCGTCCACGACGACCAGCCCCAGCCGCGCGAACGCGACGTCCTGCTGGATGAGAGCGTGGGTTCCGATGACGATGTCGGCCTCGCCGCGGCGGATGCGCCGGAGGACTTTTCGCCGCTCGGCTGCGCCCAGCCCGCCCACCAGCAGCGCCCACTTGACGCGGCTGCCGACCAGGTATTTTTCGACATTGTGATAGTGCTGGGCGGCGAGGATTTCCGTCGGGGCCATGATAGCGGCCTGGTATCCGGCGGCGACGGTGGCCAGGGCCGCATAAAGCGCCACCGCCGTCTTGCCGCATCCGACGTCGCCCTGGAGGAGGCGGGTCATCGGGCGGTCGCGCGCAAGATCCGCCCGGATTTCCTCGAGGGCCTTGTCCTGGGCGCGCGTGAAGGTGAACGGGAAGCGGGCGCGGATGCGCGCGTCGAGGCGGTCGTCGGTGCGGATGGGCGGCGCGTTGTGGCTGGCTTTGGTGCTCCGCCGGCGAAGGGCAACGGCCATCTCCATGAAGAAAAACTCGCCGAAGACCAGCCGCCGCCGCGCCAGCCGCACCTCGTCCATGGACTCGGGCCGGTGGATCATCCGAAGGGCGTCGGGAAGGGGAACCATCTCGAGCCTCTTGCGCATCGCTTCGGTGAGGGTTTCTTTGGCGAGCGGCAGACCGACGCGCAGCGCCTCATCCCTGAGGCGCACAAGCGACGCCTGCTGGAGACCCTCGGTTGTCGGATATTCGACAAGGATGCGCCCGCGGGTATCGTCGGCGGCGTCCACGCGCTTGAACCTGGGATGCTGCATCTGGAGCCTGCCGCGATACTCACCGACGCGGCCATAGAAGAGATACTCGGCGTCGGTCTGGATGGACTTGGCGAGAAAGCGGGCGTGGAACCAGACGACGCGCATCTCGCCGGTTTCGTCGGCGATGAGGGCTTCGAGCCGGTCACCCCACTTCGGCGCGCGCATGTCGATGACGCGGGCACGGACCGTTTGCTCGCGTCCTGCGACAGCGTGGGCGATGGGCACAACATCGCCGCGATCCACATATTTGCGGGGAAACAGTTGGAGCGCGTCGCCGATGGTGTGGACGCCGCGCCGCTCGAGCAGCTGGGCTCGCTTCGGGCCGACTCCTTTCAAGTATCGGACGCTGTCGCTGAGTTTCGCCATGCGGTTTCGCCTTTCGGCTGCCTGCGAAACTACCGTCCAAAGTTCGGAAGGTCAAGCCGTGGGAAAATAGACCGTTGCTCCGGGGACAGGGGGGCGGATACACTGGAGGCACATTTCACAGTGATCCCGGCGAGGCACGGAGGTCTTCGGAGGGTGCCGTGTTGCGTGAATTCGACGTCCTGGTGATCGGCGGCGGTCCGGCGGGGCTGGCGGCGGCGGCCGAGGCGGCTCGCTTCGGCCTCAGCGTGGCCCTAGTGGAGCGCGACCGCGTGGGCGGCACAGCCCTCTGGACGGGCGCGGTGCCCATGCGGGCGCTCTTGGACTGTGCGGCAGTGGCGGATACCGTCCGCCGGGCGCCGGGGTTCGGCATCCAGGTCGGCGACCCTCGGGTTGACTTCGCGGCGGTCCTCGAGCGCGTTCGGACGGTGGTTCGCGCCATTCAGCCGCGCCGGAGCCCCGAGCGCCTGCGGAAACTCGGCATCGAGGTGTTCGGTGCAGAGGCGTCTTTCGTGGACCGCGAGACGGTGGCGGTGGGCGACGAGACCGTGCGGGCCAAGCGGATTTTCCTCGCGACGGGCTCTCGGCCCGACGTTCCCGCGGTGGACGGCCTCGCCGAGACCGGCTTCCTGACGCACGAGCGCCTTTGGGACTTGGATCGCCTGCCGGCCAGCCTCGTCGTCCTGGGCGGGACACCCACGGGGATCCAGGTGGCGCAAGCGCTGGCGCGGCTCGGCAGCCAGGTCACGCTCGTCGAAAAGAAAGACCGCCTGCTGGAGGGCCAAGACGGCGAACTTGCAGGGATGCTGGCCGAATCGCTTCAGGCCGAGGGCGTTCACATTTTGACCGGCGCCGAGGTGATCCAAGTGCTGCGGCGCGGCGACGGCAAAGTGATGGCGGTCCGAACGGGCGAAGAGCGGCGGGAGACGGAAGCGGAGGAAATCTTCATCGCCGCCGGCCGCGCGCCCAACGTCGAGGCCCTCCATCTCGAGGCCACCGACATCGAAACGACGCGCGTGGGGGTGGTTGTGGATGGTCGGTTCCGGACGACCGAGCGCCACGTGTGGGCCATCGGCGACGCGAACGGCAAACTCTTTGGGTCGCGAGCGGCCGAGATTCAGGCCCGCGCAGCGGTGCACGACGCCCTCTTCCCTTGGAGTCGGCAGGTGAATTTAGAACGGGTCGCGCGGCTCCTTGCGACGGACCCGGCGCTCGCCCGCGCAGGCCTGACCGAGGAGCAGGCGCGACGGCGCTTCGGCGACGACGTCAAGGTCTATCGTCACCCGCTTACGGAGGTGGACCGGGCCGTCTGCCGCGCGCGGACCGCCGGGATGGTCAAACTGATTGCGGATCGCCGGGGCCGACTGGTTGGCGGGCACATCCTGGGGGCTGAGGCGGGAGAGATGCTGCCGGCGCTGGCGCGCGCCGTCGCGGCGCGCGAGCCGGCCGACGGGTTCACCGCGCGGTTCCACGCCTATCCGACGGTGGCCGAAGGGATGCTCTTGGCCTCGCGCCGCGCGCGCGAGGAGGCGTTCTATTCAGGCCGGCGCTTGGCGCTCCTCAAGAAACTTGCCCGCTGGTGGGTGTGAAAGGCTTCTCAAACCACCAAGAACGCAAGGCACAACTTTTTGTCGCCCATTGAAGGGCCATTTTGACTTGATTCGCCGCGCGGAGCGCGCTACCGTCGCGCGGATATGGAGCCGATGGACTCTGCGTATGAGGCACCCGACGGGACGGCGCTCCCGATGCGCGTCTGGCCCGGTGCACGAGCGGATCCCGATGCATCGGGACCAGTGGCACCCGCGCCGACCGACCGGCCGCACGCGGCCCTGGTCTACCTGCACGGCATCCAGAGCCACAGCGGGTGGTACGAGGGGTCCAGCCGACGGCTGGCGGAGGTCGGCGTCGCGGTGTATCAAATCGAGCGGCGCGGCAGCGGGCGGGACGCCCATCACGAGCGCGGCCACGTGGAGCGAGCGGAAACTTGGCTGGCGGACGTCGCGGCGGCGGCCGAGCGGGCGCGGAGCGAAACAAAAGTCGAACGCGTGCACCTTATGGGTGTCAGTTGGGGCGGAAAACTTGCCCTGGCCTGTAGCGCCCACCGCCCGGACCTTTACCGCAGCCTCATCATGGCGTCGCCCGGCATCTTCCCGATCGTGGACGTGGCCGCGATGACGAAGGTGCGGGTGGCGACGTCTCTGATGGCGGGCCGACCGCTTCGCCGGTTCCCGATTCCGCTTTCGGACCCGCACCTTTTCACGGAGAACCCCGAGCGCATCCGCTACATCGCCGAGGACCCGCTGAGCCTGCGGGAGGTGACGGCGCGGTTTATGTATGAGAGCCGCCGACTGGACCGCCTGGCCCGGCGCGCGGCCCGCACCGCGAGGTTGCCGGTCTTTCTCGCCCTTGCCGGGGCGGACCGCATTACCGACAATGCGGCCACGCGGGCGCTGGTCGAGACGATGCCGGCCGCGCGCAAACGCATCGTGACGTATGCCGGTGCGCATCACACGCTTGAGTTCGAGCCGGACCCGGAAGCCTACTTCAAGGACTTGGTCGCCTGGGTTGACGACGTGGAACGTGCGGAGCCGAACGCATGAAGGCGCTGGTGGTCTATTTTTCGCAGACGGGAAACACCGAGCAGGTCGCCCGCGCCGTCGGCCGGGGCCTGGCGGAAGCGGGATGCGAGCCGGTTGACGTGCGGCCGCTGGCGGAGACGAGCGCGGAGGACTGGCGGGCGTACGACCTTTTCGGTCTCGGCACGCCGGTGTTTTATTATCACGAGCCTCAGAACGTGCGCGACTGGATTCGGCGGCTCGTTCCGCGGCGGCACGTCCCGGCCTTTACGTTTATCACGCACGGTGGGAATCCGGCGAACACGCTCCGGCGAATGCAGCGGCTGCTTCGACCGAAGGGCGCGCACGTCTCCCGATCCTTCGAGTGTTTCGGGTACGACACGTATCCGATTTACGTCAAGGACTTCCGGCAGTGGGGTCACCCGGACGCCGACGAACTGGCGGCCGCGCTGGGCTTCGGACGCGACGTGGCGGACGATGCGGCACGGATGCTGGCCGGCGAAGACGTTCCGGAAGCCTCGTACCCTTTCGTGGGCGGGAAGACGTTTCGCCTTTCGCTGGTTTGTCGCCGGCCGCTACTCGATTACATGATGCCGCGCCTCGAAGTCAAACGGGACCTGTGCACACGATGCGGGGCGTGCGTCCGCCACTGTCCGACGAATAACATCTCCCTTGACCCCTGGCCGCGCTTCGCCGACCGCTGCATCCGGTGCTATATGTGTGAGCGTGTCTGTCCGCACAATGCGATTCAGTGCGACTGGCGGCTGATGGCGAAAGTGATGAATCCGTAGCCGGGCTGGCGGCAGCGGCGCTTGTCCGAGCAGGGGCCTACGTGAGCCTGCCCGCCGGTGCAGTGGCTGCATTTGCATTTCGCCCGCTGAGGTGTGGGAAGGGCCGGGAAAAAATCCGGCGGGTCCGGGGGATGGCGCAACCCCTTGCCGGCCTTGGACTTGCGCGAATTTCGCCCGGCGAGAGGGGGGCTGGAGCCTAATTCCGGAGGGGCTTTTCAATCGGAAAAAAGAAAAAAAAGGGGCGGTCTGATTTGACTTTTGCCAGGATTGTGCTATACTGTTGGTGAGCAGGATTATAGGAAAAGGAGAGGTTTCAAGCGAATCGGCCAGGGATAGACGGCAGAGGGACTTATAGGCCGGTTCGGACGCGCGGAGAGAGGACTGCGCGGAAAAACTGAATACGTCTTCACGT
>DATLBA010000070.1:0-5086 GCA_035527275.1 Phycisphaerae bacterium
TCCCCGATTGTTAGAGTTCTAACAATCTGCCGTGCCTCCAGCCTTGTCCGTCCCCGCCTTTTGTATACTATAGCACCTATTGACCCCGCTCCACTTAGGTTAAAAAAGGGGTAAAAAGGACGAAGAACGGACCAAGTTTGAGCAAAAAGCGATCAGAAACCGATCAAAACGGAGCGCTTTTTGCCTTGCCTATCTTAACATTTGAGGCCCGAATCGCCGTTTCTGGCTCAGAAACGGGGTTCGACACCCCGAAAAGCGCCATTTTGGGGGGTCTCAAGAAACGCCGTTTTCGTAAAGTATATACGGCGGCGGGTGCAAGCAAACTCTGGACGCGGGGTCTTGAGTGGTGCGGCGCCGCGTCGTGACGTGCCAGGGTGGCACGCGGCGGTTGCCAGGGTGAGGCATGCCTCGCCCCTACGGAAGGGTGCACCTTGTGTGGCGCGAGCGAAGATTCGCGCTGGACGCGGGGGCGGTCTTGATGTAGAATCCCGTGTTCGCACGCTGGTTTTGAGGTCTGCCCGAGATGACAGCGACTGCGGCCATTGCGGTGCCGGGGCCGAGCGCGTTGGACGCAAGCGTCCTGGTCCTGAACCGCCTGTTTATGGCGGTGCGGGTGGTTTGTGCGCGCGACGCCTTCCGGCTGCTGTGGAAAGAGACGGCCGAGGTCGTCAGCGTCGAAGACGAGACGTACGCCACGTACGACTTCTCGTCGTGGGCCGAGGTGTCGGAGTACCGTCGCAAGTTCCAGCCCGATTCGCACGAATGGGTGCGGACGGTGCGGTTCGAGATCGCCGTGCCGCGCGTCATCCGCCTGCTGACCTACGACCGCGTGCCGAAGACGCGCGTGCGTCTGAACCGCCGCAACCTCTTCGCCCGCGATGCAAACCGGTGCCAGTACTGCGGCCGCAAGTTCAAGAGTATGGAGTTGTCGATCGACCACGTCCTCCCCCGCAGCCGCGGCGGTCACACGGTGTGGACGAACGTCGTGTGCGCGTGCCTGAAGTGCAACGTCAGAAAAGGCGGCCGCACACCCAGAGAAGCCGGTATGCGCCTGGTGCATGAGCCGAAGCAGCCGCGTTTCAGCCCCGTCATCACCCTCCACGCGGGCAGTCCGAAGTACCGCTCGTGGAAGCAGTTCCTGGATGCTGCGTACTGGCACGTGGAACTGCGGGACTGAGCGCCCGCCTGCGCAGGATTCCCCGCCGCCGAACCCTGTGGAGAAAGGTGTGCGTGCCGCGCAAGGGCGGCGGCTATGGCACTTCACGGTTGAGTGTGGCGGATTCCCGCGCGGTGGCTCTCCAGGGCCTGTTGCCCAATTCGGCTCGCTCCCGCGTGGTGGCCTTCCCAGGCCACCACGCTCCGTGCACGACCTCTCGCGGCGGCCTGGGAAGGCCGCCGCGCGGTTGGGGCAGTCTTGCCCGCCGCGCAACGGGGGCGCCGCGCTACGCGGTGGGCAAGATTGCCCACCGCGCGGGAAGCGGCGTAGTCGTACCGACCGGCTTGGGGGGCGTCGAAAGGGGTTTTTCGGGCGTTTTTCGGGGTTGTCGCGCACCGTGCGGCGCCGGCCGGCCTGTCCTGCCTCGTTCTAACCCCATCGTTGACAAGGACTTGCGAGCGCCGGAGTTGCGGTCATCGCCGTTGCCTTGACCGGGCCCGTTTTGTGCGTAGGGTACAGGTGCGGACTTGGTCGGGGCGGCCGGCCGCCGGATCGGACGTGCGCTGTGTGCAGTACCCCGCCGGCCGCCCGACCGCTTTGGCCGCAGTCGCAAGACGCAGTCAGCGGTGGGCTCAGGCCCGCCGTCAGGCCGGAGGTCGGAGTCGGACCGGCGTTGTCAGGGGCGTGACGCCGCGAAGGCTCCTGCCTCCGGCCGAACTAATGTCGGCATCGGCTGGCGTTGGACGGCTTGGCGAGGCCCGCGAACGGCGCAGTGGGGCGGAAAAAGTGGCCTGAGACTGCCAGGAGCCGCGTTTTCCCAACCCCGTTATCCGGCCGTACAACCCGAAAAACCCTTTTTTTTTGCCTATCTTTCCCTCACGATTTGCCCCGACCCGCCTTGTGTGTATACTACCAATGGCAGGAAGAGTGCTTCTCTGCCAATGGCCCGGGGGAAAGGGCAAGACTCAGCCGAGAACAGACGCTGTACCCGTTTGCGCTACGCGAGGTCCACGTGGCCGGCGGGGGCAGCTGTTCCGGACGGGTCCTTGCGAGAGGCGGAAGCGATGCGTGAAGTCGCATATGGTTGCAGTGTGTTGCTGGCGGCCGTCATGGTCGTCCTGGCGTCAACGGCCGCGCTCGAAGCCGGACCGCTGGACCGCTTGCCGGTTGCGGTCTCGTACAGCGGCGATCTCAGCGCCACGACCACGACGGACGTGGTTGATCCGACGGCGTCGTACCTGGGTTCGAACACGCTGGCGGTCGTGGCCGAGATGGACTCCGCGACGGTGGCCGAGGCCCTTGGCGTGAAGCCGGCGTCCCTGCCCGACTACCTTCCCATGAGGACGACGGTGGTGGCGTACAACGCGCCTGCGGTTCCGGGCGTGTTGGCGGCGGCGCCTCAGCCTCCCGCCGAGTTGGCCTCCTTCCAATTGCCCGACGTAAAGGGCCTGGCGGACCTGGGAAGCGGCGGGCGAGACGTGCCCCTGGGCGACACGACGTACTTCTCGATGGGCCCCGGCGGATTCGGCGGCATGATGAGCGGTCGGCCGGTCGGCAGTATCGAGAACTGGAGTCACGTCACGCGGACCGCCATCAGTTACATCCGGCCGAGCGTCAACGTCCAGATGATGTTGGCGTTCGAGGTGCCGGGGGCTGCCCCGATCAACGATTTCGAGGGGCCCGGCGCGGACCCGCGCGCTTACCTGGCCATCGACCGTCAGACGAAGGTGGACTCGGCCAACATCGGGGCCAGCACACCGCGTTTCGGCCACCGGGCGACGCCGCCCCCCCCAGACGAACCGCAGACGGCGGTTGCGGCAGGTCTTGATCTCGGGCTGCTGCCGACGTTCCTGTCGCAGATGGGCGTCGGCATCTCGGTGGTGGCATCGCGCGGAAGCGAGACGGGCAATCTGAGGGTGGCCCTGGTCGGGACGGCGGAGTTGCCGGTCGATTGGGCACCGCGCGAGCGGCCGTATCAGCACCCGGTGGGCCTGGCCGAACAGCCGATCCTGGCAGCCTCCGCCGTGTGGGACTACCCATCCGGCAGCATCGGCAGCAGCCGCCCGCCTGGCGGGGGAGGGGGCGGCGGGGGCACCACGCCAACGCCCATCACGCCCACGCCCGTTCCGGAGCCGACCATGTTGGCGGGGCTGGCCGCTTCCGCCATTGTTCTGCTGCTCCGCCGACGCCGCGGCTGATATTCCTCCCCGCTCGCTGACGCTCGCGGCTAGTCAGGCACACGAACTAGCGCCCGTAGGGGCGAGGCATGCCTCGCCCCTACTCCGACATGGCCCCGCCAGAAATCGTTGCCACACCCATCCGGTGCGCAAAGCGGCAAAACACTTTTCCGGTCACCTGGGTCCTGCTACAATAGCCATAGAAAGCGGGCCTCACCACACACGTCATAGACGCATGAGTGAGGCCCTTGCGCTGGGATGGGCCTTTGAGCGAAACAAGACCGCCCAATAATGATTCGGATTCCGGGTTTGTCAAGTGCAAACTATCGCTTTTTTTCGGGCAACTTCGAACCCCGGACAAGCCGATTCCTAAAGCGAACACCGTAAGACGGGCATGCCGGCCGCCGACGCCGGCCTTCGAGCAGGAAGGAGAGGCACCATGGGAATGCTCTTGGGAAGCGGGCCGCTCGGCCGGGAACTGCCGCGGCCGAAATGGACGGTCGCGCTGCTCTGGGTTCTTGGCGTCCTGCTGTGGCTCGCGACGGCGGCGGGGGTCGTCGGCCTGGCCATGTTCGTCTCGCCGGAGAACCAGACGACCTTGTGGATCGCGGTCGGCGTCGCGGTCGTCGTCAACGTCGTCCTGGGCGCGATGGCCATCGGCCTGGCGCTGCTCATCAAGTACGGGTTCAGCGCCGCCGTCAGCGCGAAACTGGTGGAGCGCGCCTTGCGGGAGACGTCGCAAAAGGCCGAACTCAGTTCGCCGGTGTCCGGCCTCGGCGGCGCCTCGCACGAAGAGGTCGTGAGCCTCCTGTCGGAGATCATGGAGAACACGCTCCTCGACGGCCAGGAGAGGGCGGCCAAACGCCAACTCGCGAAGAAACAGCGCCAGCGGGCGCTGCGGCGCGAGATCGAGGCACTCATCGTCGCCGCCAAGTACCGCGAGGCCCACGAACGGCTCGACGAGTTCCGCGTCCGCTACGCCGCCAGCGACGAGGTCACCGACATGGAGGCCCAACTGTCGGAGGCCCTCCGCCAGCACGAGCACAGCGAGACCGCTCACATCACCGAACAGGTCGAGCGGTACATGGGCCTCGGCCTCTGGGAACGCGCCATGGAGATGGCCCAGGCCCTGGCCGAGCAGTTCCCGGAGAACCCCGACGCGGCGCGGCTGCCCGAGACGGTCCGCCTTGAACAGGGCGCCAATCGGCGACAGGAGCAGCAACGCCAGTACCGCGAGATCGAGCACCTCGTCGCCCGCAAGCACTGGCGCCAGGCCCTGCGGGCCGCCGAGACGCTCATCGAGAATCACCCCGACAGTCCCGAGGCCAACGCCCTGCGTGAAAAACTCGACGAACTGAGGCGAAACGCCGCCATCCTCGAACGCCGAGAGTGGGAAAGCCGCATCGCCGAACACATCCAGATCGGACGCCACCGCGAAGCCTACGACCTGGCCATGGAACTCGTGGAGAAATACCCCGATTCGCCGCAGGCCGCCGAGATCCAGAGAAACCTCGCCCAACTCAAGGCCCGCGCCGGCATCGCCGATTGACCGGACTTACGTAAGTCTTGCGCTGTGGCGAGAACGGCGCCCGCTCGCTTACGCTCGCGGCTGGTTACACTCGCGCCCGACCAGCCACGTGAGAAAACTAGCCGCGCACGTAAGTAAGCGGCGCAAGCCCCTGGGCTACGAGCCCAATCAGTTGTCGCCACGGCATGCACACGCAAGCGTGGGCATGGCCGCTGAGCCAGGAGA
>DATLBA010000071.1:0-3997 GCA_035527275.1 Phycisphaerae bacterium
TTGGCGCGCCGGGCCGGCCACCTCCTCAAGCGGGACGGCGTAAAGATCCAATACATCCTGCAGCCGGCGCCCCAAGTCGCGCAGTTCCGTGCCCGCGCACCCCGCCAACGCCAAAAGGCGCACGGCCTCAGCCGCGGCAAGCTCCCACCGGATAGCGGCTTTTCCCCACCGCACTTCCAAAGCGACGTCTTCCCGGCTAAGCGCGCCGGCCAGGACTTTCAGGTCCACGGGGAATTCCGTGGTGCCAAACGCGAAGGTCTTTAACGGCGCGCCGGTGGTCTCGGCCAGTCGCTTGCCCGCCGCGTCCACGAGGGCCAAAGTTGCGCCGCGCGCCTCCGCCGCGCCGGAATTGTAGAGCGAGACCTTGACCGTGGCTAGGGCTTCGTCGTCCTGGCGGACGAAACTCATGCTCGCCACGGACAGGCTTGCCGGCGGCAAGCGCAGCCTGGGGAAACGCTTCGGCGCGGGATTACGCAGGCTGAATTTGAGCGGACAGGCGGCGGCCAGACAGCCGGAGAACATCCACCCCATCGTAAACTGGCTGATTTTCACCAGCAGGCGGTTCCAGCCTTTCTGGAGCCGGACGGCGGCCGCGTCCTCTTTAAGTGTGTGCAGGCGCGTCACGTCCTTGCGCCAGACCTCCTGGCCATTAACCCAGGCGGCGACGCCGTCATCGGAGCCGAGAAGCAGCTTGGCCGAAACGTTCCGCGCCGCGTGAACGTAGGTGAAGGCATAGGCCGCACAGTACTCGCGCGGATGCAGGCCGATAGCGTTCAAATCCACCATGCCGTTTTCCTGATAGACCGGCCGCCACTCCAAGTGCGCCACGTGCTCGCCCGGCGACGGCGCCAGGAGCGGCTCGGGCAGATAGGGCGCAGCAAGGATCCGCGCCGGGTCGGGGTTGGGAAAAGCGCCGAGGATGAGCCAGCCCGTGATGAGCGTCTCGGGGGCTACACCGGTCTTCTTGGGCATGCTACTGTCATCCTTTCGCTGAGGTATGGAACGCGGAGCAAGGCGTCCTTTGTCCGTAGGGCGTCAAGGTTATGAGGCTCAGGTCGGCCGAACAGCGGTATCATGGCGAACTGGGCGAGAAGGAAAGCCCCCCGCCGCCGCCACCTGCATCGCCCAGAAAAGGCCCAGCCAGAAGAGCCCATTCATCCATCCGGGATTTTCCACCTGACCTTTGGCCTACGACCACCGTGGGCCATTCTTGATGAGTGTACCGCATCGTCAGGCTCTAACCAGCTTTTTCCTCCCTGCCAGGCCACTGGTTCTGATGTGCGATGGGTCGCAGACTACCCCCTTTTCAGGGTCTCCAGGGTCGGCCCAATCGCCGGCCCGAGAAAAATCTGAAAATTTTTTTTCGGGGGTGGGCGGATTTTGGAGCGTTTTTTGGGAGGTCGCAACCGAGTTTCCAACGCGCCAGGGCGGTTTTGGGGCATGGAAGACTCCGCGTGGAGTGCAAAACGGCCCATTTTCACGCGACTATGGCCCGATTTTTCACCGATTTGGCCCGAAAATGGGCGATAACCGCCCCGCTTTTGCCTCGCAAAACCCTCGTTTTAGCGACTATGTTATAGAGCGTGGTGGATGGGATTGGGGGTTTTTCGCGAAGTTTGGCACGGGATTTGCACGCCGGGGAGGGGGAGTGTGGTTTCAACGCAGAGGCTTGCCCTGAGTCCTCCCGACAGGTCGGGACCGGGACTCAGGGTTACGGTGGACGAGTCCGCTCGAGTTCATCAAACGCCCGCGCCCGGCCGGGGCACAGCCCGGTGAAACGCGGCCTATGGCTCCTTGGACTTCTGGTCGGCCTCTTTCCTAAGCCGCATCGCACGTTCCAGGGGAGCCTCGGCGGGAAGATCCTGGAGTGTCCTCGGCGTCACGCCCGTTTCCTTGACCAGTTGGTCTATCCTCTCCTCCAGTTGCTCGGAGGCTTGAAACTGGGTGATCAGCGGCATGAACATTTCGTTGCCGCCCATCGAGGGCGGGCGAAGGAACTCCATCCGCTGAAGGAGGTCAATCTTCTCTTCCTTCGTGCGGTCAGAACGCAGGATCTCCGTCATCAACCCCAGGTCGCGGGCCGCCTTCTTGCGAATCATGGTTACAGGGTGTCCCTTGCTGAAGATGAATACGGCTTTGCCCTTCTTCAAATACGCCTCATACTTATTACGATCGTACTCTAACCCCTTGACAATATCCTTGTTCGTGAAATGCCAACTGTAGGATGACTCCGCAGGCGGCGGACTCAAGCCCACACCTTGTTCTTTCCCGTTTTTCATCTTGATCTTAATATTACTAGTGCGCCCGACGAACTCCACGCTCTCAACGAAAGGCAGCCCGCGGAACCAGTCCGCCAGTTTCTGCCTGGCGACGTCCGGTGGAAAATGCTGGTCCAGGTATCTGCCTTTACGTTGCCAGGGGCTGTTTTCAGAATTCCCCTTGATCACATCGTCCATTATACTTTTTTCCGTAAGTCCGGGCGGATAGCCCGGATCCTCGTCCACACGCAGATCGGGCAACGGCCAGCGGTCCCACTGATAGATCATGACTTCATTGACGAACAGCCGACGACCCCGCTGGGAGACCGTGTACGGCGCGTCAATGTACCGGCCGTCGAAGAAGATAAACCCGCTATCCACGCTCTCCCCCTCCTTAACACCCAGTTCTTTGATGGCGTTCTCCTCCAAGGCTACCGCCCCAGCTGCGTCGGAGTCCTCGGCCTGCGCAGAGACGGCGGTCGAGGTAACACTTTTCGCTTCATCCGCAGGGGGTTCGGCACACAGACTGGGTCCGGTCACCATTCCCACCGCGAGCAAAGCCAGGACAATCGGTCCATACCTCATGGGGTTTCTCCTTCATTTGCGTTTGGCGATCCAGGCATCAAACCGAAGTCTGACAACGTGCCTCCTATAATGCTTTTCTTTTAGAACGACCACTCCTTATCCTCTCCGTACGTCTGCCGATCCCCTGATAGTTTACGGGTGCTGCCGTAGGTCGCGGGGTTCTTGTTCTTGCAAAAGTCGGCCTCCCCCTTCATGGTTACACTCCCGGCCGCATGAGATTCGAAGTCGAAACTCACGAGATAGCGCCCACTGCCGTTCGCAAACCAGCGCCGGTCCGACACCACAGGGCCACCGGCAGTCTTCTGAACGGCCAAGTTGGGCAGCTGCGATTCGTCCATGTAGGTATCGAAGATGATGCAACCTGCACCCTTCCGACCTCCCACGGCTACGGCCGGAAAGGCGGCATTCGGTGCGGGGTTGATCGTCGTCCATTTTCTCGCGTCTCCGGCGCCAACCATTTCGAAGTAGGCCTCGTACTCGCTCCCGTTTCCGTAGGCCTTGCCAACCGTACGCTTGGTGGCGCCATCCGCGCTCCCGTTGAGCCTCGTGAAGAGGAACGTGCAGTTGAAATGATGGTCATCACTATCGCAACAAGCGGGATAACCAAACCCCACCCGGCCTCCGCAGGAGGCGGCGACGCTAGCAGCACCGCCGTCTGACGAATGGCAAGCCATGACGACGACAATGGCCTGACTCTCAGTCAGCCTGACATACCAATTGTCTTCGAACCACTCGGCCTCGGCCTCGACCCGCCAATGGCCGGGAAATTCGCGTGCCGGATACGTGGCCATATGCGGTTCCTCGTCGGGGTCGCCTTTGTGCCACCACGCGTCGGCGAGGTCCGGGGTGTCCCGATAGGCTACAGCGAAAATCCCCACGTTGCCGTGCGAATGCGCTGCCACAATACCCCCTTCCTTCATCCTCTTTAGGTTCTCCAGCGTGCAGCGGTGGTCGCCACCGTCTCCGCTTTCGTCCTTGAAATACAAGATGGTGACTTCCCAGCCGTGATCGTCCATCTCGTCGCATATGTCGTCACTTCCAAGGCTATACAGGTCCCAACACGGTTCCCAGGCGCTTACGTAACTTCCCTGGTATCCCGTGGGGGACCACGAGATTGTCTCCGTCACATAAAGCGCAACAGAATCTTCCATTCC
>DATLBA010000072.1:0-17028 GCA_035527275.1 Phycisphaerae bacterium
GCGGTGTTCAGAGCCGTAAGCATCTCTTTGGTGGCGTCGATGGCGGCGCGGCGTTGGATGCCCTGATAGGCCCCGACCATCAGGGTGACCAGAATACCGAGAATCGCCATCACGGTAATTAGTTCGACAAGCGTAAAGCCGCGCGCGCCGGCCGCCGACCGGCCTTGCGCGGGCCCGGCCGTCGCATGAAGCCTTCCGCCAGCCTCACTCATACTTGAAATTGCAGATGTCATCGCACATCGCTCCCGCGTCGTCCCGCCCGGCCAGGACCAGTTCGCCGTCCTCATCTTTCACGTAGCCGAAGATGCGGTCCGGCCCGGCTGAAATGAGGAGATAATCCGGTCGCACCCAGCGCGTGGTGCCGCCGGATTCCCCCAACTTCACAAGATCTTCGAAACGGACTTTGCTCGTGAAGCCTTCCCGGCCGTCGCTTGTCGGATTATGGAAGACGTTATACGCCGGCGTTGACGGCTCATGGCGAAAATAAAGGATGTATTGCTGCGGTTTGAAGGCGTCGGCAATACCCCCGTCCTCCATCAGTTTGCCCTGGTAGTAAGACTCCTCCCCCTCCTCTGCGCCCGTAAGACAGGAGTCCAGGTTCTCGTACCCCCTGCCGGTTGGGCTAGCGGGGTACTCGCCGTGGTCGGCCTGATAGGCCGTCAGCGCCGTATCAATCTGGCTGATAATGTTGGCCGTCTTGAAGGCGTAAACGGCGATGATGGCGTGGTTGACGGCCGGCATCAGGAGCATGACCAATAGGCCGATGATTCCCATGACGACCAAAAGTTCAACCAGAGTAAACCCGCGCCGGCCGGGATGTTTCCAATAGGGACTGCGTTTCATAATCTCCGACCTCCTAGCCCCGTGTCCTGCGCACAAACTTTTGCCGGGGAATATCGTCATATTCCACTGCTTCTTCCTGCTCAGCCTCTATATCTATAACTGGCTCATATTCTCCGTCGTCGTTCCGGACGACTCTGCCGTATCGCCGGTCCAGGCCGGGCGAGACCAGGAGATAACCCTCTTGCTCAGAGCCTACACTCCCTGCGGAGGAGGTGTCGTGCTCGCTGACTAATCCGGAGTGCTCCAGGTTGGCGTATCCCTCCTTGATTCTTTCGCTGACGGAGCCGCCCACCTCGTTGTGTTCGTAGATGAACTTCCCGCCTTCGGCGCGGTAATAGAGGATTCTGCCCCAGTTTTTGCCGTCGATTAACCCGGACGGCTCAATCGGGTCGAGAAACCCAGCCACCTGGTCCCCGACGTAGGCGACCAGCGCCTCTTCGGCCTGGTAATAGGGTCCATACGTGCCGTCGGGCGGGTTGCCGAACGGCATCCGGCCGCACGTGTAGCCCCATCCGGTGGCCGCCGGTCCGCGAAGGTAATACACCAGATTGGCGGCGCCGCTGTCCATATCGCCGCTGTTCGGGTCGTTCGGGGCGTTCGGCTTGCTGGGCGGGTAGGCCCCCAACTCGTCGCGGAACATGTCCAGGCCGATGCCGATGTCGCGCAGCATCCATTCCGTCCTGATCCGGATGACGGTCCGCATCGCCTTCGAGACGACGGGCACGAGGAGGGCCATCAGAAGGCCAAGGATGGCGATGACGAACATCATCTCGATGAGCGTGAATCCTCGCGGTTCCCGTCGAACGGTCACAACATGCTCCTTCCGGCGTCTATCTGCGACATAGCGGACCGCCGCCCCCTCACCGGCCCCCCACGCTCTGAATCAGTTTCACGAGCGGCAGGAACAGCGCGATCACAATCACGCCGATGGTGCCGCCCAGAAAAACAATCATAACCGGTTCCATGGCGCTGACGAGGCTGCCGACGAGGTGGTCCACCTCTTCGTCGTAGGTGTCCGCGACCTTGATGAGCATCTGGTCGAGTTCGCCGGTTTCCTCGCCGACGTCCACCATGTTGACGACGATGGGGTCCACAACTCCGCTGGCGCGGAGGGGTCCGGCGATGCTTTCGCCCTCGCGAATCGAGTCGTGGACCTGCCTCAGCGCGCGGGCGACCACCTCGTTGCCCACCGTCTCGCGCGTGATGTTGAGCGCCTCGAGGATGGGCACGCCGGAGGCGATCAGGGTGCCCAGCGTCCGGGTGAACCTCGCCACCGCCGTCCGGTTCACGATGCTGCCGATGATCGGCAGATGCATCTTCACCCAGTCCAGCGCGTAGTGCCCGGCGCCGCTCGCCCTGACCAGGCGCAGCATCAGCCAGAGGCCGAAGACAACCGCCGGCAGCAGATACCAATAATGCCCCACCGTCTCCGAGATACTGATCAGTATCCGGGTCAGCAGTGGAAGCCCGCCCTCGATCTCAAACCTGTCGAAGATCTCCTTGAACCTCGGGACAATCCATTTCATGATGGCAAACAGAATGATGACCGCGATGCCGATGACCATCACCGGATAGACCATGGCACCGACGATGCGGCGCTTCAGGGCCACGGCTTTTTCCATGAAGTCGGCGAGTTTTCTCAGAATCTGGTCGAGGACGCCGCCCGCCTCACCGGCCCGGACGGTGTGAACGTATAGGCGGTCGAACGCCTTTGGATGCTTTTCCATCGCCTCCGAGAGTGTGGACCCCGCCTCGACGTCCTCGACGACGTCGCGGAGGGCGTTTTTCAAGATGCCCGCTTTGGTCTGGCCTTCGAGAATTCGCAGACTCCTCAAGATTGGCAGGCCCGCGTCCTGGAGCGTGGACATCTGTCGCGTGAACTGCGTGAGTTGTTTGCTGCCCACCCTGCCGAATGTGAATGTCCTGCCCTTTTTCTTGGTTGGGGCGGGTGCGGCCCGAGCGCGCCGCCCCTTGGTCCGGACCCGGGTGGGAAATTGGCCCTTGGAGCGGATCTTCGTGACGGCCTCTTCCTGGCTCGCGGCCTCGACCTCCGCGCGGACCTCGCGTCCGCTTGCGTCCATCGCCTCGTACTGGAACACCGGCATCGCCCGCCTCCTTTTTGCCGCCGCTACTGCTGCTCGACCGAGGTGGCCCGGATGATTTCCTCGATCGTCGTAATCCCGTCGTAAACGGCCAAAAGACCGCTGTCGCGCAGGGTTCGCATCCCGCTCTTTCTTGCTTCCTCCCGGACGGTGTTCGTCGAAGCCTGGTGGAGGATGAGGTCGCACAGTTCATCGCCGAGATGCATGATTTCAAAGATGCCGGTCCGTCCGCGGTAGCCGGTGTTGTTACACTCGTCGCACCCCTTGCCGAAGAAAAACGTCCGGCCACGGACTTCCTCGGGCGTCAGATCGAGTTCGCCCAGCATCTCCTCGGAGGGTTCAAACTCGGCCCGGCACTTGGTGCAGATGCGCCGCACCAGCCGCTGCGCGATGACCGCCTCGAGCGTCGAGGTGACCAGATACGGCTCCAGCCCCAGGTCCAACAACCGCGTGATGGCCGTCGGCGCGTCGTTCGTGTGCAGCGTCGAGAAGACCAGGTGCCCCGTCAGCGAGGCATGGATGGCAATCTGGGCCGTCTCCAGGTCTCGAATCTCGCCCACCAGGATCACGTCCGGGTCCTGGCGCAGAATGCTCCTGAGGCACCTCGCAAACGTCAGGCCGATCTCCGGATTAATCTGAACCTGGATCAGGCCGTCGACGTCATACTCCACCGGGTCCTCGGTCGTAATAATTTTGGTTTCGACCCGATTAATCGCCGACAGCGCCGAGTAAAGCGTCGTCGTCTTGCCGCACCCCGTCGGCCCCGTGACGATCGCGATCCCGTTGGGCAGACGAACCAAGTCGCCGATCACGCGCTGCTCGTCTTCCCGGAGGCCCAACTTCGTCATGTCCAGTTCGACCTGGGTGCGGTCCAGAACGCGCATGACCACGCTTTCGCCGAACATGGTCGGCAGCACCGAGATGCGCAGGTCCACCGGCTTGCCGCCGACCGTCAACTCGATGCGGCCGTCCTGGGGCATCCGGCGTTCGGCAATGTCCAGGCTGGCCATGACTTTGATGCGGCTGGCGACGGCGAGGGCGATGTGGCGCGGAGGGGGCACCATCTCATATAACACGCCGTCGATACGATACCGCATCTTGAACTCGTCCTCGAACGGTTCGAAGTGAATGTCCGAGGCCTTGTCTCGAATCGCCTGGAGCAGCACCAGGTTCAGCAGTTTCTTGACCGGCTGGCTTTCGCTCATCGCCCGGATGTCTTCCAGGTCGAAGGACTCGGCGTCCTCGCGAATCCATTCGGCGGTCGAATCCAACTCGCTGATGACCGCCTCCACGGATTCGGACACGGCGTAGTATTTGTCCAGCGCCCGCAGCACGGCCGCCGGTTCCGCCAGCGCCCCTGTGATCTCGTAATCCAGGAGCATGTGCAGTTCGTCCATCGCGCGGAAATCCGTCGGGTCGGCCATCGCAACGGTCAGCCGACCGGCGTCGAACTCAACCGGCACGACGCTGTAACTGCGGGCCGTCATCGCGTCCATCTTGTCGATGATCTCCGGCGGAATCTCCAACTCGTCCAAATCCACCCGCCGCATCCCCGCCTGGACCGCCAGGGCGGCCGAGACGTCGGACTCCTCGCAGAAACCCAAGTCCACGAGAACCGCCCCGATGGCGCCGCCGCGCTCTCGCTTCAGACGAATGGCGTCGTCCAACTGCTCCTGCGTCACCTTCCCCATCTCCAGGAGCACCCGGCCCAGAGGTTTCTGCCTCAGCGCCTCGATGGTGACCACCTCGCGCGATGCCTTGCCCGCCTGACCTCTTGGCCGGTCCGAGTCGCTGTCGAGTTTGGCTGTCCGGCTCACGGTTTCTCTTCTCCGATTCAGGTCCTTCTCACCGTACCGCCGTCCGGTGGAACGCCTTCAGATCCTCTTCATCCACCGGGCCGCCGATGCGCCTCAGGGCCTCGCGTCCCTCGTCCGTTTCGGCGAGTTTCTGCTCCAGTTCTTCTCGCCGCTGCGACCGCTCGAGCATCTCCTCGTCGGCGATGACGCCGCGCGAGTACAGGTCCCAGAGCGAGTCGTCCAGCAGTTGCATCCCCCATTTTCGCCCCGTCTGAATCACCGATTCCAGCCGATATGTCTCCGCCTTGCGAATCAGGTTCTGCGCCGCCGGGGTGATCCAGAGAAACTCATAGGCGGCAATGCGGCCGGGTATGTCAATCCGCGGAACGAGCGTCTGGGAGATCACCGCCATCAGCGACCCGGCTAACTGGATGCGGATCATCTCCTTCTGCGCCGGCGGAAAGGCGTCCACGATTCGGTTCACCGTCCCGGCCGCCCCCGTCGTGTGCAGCGTGGAGAAGACCAGGTGCCCCGTCTCCGCCGCACGAATCGCCGCCGCCATCGTCTGCGTATCGCGCATCTCGCCGACCAGAATCACGTCCGGGTCCGCGCGCAGCGCGCGGCGAATCGCCTCGTCATACGACGGCACGTCGGTGCCCAGTTCCCGCTGATTGACAATGGATTTCTTATGCTCGTGGTAATACTCGATCGGCTCTTCCACCGTGATGATGTGCCGGTCGTAGTTTTCATTGATATAGTTAATCATCGAGGCCAGTGTTGTGGTCTTGCCCGAACCGGTGGGACCCGTCACGAGGAACAAGCCCCGCATCTTTCCCAACAGCGTTTCCACGATGGGCGGCAGCCCGATCTCGGTCAGCGTCATCAGCCGCGACGGAATCAGGCGCAGCGACAGGCCCACGTTCCCCCGCTGCTTGAACACCGCCGCCCGGAACCGCGCGTTGTCCTGAAACGAAAAGCCGAAGTCGGCCGACCCGTCCTTCTCGAGTTCCTCTTGATACCGCTCCGGCGTAATGCTCCGCATCAGGCCATCGGTATCCTCGGGGGTCAGGACCTTCGTCTGAAGGGGCTTCAGTCGCCCGTGCAGCCGCACCACCGGCGGCCGCCCCACGTCCAGATGCAGGTCCGAGGCGTTCTTCGACACTACGAACCCGAGCAACTTATCGATCTGGAGACTCGGTCCCTTTTCTTCACCCACGAGGTATCTAACCCCTTTCCAATTCCCGCTTTAATTGTAGCGCCCGGCCCCCTCCCGGGCAACCGGCCCCGGAGAGGCCGAGCCGCCCGGACCACTACGCAAACGTCACTTCACGCTGCGCCCGGGCCAGGACCTCGTCCAGCGTCGTGATCCCCCGCATCATTTTACTCAGGCCGTCCTCGAGCAGCGTCCGCATGCCCAGCGTCCGGGACGCCTGCCGCAGTTCGTTCAACGGCTTACGCTGAAACGCCATTTCCTTCAGTTCCGCCCCCATCACCATCAACTCGAAGATTCCGATCCGCCCTCGATACCCCATCCCGTGGCACTTGTCGCATCCCACCTGGCGGAAAAACGTCGCCTTTTCCAACTGCTCGTCCGTCACGCCCAGACCCCGCAATGTCGCCACGTCCACGTTCTCATCGGGCTCCTTGCACGCCTGGCAGAGCACCCGCACCAGGCGCTGGGCCATGACGGCCTGGATGGAACTGGCCACCAGGAACGGCTTGACGCCCATATCAATTAATCGCGTGATCGCACTGGGGGCGTCGTTCGTATGAAGTGTACTGAATACCAAGTGTCCCGTCAGCGAGGCCTGGACCGCCATCTCCGCCGTCAGCAAATCGCGAATCTCGCCCACCATAATAATGTTCGGCGCCTGCCGCATCATCGACCGGATAATCGACTGCCACGTCAGACCGATCTGCTCGTTGACCTGCACCTGATTGATGCCCGAAATGTGATACTCCACCGGGTCTTCGGCCGTGATGATCTTGCGGTCCGGCGTGTTCAACTTGTTCAGCGCCGCATACAGCGTCGTCGTCTTTCCCGAACCGGTCGGCCCGGTGACCAGGAAAATCCCGTTTGGCCGCGTGATTAACTTCTCGAACAACTCGTTGTCATCCGCCAGAAAGCCCAGCGAATCCAGGCCCAGTTTGATCGATTCCCGGCGCAGAATCCGCAGCACGATGCTCTCGCCGTGGTAGCCGGGCAATGTGGAGACGCGGAAATCCAGGTCTTCGCCGTCGAGGCGCATTCGGATGCGACCGTCCTGCGGCAGGCGCTTCTCTTCAATCTGCATGCCCGCCATCAACTTGACGCGCGTCGTGATGGCCCCCTGAAGCCGCTTCGGCGGCGGGTCACGCTCGATACACACCCCGTCGATCCGATACCGGACACGCAGGCGACCCGGAAGCGGCTCGATGTGGACATCGCTGGCGCCCATCCGCACCGCCTCCGTGATAATCAACTGGACCAGCCGAATGATCGGCGCCGACTCGGCGTGCGCGTCGCCGCCACGCTCGCCGTGATCCTCAAACTCAATGTCCGACGCCGTGAACTCCTGAAGCATCGAGTCCACCGACTCCGACTCCGCCTGCTCGGTGTAACTCGCAACGATTTGCTTCACCTGCTCCGGCGCCGCCAGAACACAATCCACGTCCATATTCAGGCGAAACCGGATCGCGTCCACCGACTCCAGGTCCAGCGGGTCCGTAATCGCCACCTTCAGCCGCCCCTCCTCGTAGGCGAGCGGCAGAACCTGGTATTCCCGCATCATCGCCTCCGGCACCATCTCCATCACCTGCGGGTCGATCGTCCCGATGTCCAGGTCCACAAACTCCATGTTGAATTGAAGCGCCAGCGCTTTGGTCACA
This sequence comes from Phycisphaerae bacterium, assembly GCA_035527275.1. Taxonomy (GTDB): domain Bacteria; phylum Planctomycetota; class Phycisphaerae; order FEN-1346; family FEN-1346; genus DATLBA01. The sequence continues at coordinate 7,610 of DATLBA010000072.1, forward strand.
TCCCTCTCGGTGCAGGCGTCCATCGAGATGAGAACCTCGCCGAGTCGGCGGCCGCTGTGGCTCTGGCGCTCCACGGCGTCGCGAACCTGCTTATCCGTTACAACGCCCCACTCTTTCAGGATTTCCCCAATCCGTTTACGCGGGCCTACCATAATCCTCACCTCGCTTTACACACAAACGTTCCAGCGCCGGGATGCCCGGCCCCCCAAAGACGCCTCTCAGAGGGTCCTAACCCCCTGCCACGTTCGGCGCATAACTCCCCCTGGGAAAAGGGGTAACGCACACCCCTTCCCTCATCCACTCCCAGTTTAATCCCCCCGACCTCCACCGTCAAGCCGAAACGCCACACGGGAAAGCAAGGGGGTGTGACCAGGGATTTTAGATTTTGAATTTTCGATTGCACGGACCTGCGGTAGCGCGGTCGCCGCGGCGGGCATCCTTGCCCACCGCGCTATCCCCCATTTGGGGCGACGCCAAGCCTGGCCGCGTGGTCGCCTAGGCGACCACCCTACCATTTTCTCACGTAGGGTGGGTCCTCCGGACCCACGCGGAATCTTTCTTGAGGTGCACCCAAAAGTAAGAGGCCGCCCTTCGCAGCCGCTCCGCGCTCTCCGAATCCGGCCGGCGATTCACACGTGCAATTCAATCACGTCCTTGTCGACCAGGAGGTGGTCCCGCTGGACCGGCTGGCCATCGTATTTCTCCGACCCCCAGATCCGCGCCCGCTTCAGGCTCTCGGCAACCTCGCGGTGGACCGCCGCCGCCAGGTCCATCACCGTGCTGCCGCGCGGAAGGATGAACGGCTGCTCCAAATCGGGCGGCTTGCCCGGCTCCTTGCTGTAAACCCGGATCACATCGAGCATTTCAAAGCACCGCGGTGGAAGTTCCTCAAACCCCGCCCCCGTTGCCGCGCTCGTCGCCAGGACCGGCGCCAGGTCGGGCCGCAGGTCTTCCAGCACCCGCCGGTTCTCCTCCGCGCCCGGCAAATCCGCTTTGGTCCCCACGACGAGCATCGGCTTGGCCGTGCCGCCCTCGGGCACTTCCTCCCCCGGCCGCACGATCCCCCGGCCCGCCAACACCCCCAGGCACACCTCCGCCTGCTCGAGGACATCGTCACTCGAAAGGTCCAGGCAAAGGAGCAGCGCGTCGGCGTTTCGAATCGCCCCGACCATGCCCGGCACAAAACCGTCGGCCGTCACCGGCGGCAGGTCCACAAGTTGGACCTGGACGTCCTCGAACGGCATCATGCCGGGCGCGGGGGCATGGGTCGCGAACGGGTATGGCGCGACGTTGACCCGCGCCTTTGTCACGGCGGCCACCAGCGCGCTTTTGCCGGCGTTGGGCGTGCCGACGAGGGCCACCTGCCCCGCGCCGCTCTTTTCGACGTGGAAGGGGTCGAAGCCGCCTCTGCCCTTCTGCTGCTGGGCGGCCCGCCGCAACTTCGCCAGCCGACCCTTGATATCGCCCTGGATGTGCTCCGTGCCCTTGTGCTTCGGGATGGTGGCGAGCATCTGTTCGAGCGCTGCTATTCTTTCGGCCACCGTCTTGGCGGCCCGGAAGACCTTCTCGGCATTCAGATAGTCCGGTGTCAGATTGGCTGGCATGGCTTTCACCCGTCCTGCGGTCTGGTTCTCGGCACCATTGTAGCCACACGGGAAGCGTTTGCAAACCGAGGACCCGGCGTCGATCGCTTGGCGTGCCGCAGCATGCCCACCCGCAAAGCGGGCGGCTCTTAATCCGTGAGGGCGTAAAGGAGGATGTTGGCGGCCAGGCGCTTCGCGTCGGCGGGCGCCAGACAGCGTGCGCCGTAGGTCCGGATGCCGTCCAATCCGGCGCCGATGCCGTATGGGCTGTAAACCACGACGAGGTGGCCGTTGCGCACCAGGCCATAAAGGACCGGCCGGTCGAGGTCCGGCGAGTCCGCAGCGACCTCGGCCGAGTACGAGATGCGCTCGATTTTCGGACCCACTTTGCCGCTGTAGATGGGATGGTCCGCAGGCAATTCTTGAAGGGCGGCATCCGGAAACAGGTCCTTCATAAGCGCGCGGAATGCACCGTCGAATGCCACGCGCCCGCAGCACGCCTCGGCCAGAAGAAACCCCCCGCGGTCGAGATAGCCCTTGAGCGCCTCCCTCTCCGCTTCGGACAGCGAAAAGGTGTAGTGGCCCACCAGGTAAAGGATCGGAAAGGTTCCCAACCTGGACTCATCAAGCCGAACCGGCACAGGGCGGCTATACACGGAAACGCCGAAGTTCTCGGCTAAGTATTGGAGCAGTTTGGGCATGGCAAACGGCCGCGACCGCCAGTCGCCGTTGTGCTGGACCCGGCCGATGCGCATCGCCCCGCGCGGCGGAGTTTCGTCCTCGGGCATCTCGAGCAGGCGCGCTTCATGCAGGCGGTCCGGAAGGGGGTCGCCGCCCGTCGCATAGACGGCCAGGTTTTCGCCGAGCCGGAGCCAATCGTTGGCCCGCTCCGGGTCGGCGGCGGCCCATGCGTCCGCAAGGCCCTTCGGCGTAAGCAGGACCGACGCGCGGCAGCCAAGCCGGAGCGCCTCAAGGCCCGCAGGCGGGACCGTGTGCGCCGAGCGATAGACGGGATGGTTCGGCGGCAGAGGCTCAAAGGCCGCCTCCGGCCACAGGTGGCCGGCCAGCACGCGGACGCTTTCCACAAATGCCGCATCGCCGCCCTCGGGATCGAAAAGCACCAGGCCGCCCTGTTCCACATACGCCTTGAGCCTTTGCGCCGTCGCCGCCGGCATCGCAAGGGGCCCGCGACCGGCCACGTGCAGGATCGGCGCAGCAAGGTAATCGGCGAGCGCGCTCTCGGACGGAAGCGTCTGCCACGCGACCACCTGGCCGCCCACGCGGGCTCCCAGGAACCGGGTGAGATGGCCGAGGTCCCGCGGGTCGCGCCGCCACTCGCCCTGCCACTCGAGCCTCTGAGCGAGCAGCGGCTTGAAGCCCTTCGCCAGGAAAAGAAGCGCCAGCGCGTTTTGATACAGCCGGGCGCCCCAGGCGCCGTCTGCGTTCTGGGTCCGGACGAGCAGGGCGGTCCCTTCGCGGAACCAGTCGTGGTCGCCGAACGTTCGCCGCCCGGAAAGGACGCCGGCCCGCTCGAGCGCGTAGAGCCAGAAGTAGTACCATGCAGCGCCGCGGTTGGGGTTTTCGTCCAGGGTGTAGCGCCGTGCGATCCATTCGAGGCCGCGCTCTAAGATGGCGGCGCGGTCGGCGGTCGCGTCGGGCAGTTCGTGCGCAGCAAGGCGTTCGGCACAGAGGTACAGCCCGGCCAGCGACGCCGCCGTGATGCTGCCGTAGGCGTCCTGCGGGTCGGCGGCGCGATAGACGTATCCCCATCCGCCGCCGGGCAACTGCGTCGCGCGAAGGTGCCGGTCGACGCGCCGCCACACGTCAATGGGAACGTGGGCGCCGGCGCGTGTGGCCTCCGCCAAGCCCAGCAGCGCGAACTGGGTGTTCGAGGCGTCGGTGCGTTCGTAGGCAGCGCGAAGTTGGGCTTCGGTCCGCACCCGGCGCAACCCTCTCGCCAGGGAGGAGGCGCCCGCGCTTTCCGGCGGGATGCCGTAGCCCCACGCTCCCGTGGTGCGCTGCATTTGGACGAGCCAGTCGGCCGCCGCCTGGATTCCCTCGCGATAGCGGTCCGGGCTCGCGGCCGAAAAGGCCATCGCCTTCAACGCCACGACGTAGGTCGCCTCGTCGGGCGCCTTTTTGAGAACCTCAAGCCCGGCCGAGACGGCCTTATCGTCGGGTGAGACGCCCGCCTGAAGCAGGGCGTAACAGACCAGACCTGTGACACCGCCCCGACAGGTGGTAGAGCCGTAGTCCGGCCAGGAGCCGTCCGCCTTCTGCCGACCCCTCAGGTCGTCCACCGCGGCATGGATAGCCTTTTTGACCTGCTCTCCCGTCGGCGCCTCCATCCCGAGGGCAGGGGCTTGAAAAGCCGTAAATAAGACCCCTGCAATGGCCGATAAAAGTAGGGCGCGGCCAAATGGCGCCGACGGCAGGGAATCGCTCGACGAAAGGGACATCCCGGACCTCCGTGTGAACGCGCGGGTTCCGTCACGATTATCGGCCGCGGCGAGCGGGAGGCTTCAAGCCAAACGTGCCCGCGAGGGCCGACTCCAACGAGTTGCACGGAAACACGTTACGCCCCTTTTTGAGGAACGCTATGGCGGGACAGAATTTCGGCGAACGGCTGGAGGAGTTCAAACGGCTTCGAGATCGCCTCGTCGAAGAGGTCGGGCGGCAAATCATCGGCCAGCGCGGGGTGATCGACCAGATGCTGGTGACCGTGTTTGTGCGCGGCCACTGCCTGTTGGTGGGCGTGCCGGGTCTGGCCAAGACGATGATGGTCCGCATCCTCGCCGGCGCGATGGAACTTTCCTTCAAGCGCATCCAGTTCACGCCCGACCTGATGCCCTCGGACATCACGGGGACCGACGTGATCGACCAGTCGCCGGACGGGCGCCGCCGGTTCCGCTTCGTGCCGGGACCCCTGTTTGCAAACATTGTCCTGGCCGACGAAATCAACCGCGCGCCGCCCAAGACGCAGTCGGCCCTTCTGGAAGCGATGCAGGAGCGGCAGGTGACCGTCGGCCAGCAGACAACTCCTCTGCCCGACCCGTTCTTCGTCATCGCCACCCAAAACCCCATCGAGCAGGAAGGAACCTACCCCCTGCCCGAAGCGCAACTGGACCGGTTCCTCTTCTGCGTCCACGTGGCCTATCCGACGGCCGCCGAGGAAGAGCAAATCCTCTCGATGCCGACCGGGTCGGCGGGCGGCAGCCCATCGCGCATCCTGACGGCCGACCGAATCCGCTCGCTTCAGGAGGTGGTGCTTGCGGTTCCCGCTTCACGGTATGTGGTGGCTTACGCGGCGAAACTGGTCCGCGCCACGCGCCCGAACGACCCGAGCGCTCCGGACTTCGTCCGCGAGATGGTCGAGTGGGGCGCCGGACCTCGCGCCGGACAGCACCTGATACTGGCGGGGAAAGGGCTGGCGGCCATGGCGGGCCGCGCCGCCGTCAGCGTGGACGACCTGCGGGCCGCCGCCGTACCCGTGCTTCGGCATCGCGTGGCGACGAACTTTGCGGCCGAGACGGCCGGCCTGGATTCGGTGGCCATTATCGAGCGGCTTCTCAAAACGGTGCCCGAGCCGCCTGTCCGCCGCTACACAGGCGTCACGCCTGAACGGGCGCGCCGGGCGGTTGCCGCACCTACCCCCTGACCGGAAAACGAACGCCACATGGTGCGACCGGAACAGTACCTCAACCCCGAAATCGCACGCCGCGTCAAGCGGCTCGACCTGAAGGCGAAGTTCATCGTCGAAGGGTTCCTCGTCGGCCTGCACGACTCGCCGTACCGGGGTCTCAGCCTCGAGTTCTCCGAACACCGAAAATACGTCCCGGGCGACGACCCGAGACGCCTCGACTGGACCGCGTGGGCCAAGACCGACCGCCTCTACATCAAGACCTACCAGGCGGAGACGAACCTGGCGGCGTATCTCCTCGTGGACACGAGCCGGAGCATGGGCTACGCGGGCGCCGCCGGCGCGATGACCAAACTGGAGTACGCGACGGCCCTGGCGGCGGCCCTCGGATACCTCCTCACGAGTCAGAACGACACCGTGGGCCTCGGACTCCTCGGGTCGGACCTGCACAAACTGATTTCGCCGCGATGCTCGCGGCGGCAGTTGGTCCGCATCCTGGCGGAACTCGCCCAAACGAAGGCGGCCGGCGTGACCTCCCTCGCCCCGGGGCTGCATGCCGTGGCCCGGCGCGTGAAACGGCGCAGCCTCATTGTCCTCCTCTCGGACCTGGTGGACGAATTCTCAGAGGTCCTTGAAGCGCTGCGACGCCTGGCGTTTCGCGGTCACGATCTCGTCGTCTTTCAGATCCTCGACCCGCGGGAACAGAATTTGGACATGACCGGGCCAGTCGTCCTGAAAGATCCCGAAACCGGAGCCGAGGTGGCCACCGACGCCGATCACATCCGGGCCGAGTATGCCCACAGGCTTGACGCGTTCGTGCAAAGGTGCCGGCGCGGCGTGAAGGAACTGGGCGGCGACTTCGCCGTCATGACCACCTCCACGTCGTTCGACCGCGCCCTGTGCCGCTTCCTCGCCGAGCGGAAGCGACGGTTCTAAGGCTGACACATGACCTTTGGCGACCGTTCCGTGCTGGTTGGCCTGGTGGCGCTGGCGATTCCCCTAGCCATCCACCTGCTGGGCCGCCGGCGCGCCAGGCGCGTCCCTCTGCCGACGGTGCGCTTTGCCGACGGCGCCCACCAGGCGACCCGGGGCCGGCTCTGGCTCAAGCGTGCCGCGCTGCTCGGCTGCCGCCTGGCGGTGATTGCGCTCCTGGTGCTCGCCCTGGCCCAGCCTCAAACGGGCGGCGCCCGCGAAAGCGGACCCGGCGGGCCGTGGATTATCTGCCTGGACACCTCGCCGAGCATGCTGGCGTCCGGGAAGGGCACGACCCGATACGAGCAGGCGAGGGAAGCGGTCCTGCGGCTTCTTGCGCACCTCGATGGGACGAGCCCCGTGACGCTCGTCCGCTCAGGTCGGGAGACCGTGCAAGGGACGCCGGAGCGAATCCGTGCCGCGCTCCCTCAAAAACCGACCGTCTGGTGGCACGACGAGCCGCTCGCCTCGCTCATCGCCCGGGCCGCCGTGAACCTTCCGGAAACCGCGCGCCAGGGACGGCCCTGCCTGGTTCTCCTGACCGACGCGACGGACTGGGCCCTGCGGAATCTTGGGCCGGCGCAATTCAAGGACCTCGATGCCGAGGTCCGCCTCGTGCCAATAGGCGGCGAGACGCGAAACGGCCGACTCGGCTTGCCCCGTTTCACCGTAGCCGAGACAGAAGAAGGTCGCCGACTCTTCCTCGATGTGGACGTCGCCGGCGCCGACGCGTCGCGCAGCACGACGGTGCATCTGGCCCTAGTCGGGCAATCGCGACCGCAATCGGTCGCCGTCGGCCCGGGCGAGGCACGGGCAAAGTTCACCGCGCCCCTCGAAGGCACGGGCCCCTGGCAGGGCCGCGTATGGATCGTGATCGACGATGCGCTCGCTGCGGACAACGAGCGGTTCTTCACGGCGGCGGAGCCGGCGCCGATCCGCGTTCTCATCGTGGATGCAGCGCATGCGGAGAACGAGCCGGTCGGCGCAGCGGACCTGGTCGCGGCGGCGTTCCCCGGCCTGCCGCCCGCGGCGAAAAAGGTGACTCGCGCTCAGAGCGACGCCGTTGATGAAGCGGCTCTCGGACAGACGGACGTGGTCCTGTGGATCGGGCCGCAGGCGGGACCGTCTTTCGACGCGGTCGAGCGATTTGTTCGAGGCGGGGGGGCGCTCATCTGGCTGCCTGCAAACGCCGAGGAGCCGGAGGAAAAGTTGGCCGAACTCCTGGGCGCCGAAGTGGACGGCGTCGAGACGGCTGCCGACGGCGCCACGATTAATCCAGGCGGCTACGCGTCGGACCTGCTGGCCGCCTTTGAGGGCGGAGCGGCCGCCGACCTGGCCGGTCCGGTCTTTACGCAGCGGCTCGTCCTCAAGCCGAGGCGCGGCAGCGCGAGCATCCACTTCACGGACGGACGGACGGCCGTCGTCTCGCAGACAAGAGGCCGCGGGCGGACCGTCGCCTTGGCCGTCGGACCCGGAAAGACGTGGGGAAACCTGGCGGCCCGGCCGGAGTTTGTCGTCCTGATGCATTCGCTTGTCGAGGCCCTGGCGCCGGATCGGACCTATCGGGCGATGAACCGTGTTGTGGGGCGGCCCTGGCGCGGCCAGGAAGGCCCCGCGCGCGGTCCCGGTAATTATCCGGGGGCTCTTCCCGCCGACTCGGGGGCACAGGGGCGTCTCGGACGCAGCCCGTATTCGGTCAATCTGCCGCCCGAGGAGACTGCGGACCTGACGCCGCAACCCAACCGGCTGGCGGCGGCGTTTTCCGACCAGCGGACCCGCGTACTGGACCCGTCGCAAGCCTTTGACTTAAAAGGACTTATGGCGCACCCCGCCACCAACCCAGCAGCATGGTTCGTCGTGGCCCTTACGCTGGTCCTGGCAGCAGAAACCTTTCTGGCTGGGCGCCCGAGGCGTCCCTCGCCGTGAGCGGGCGGGCCGGTGTAACGAGAACCATTGGGCCATCCTGCGGCAGCGTCCCCTTGGCCGAAAAGGCCCGGAATGCGGCCTGCGGCCTTTTTCCCTTTGACAGGGATCGGATGAACAGGGTAGATTGTGTGGGTGCGGGGCATCCTTGCCCCGGGTGAGAATCCAGCGGGCCCTTTGGGTGGAGGAGCGCATCATGGAGGCTTTTGACAGGCTGAAACAGATCGTTGCAGATGCCGAGATGGACCTGGAGAGGGCCGAGAAGGGCAACAAGGCGGCCGGAACCCGCGTCCGCAAGGCGATGCAGGACGTCAAGAAGGCCGTCCAGGACGTGCGCGTCAGGATTCTTGAGATGCGCGCGTAAGCGGGGAACCCGCCGCCGTCCCGGCGCGGACACGCCTGGGCTTGTGGTGTTCAGAATGCCCTCGGAAGGGCGCGGGTCGCCGTTAGGACGGGCGACCCGTCCGGTGGTGTGTCGGGCAGCGGCCCGCCTCCGTCCGTTCCTGTGGATGTCCAGGTGGGCCTTTGTCTCGACTCTTCGCCGGGGCAAGAGAAATCAGGAAAAGCCCATGCCGCCTTCCCTGGTGGTTGACCTTGACTCGATTGACCTCGAGCACATCCTGATGGGGCCCGAGGAAATCCGCAAGTACAACCCCCACCGATACGAGATGGAGCAGTTGAGCGGGGTCCTCCACCTGGACCGGGACGCGGGCCGGATCGTCGCCTTCAAGGAGGTGCGCGACGACGAGTTCTGGGTGCGTGGACACATTCCGGGTCGGCCTCTTTTACCGGGCGTCCTGATGGTCGAAGCGGCGGCCCAGATGTGCAGCCTCTACTACAAGGTGGTGCAAGAGGACTCGCGGTTTCTGGGGTTCGGCGGGATGGACGGCGTGAAGTTCCGCGGGCAGGTCGTCCCGGGGGATCGCCTTATTCTGCTCGGTCGGGTGCGGGAGATTCGCAGCCGGCGGGCCTGTTTCGACACCCAGGGCATCGCGAACGGGCACCTCGTCATGGAAGCCAGAATCACCGGCATGCCAATATAGGACCGAAAGAGGAAGACCAATGGGCATACCCGGACGCAAGATATCCAGCCGCAAGCATTGTAAGAAACACGGCTTTCGGGCGCGGATGAAAACGCGCGGTGGCCGGGCGATCATCAGACGACGCCGGCGCAAACAGCGGCGCCTCCCCGGCGCCAAGCGCTAGGCGGCGGGACCGAGCCGGCGGACCACGGGGTGCTGGTTCCTCCGGTTTCGGCCAATATCCCCTTGGCCGGTGCGTCTGTAATGAAGGTTGCGGCC
>DATLBA010000073.1:0-36800 GCA_035527275.1 Phycisphaerae bacterium
CCGGCATCTACGAGGCGCTGGTCACGACGGCGGCGGGCCTGACCGTCGCCATCCCGAGCCTCGTGCTCTATCTGGTCTTTGTGGCAAGGATCGACAAACTGGTCGGCGAGATGGACGATCTGACGCTGGAGTTCGTCGAGACGATTGAGGAGGGGGGACACTCGGCCGCGGCATAGGATGCAGCCGTCCGAGCCGCCTATCCGGGCGGGCCCGGCGCTGAACGCCGCCGGCGCAAAGGAGTCAGCCATGCGCATCGATAGAGGCACCGGAGAAGAGAGGGTTGAGATGAACCTGACGCCGATGATCGACGTCGTGTTCCTCCTGATTATCTTTTTCATGGTCGCGACGAAATTTGCAGAGATCGAGCGCGACCTACGCGTCAATCCACCCTCGTCGAAACACGCTCAGCCGATTACCGCCACGCCGCGCGAACTCATCGTTAACGTCACCGAGAGGGGCCAGTATATCATCTCCGGCGTCGAATACACGCCCGAAGACCTCGAACGCCTCATCGCGCGCGCCGTCAAAGAGAACCCCAACCAGACGGTTGTCATCCGCGGCGACCGGCGGGTGATGTTGCAATTGCCCGTCAACGTGCTGAGCCTGTGCGAGAAGTATGAGGTGAAACGCAAGTTTCTGACGATAACCGTTCCCGGCTCGTGAGCGAGAGCCGTATGCCCGAACCTCAGGCGAAACGCGTTTGGCTCCGCCGGACCCTCTGGGTCGCCGTGCCGCTTCTTCTCCTGGCGGCGGCGATAGCCTTTCTGGCATGGCCGCGGCGGGAGGTTCTCTATACGGACGGCGAGCGGTCCTGGCCCGCGCGCGACGGGCTGGGCCTTCGCAGCGTTCTCTGGGACGCCGGCGAGCCGCTCGAAGCGCTCGGCGACCTGGACCAGGATTACGACCCGTGCCTCTCGGCCGACGGTCGGGAACTATACTTCACGCGCGGACGGGCGGGGGAAGACGCCGAAATCTACGTGACCCACCGCTCCCGCGACGGATGGACCGAACCCAGATCGCTGAAGGAAATCAACACCCGGTTCGATGAGATCGGCCCCGCCCTGGCCCCCGACGGCGCAACGCTCTACTTCTATTCCAACCGGCCCGGCGGGGAAGGGGGTTACGACCTCTACGTCTCGCGGCACGACGGCTCGCGATGGTCGAGCCCGGCGAACCTGGGCCCTGGCATCAATTCCTCCTTCAATGAATACGACCCGTTCGTCGCGCCCGACGGCTCGTCGCTTCTTTTCGCCTCGAATCGGCCGACACAAGAGGACGAGAGGCCCGAGGAAGGGGCCTGGCCCGCCACGCTCCGCGAGCAACGCACCCTTTATGACTATGACATCTACGCCGTGGACCTCGAGGAGGAGGCCGCCGAACCCCGGCGTCTGGATGCCGTCTGCTCCGCCGCGAACGACGGCCAGCCTGCCGTCTCGCCGGACGGCAAATGGCTCTATTTTGCCTCCGACCGGGCCGACGGCTTTGGCGGATACGACCTGTGGCGGTCGCGCATCGGCATCGAACCGCTGGCCGGTCTCCTGCCGCCCGAGAACCTCGGCCTTCCGCTTAACAGCGCCGCCAATGAACTCGATCCCGCCCTCAGCCTCGAAGGCTTCGGCCTCTACTTCTCCAGCGACCGCGCCGAGCCGGACATCTACTCCCTCTATTACGCCCGCAGCCACGAGGTTTACCGGATGGTCCGGACGCGGCGTTTGGCCGTCGGCCGCCTTATCGGCCGGTTGTCGTGGCCGCTCATCGGTCTGATTCTCGCGCTCGCCGGCCTGGCCTTGACGCTGTTGGCCCTCGTGAAATTGCGCAGGCGCCCCGGCTTGCTGGCCACCGCGATGATGGCCTCGCTCGTCGTCCACCTGGTTGCGCTCAGCCTGTTTACCCTGTGGCAACTGTCAATGCGCGTGGCGGAACTGGCCCGATCCGAGGAACGGTTTGAGGTGGCCATTGCGATCCCGGGCTTGGCCGAGAGCGAACTTTCGAGCGAGTTGCGGACCGCCCTGACGGACCTTGCCCGGCTGGACACGGCCCAATTTGCCGTCGAAAAGACCGAAATGCTCACCGCACCGCCGGAGCCGGACCTCCGCGAGCCGGAAATCGCGCTGGCGATTCCGGAGCCCCAGCCTCGCCAAATTGAGGTCATCCCGCCTGAAAATCGGCCGGAGGAACCAGACGAATCCCCCAGGTGGGAATCCGCACCGGTCCCGGTCCCTGAACTCCTCCCGCCTGAGCCGATAGAGCCCATGCGGCCGCGCGAGGTGCGCCCCGCCGAGCGGCTTGAGCCGCCGGCACCGCAGCCGATTGCCATCGCGCTGAGGCGGGAAGCACCGGTTGCGCTTCGAGATGCGCCGACGCCGAAGCCTTCGCCTGAACCGATGGCGGCCGAGCCGAAGCCTACCCCCATGGTGCCGACACTTGAGCAGCCGGCGCCGAAGCCCACGCGGCTTGATCTGGAAATCGAGGCCCGCTTGCCGCTCGCCATCGAGAGCCCGGCGGTGCCGGACGTAAGACCGGCGAAGGCCGAGGTCCAAGCGCGCCCGGTGCTCGCGGAACCGGAGCCGGCGCCGGAGGACATTGATACGCGGCCGCTTGCAACCACGCGGTCGGAGCCCCCTTCGGGTGAGCCGGCGGTCACAGTTTCCGCACCGGTGCCCGCCGCGCCCACTGCATTGCCGCCAACCGAGGCGCCGCTTGTGGGCTTGAGAGCCCAGGGGTCGCCGACCGTCCAAACGGCGGTCATCAAGGAGGAGCCCGCGTCCCGCGGCGCGGCTGTTCCGGCGGCCGAGACGCTGGACATCGTGTCACCCGCCGTCGGTCCCGTTGAGCCAAGAGCACCGGTGGTCCGTGCGAATGGCACGGCCGAGGCCAAGCCGCCGGCCCGCGCGCTGCCGGCCGTGCCGCGCCAACGAGGCCCGGTGGCCCTCGCCCCCGCCGGAACGGTTGAAGGCCCCGACATGGCCGACGAGATGCGTTTGGACGACCGGGCCGTCGGGCCGACACTCGTCGAGGCGCCCGACGCAGCCGCCGCTCCCCCGAGTCGCATTTTTGAAGTGGTCGAAGGCGAGCCCGTGGTGCGCCGGGCGGCGGTTGCCGCCGGCGAGGCGGCCGTACCGGTGGACCTGGCGAGGCCAGCGGCTGTGCCGGCACCGCGTGAGGCGCGCCGCGCCCCTGTGCCGACCGAAGCCGCTCCGCGCGGAATGCTTGCGCCGGGCCGCGCAGCCACGGCCGAACCGCCCCTTGCTGTTGAAAGGACGGCTCCGGAGGCCGCGGTGGCCGACCCTGTCGCCCCCGCCGAGGAGACGCTTCTGGCGTCCACGGCGCTTGTGGGTTCCGCGGTTGGGACACCGGAGGTGGGCGAGGCGGTGCGCGTGGCGATTCTGCCGCCACCCGCGCCGATTGAGGCGGACGTGACCGCGCCGCCCAATCCGCTGCCCTTGAAAGAGATCTACAGCCTGCGCACGAAGCCGCGCGACAAGACAATCGAAAAACTGGGCGGCACGCCGGAGACTGAAGAGGCGGTTCGGCAAGCGCTGGTGTGGTTGGCACGGCACCAGAACCCCGACGGCCGCTGGGACGTGGACGAGTTTATGCAGAACTATGAGGAGGGGGGAAAGCGGGCGGACGGGCGCGGCAGTCGCGGCCGCCAGGACATCGGCGTGACAGCGCTGGCGGCTCTGTCGTTCATCGGGGCGGGACATACGCACATCCCGGTCAGGGGTGTGGCCAAGGCAAGTGAATATGCTGAAACTGTCCGGAAGGCCATCGACTGGATGCTCGCCGGTCAGAAAGAAAACGGCGACCTGCGTCAAGGCGGGCAGATGTATGGTCAGGCGATTGCGACGATGGTTTTGTGCGAAGCATACACGATGACGGGTGATGAGCGGCTCGCCGAGCCCATCCGCCGGGCCGTCCGGTTTATCATCGACGCCCAGAACCCGGGGCTCGGCTGGCGATACGAGCCGCGCGACTCCTCCAACGATACGAGCATCGTGGGTTGGCAAATCATGGCTCTCAAGAGCGCCGAGATCGCCGGCTTCCAGGTCCCGCCGAAGGTTTATCGCGGCGGCGCCAACTGGCTCGACAAGGTGCGGCAGGGCAAACAGGGCGGCCTGTACACCTACCAGTCGGGCAACGGGCCCAGTCCCGCCATGACCGCCGAAGGCCTGTTCACCGAACAGTACATCGACTTCAAGCCGCACACCCCGCGGACCGCCGAGTCGGTCGCCTATCTTCTGGAGCATAAGCCGCGGTGGAACGGCTCCAAAGAGGAACGGAACCTTTACTACTGGTATTACGCGACGATGTCGCTCCATCAACTCGGCGGGCCGGAGTGGAACGAGTGGAACGCCGAGATTCGCAAGACCCTCGTCGAGTCGCAGCGCCGGGACGGCCCGTTCGCCGGCAGTTGGGACCCGAATACCACGTGGGGTGGATACGGGGGGCGAGTGTACACAACGGCCACAGCGGCACTGACCCTCGAGGTCTATTACCGATACCTTCCCTTCTACGCCCTTCGCCTGGGCGAATCGGCGGCGGCTGCGGGTGCAGCCGGCGGCGGAAGTCATTAGCGAAAGGCCGCCGGCCGAGGGTCCTTTGGTGTCCGGGGTGGCGACGTGATATTCCTCGCTCACAGCGAGGACACTCTCACTTCACGTTTGCGCGGCTCTGGCTTCGGCCCCCTCGAGGACTTATAAGAACATCTCCGGCAGGAGTCGGCGGGCAAGTTCCGAAAGGTAAGCGTCCACCTCGCGGTCTGAATCGAACTGGAACACGCGCTCGACGACCTGGCGTGCCTGGGCGAGCGTCGTGCTTCGGATGACCTTCTTCACCTCGAGCAGCGTGGCCGGCGAGACGCTGAGCACATGGACCCCCAGACCCACCAAGAGGAGCGTGTAGATGGGCTCGCCCGCCATTTCGCCACACACCGCGACTTCGATGCCGGCCTCATGGGCCGTCTTCACTACCTCCTGGATCAGCCGCAGAACGGCCGGATGGCCCGCTGTGAACAGGTCGGCCACACGCGTGTTCGAGCGGTCCACCGCCAGCGTGTACTGGACCAAGTCGTTGGTGCCGATGCTGAAGAAGTCGCACTCGCGGGCGAAGTTCCGGGCCATGATGGCCGCGCTCGGAACCTCGATCATGATGCCGACTTCCATCCGCTCGTCGAACGGCACACCCTCTTCTTCCAGGTCTTCGCGGACGTCGCGGAGAATCATTTTGGCCTGACGCAGTTCCTTCAGGTTCGTCACCAGGGGGAACATGACGCGCGTGGGTCCCAAGGCGCTGGCGCGCAGGATCGCCCGCAGTTGGGTCTTGAATAGTTCAATATGCTGGAGACTGAAGCGGATGCTTCGAAAGCCGAGGAACGGGTTCCGCTCGTCGTAGTCGCCCGAGAGGTGGGTGAACTTGTCAGCCCCCAGGTCGCAGGTGCGAATGGTAATCGGCCGGCCGTCGAGCGCCTCGATTGCTTCGGCGTAGGCCTGAAAATGGTCCTCCTCGCTCGGGTCATCTTCGCGGTCCAGGTACAGGAATTCCGTCCGGTACAGGCCGATGCCGCTCGCGCCGCGCGCGAGGCACGCTTCCACATCGTGGGGGAACTCGATGTTGCCCCACAGGAGCATTTCGTGACCGTCCTGGGTTACAGCGGGCAGGTCCCGCAGGTCGCGGAGTGACTCTTCCATCCGGTGAAAGCGCTGCTCGGCCTCGCGGTATCGCCGGATGCCGTCCTTGTCGGGGTTGACGATCACCAGGCCCCGGTTGCCGTCCACCACGACGGTATCGCCACCGGAGGCGTCCGCCGTGATGGTCTGGAGGCCGACCACCGCCGGGATGCCCATCGCGCGGGCGACGATGGCCGTGTGGCTGGTGCGGCCGCCAATGTCGGTTGCGAACGCGAGGATCTTCGAGCGGTCCAGGCTGGCGGTCTGGCTCGGCGTCAGGTCGTGGGCCAGGACGATCACCGGCTCGGTCAGGCGCCCGAGGGTCTCGCGCTTCGCACCGATTAAGTTCCTCAGGAGGCGTTTTTCCACATCGTACACGTCGGCGACACGTTCGGCCATGTAGCGGTTGGGGAGTTTGAGGAACTTCTTCGCGTAGCCCCGCAGAACGGTGGAGACGGCATATTCGGCGGTGTAGTGTTCGCGCTCGACAAGTTCGTGGACTTCTTCGGTGAGTCGGTCGTCGGTCAGCAGGGCGTCCTGGACGTCGAAGATGGCGCCGAGTTTTTCGCCGATGTCGCGGGCGACGCGGCCCCTCAGGTCGCGCACCTCTTCCTTGGCCCGCTCGACCGCCTGGGCGAAGCGCGCCAGTTCCGCCCCCACCTCCTCGGGTTCGATGCTGCGGCGGGGGATGCGAAACTGCTCGCTGTCCAGGACGATCGCAGGTGCGATCGCCAGGCCCGGCGACACCGCAATACCCTTGTGAATTTCCATCCCGTTCGATTGACGCGCGTCGGCGTCAATCCTCATTGAATTTGCGGCGGATTAACTCCCCCAGTGCTTCGAGACATTCCTTGGCGCCCCCGCCCTCGGCCTCGATTCGCATATTGGCGCCCTGAAGCGCCTCACCCGCCAGTTCCAGCAGGTCCACAATGCTCTTGCCGTTGGCCGTCTTGTCGGCCACCGAGACGGTCACGCGACACGGAAACCGGTTGGCGATCTTGACGAAGTCCGCCGCCGGCCGCATGTGCAAACCCTGTCGGTTGGTAATCTCGACCTCGCATATCGGCACGTGCTCATCCCTCTCGCGTGAACGAACACTCCAGAAGTGTCAGGCCGGTTCTTCATCGGCTTCGCGCAATAGATCGATCAACTCCTCCCGGGTGGTCGCCTGGCACATAAAACGCCGCAGGTTGTCGTTCTTGACGCTTCGGAAAATGTGTTCCATCGCCTTCAGGTGTTCTTCCGGGTTGTCGGGATTTGAGAGCAGGAGAAAAAACAGATGGACCGGCCGGCTGTCGAGCGCTGCGAACTCGACGCCAGCCGCGCTCCGTGCCACCGTGCCCACGATACTGCGGACGGCTTCGTTCTTCGCGTGCGGAATGGCAACCCCGTTACCGAATCCCGTTGTGCCCTTCTTCTCGCGTCGCACGACGGCATCGACGAGGCGGCGGCGATCCGCTTTCGCCACTGCCTTCGCTTCAACCAGGGCGCCGACCATCTCGTCCACGGCAGCCCGCGCCGTCCGCGCCTTCAGATCCGCCAGAATGGCTTCCGTACAAACGAAATTCACCAGGCGCATGGGCTCCGACCCCTTGTTCGTTTCCTCAGGTTCGTGTGGGCTGGTGCGGGTTCGGTCCTCGGCCTTTCCGGTTGCGGGTTCGGTCCTTGTGCTTCACCAGTTGCCGCTCCAGCCGGTCCGCCGCCTGGTCGATGGCGGCGCACGTCTCCTCGCCCAATGCCCGACCCACCAGGTCGTGCATGTGTTCCAGTTCCGCGATCATCTCGCACACCGGGTGGTCGCCGTCGCTGTCCAGCACCACCCGAATCGATTGAATTCGATTGTAGTACTTGAGAAGCCGCTGAGCCCTCTTCCCGGCGTAGGCTCTCGTGTCCGCGGTGACAGGCTTATGCCGCGACGAAATCTCGATCCGCAAGGTGTCCCTCCAATCCGGCCCGGAGACCCGCCATGGGATAACACAGCCCCGCGGTAAGCGCCGTGAGTCTATCAGATCCCCCGGGCGAAGTCAACCGTTTGACTCTTGGGCGCCGCGTGCCCTTCGTGGGGCTGTTTTCGGCCGCCTCGGACCCGTTTTTGGCCGCTTGACGCGGCCCGGCGGCCCGGGTATGGTGAGTGAGGAAAGTGATGGGAGATGGGCTCCTGTTTCGGAGGCGGAACATGAAAGACAAGGTTCAGAAGGCGCGGAAAATCCTGCGGCACGTCCTCAAGGAGTTCGAGCCGACCAGGAATCACGCCGTCGGCGCCGGGCGCGAACTGCTTCTGGCCGTCCGAAGCGCCGTGGACGCCGAGATTAACCTGCTGGACGCCGCGACGAAAAAGAAACCGACCGACGATAACCCACCGACCCACCACGTTGACGTGACGGAAGAAACCGACTAACCGCCGTCAACCGGCCAGCGTTTCGGCGGCCGCGAGGATTCGGGCGGCAAGGTCTTCTTTCGTAACCTCGCTGAGGCGTTCGCAGCGGCCGTCGCGTGAAATGAGTAAGGCGTCCTGCCGGTCGGCGGCGATGGCCTCCGGGCCGTTGGCCACGATCAGGTCCAGACCCTTGGCCGCGAGTTTCGACCGGGCTCGGCGCTCCAGGTCCTCGGTTTCAAGGCAGAACCCCACGAGGATTTGCGTGGTCCGCCGCTCGGACATTTCGGCAAGGATGTCCGGCGTCCGATCGAATTCCACGATGAGCCGATCCGAAGCCTTCTTGATCTTCGTGTTCTGCCGCCGGACGGGCCGATAGTCGCACGCCGCCGCCGCCGCGATGAAAACGTCGCAAGATTCGAATCGCTCGGCCACCGCCTCGAACATTTCTTGGGCACTCGTGACGCGCAGGAGTTCGTCCACGTCGGGCGGCTCGGTGGGGCAGGGGCCGAGGACCAGCGTAACCTCATGGCCGGCCGCCTTGGCCGCCGATGCCAGCGCGCAGCCCAGCCGTCCGCTCGACGCGTTCGAGAGGAAACGCACCGGGTCGAGAAACTCGCGCGTCGGTCCGGCCGTGATTAATAGCCGCATGGAGACTCCTGCCGCACCCCGATGCACATTAGGATTGTGGTTAGACACGGTGCGATTGGTTTACGTATCGGCCTTCAGGACGGCGACGATGTCGGCAAGAATCGTTTCGGTTTCGGCCATACGGCCGGGGCCCACTTCGCCGCACGCAAGGTATCCTTCTTCCGGGCCGACGAACCGCACGCCTCGCTCCCGCAGCCGCCCG
The DNA here is from genome assembly GCA_035527275.1 of Phycisphaerae bacterium. Taxonomy (GTDB): domain Bacteria; phylum Planctomycetota; class Phycisphaerae; order FEN-1346; family FEN-1346; genus DATLBA01. The sequence goes on from DATLBA010000073.1 coordinate 8,897, forward strand.
ACGTTGGCTTGGACGGCCGGATGGGCCCACATCCGCCCGTTCATCGCCGGCGCGACGATGAGCGGCACATCGATGGCCAGCAGCACGGTCGAGAGGAGGTCGTCGGCCAGGCCGCCGGCGAGTTTGCCGAGCACATTCGCCGTCGCGGGGGCGACGACGGCCACCTCGGCCCGGTCCGCCAGGGCGACGTGCGCTGCGTGGTGGCCCTCCGGTGTCGCCCACATGTCCGTGTGAACCGGCCGGCCGGTCAGCGCCCGAAAGGTGAGCGGCCCGACGAATCGGGCGGCGTTTGCGGTCATGACGACGGTGACGCCGGCGCCCGCCTGGACGAGGCGCGACACCAGATGCGCCGTCTTATAGGCGGCGATTCCGCCCGTGACGCCGACGAGGATCTCGCGTCCCTTAAGCGTTTCAAGGTTCACATTGGGGGCGGCCATCTTTCGGCCTCCGGCCGGTTACGCTCCGGCGGCTTCATCCGCCTCTTCGGCTTCCTCGGTCCCTGATTCGAGGGTGATTTTGCCTTCGAGCACTTCCTGGACGACGGCTTCCATGAGCGTCTTGTCGCCGCGCTCGACCAGAAGCGGCGCGCCGAAGGTGACATCCACCAGGCGCTTCTGGATGAGAACGGCGAGTTCGAATCGTCCACCGACTTTGTCCGCGATTTCGTTGCTCTTAAGGGCTTCAATCACGTTTTCTCCCTCCGCTTGTTGGAGTCGGCCCCTTCCGACCGCTTCTTCGGGGCGATCTTTTCGGACCGCGTTTCGATGATACGAACCACTTGCTCGACGGCGACGTTGAGGTCGCCGTTGGTGACCTCAACGTCATAGGCGCCCGACTGCCGCGCCATCTCGACCTCTTCCTTGGCCTTAGCAAATCGTCGCTCGACCTCTTCGGGCGGCTCGGTTCCCCGTTTCGACAGTCGGCGGCGCAGTTCCTCGTCGTTCGGCGCGAGGAGCAGGATCGCCGGCGCCTCCGGGAACTTCCTCTTGATCTGGATGCCGCCCTGCACGTCGATTTCCAGCAGGAGCCGCTTGCCCAGCCGCCGGGCCCGCTCGAGTTCCTCGACGGGCGTCCCGTAGTATCGGCCGAAGACTTCGGCCCATTCGACGAAGCGGCCGTCGGTGAGGCGTTTCTCAAATTCGGCGCGGTCGAGAAAATGATAATCGACGCCGTCAGTTTCTCCCTCCCGCTGCGGTCGCGTCGTCGCACTGACGCCGATCAGGAGGCCGAGGCGTTCGGCGACGGCGCGGCTGACGGTCGTTTTGCCTGCGCCACTCGGCCCACTCAACACCACCAGGTCGCGCTCCGGGGACGCGACCGGCGCCGACCCCGATGCCGCGCCGGGCTTGCCTTGTTCGCCCATTCTGGTCCCTTGCCCGGTCATTCGACGTTCTGCGCATGTTCGCGGAGCCGGTCCACCTGGACCTTCATTTCGACGACGTCGGCGGCGATTCCAGCGTCGCTCGACTTGGCTCCGATCGTGTTCACCTCGCGGGACATTTCCTGGGCCAGGAACTCGAGCCGTCGGCCCGCTGGTCCCGTCCCTGCCAAAAGTTCCCGATACTGGGCGACGTGACTCGCCATCCGCGCCAGTTCCTCGTTGATGTCGGACCGCTCGGCGAAGAACGCCACCTCGCGCGCCAACCCCGAATCGTCCAGCGGTATCCGGACGCCGTCCAGCAGCGCCTCGGCCCGCTCCCCGAGCCGCCGACAGTATTCCTCGATGACCGTGGGCGCGCGCGAGCGGACCGCTTCGAGGCGGTGCTCGATTCTGTCGAGCGCGTCCCGCATATCCTTGGCCGTGGCTTCCCCTTCCGCCTCGCGCATGGCGTCCAGCCGCTCGAGCGCCTCGGCCACGACTTTCTCAATCCGGGCAGGCAGGTCCTCAAGGCCCGTCAGGAGCGACCGCTCGTCGCCGACCACGCCCGGCAGGGCGAGCAGCGCCGCCAGCGGCGCCTCCGTCCCACCGAGGCCAAGCCGCTCTTTTAGCGCCGCCAAGTCCTTCCAGTACGCTGCCAGAACCTCCTGATTAATCGGCGCACGGGCGCCGGCGCCGCACGGCTCCACCGCAAGCGTCACCTTCACCGTGCCGCGGTAGACGTGCTTGCGCACCAGCCGTTCGATCACCGGCTCCACAGACCCCAGTCCTTCCGGCGTCCGCTGCGAGAGTTTCAGGGACCGATTGTTGACCGACCGCATTTCCACGGCGATGCGAGCCTGGTCGCTCGTGTGCTCGGCAGCCCCGTAGCCGGTCATGCTGCGGATCATTCGGCGGACCCCTTCTCGGCCGGTCGGGGGCGGCTGCCGGGCTTGACCAGGGGAAGCCCCTTGTCGCACAGGGGACACTCCTCGGGCGGGTAGATCGGCACATCCAGTCTCACAAGGGCCGTCAAGGGAGCGCCGAGTTCGGGGTCGCGCGCTCCGGTTCGATCCACCAGAGCCGCGACGCCTGCAACTTCTGCCCCCGCCGCCTTGACCATCGCCAGCACTTCGCGCAGGCTTCCGCCCGTCGTGACCACGTCTTCAGCCAGGAGCACCCGCTGCCCGGGCTCGATTTGGAACCCACGGCGCAGCGTCATTCGGCCATCCTCCCGTTCCGCAAAGACTGCCTTCGTGCCGAGCGCCCGGGCCAACTCGTGGGCCACGACGATGCCTCCGAGCGCCGGGCTCACCACGCAATCAATCGTTTCGCCGGTGAACGCGCGGGCCAACTGGCCGCAAAGCCGCTCGGCGCGCGACGGGTCCTGAAGCACCAGCGCGCACTGGAGATACTTCGGGCTGTGGAGGCCGCTGGAGAGGAGAAAATGCCCCTCCAGGAGTGCCCCCGTCTCGCGAAAGACCTCCAGGATGGCTTCACTCGGGTTCGGCATTCGTGTCTCCGCGTGTCTCGGCGGCGTCGGTTTCGGTGTCGGATTCCGTCGGGGCGGTTTCCTCGCCTCCGGTGGGTGCGGCAGCGCCCGGCTCGGCGGGCGCTTCGGCGGGAGGAGGCGCTTCGGGAGCCGGCCCACCCAGTTGGTCTTGCTTCATGAGCCACGCCGCCAGCAGCGCCAAGACGAAGAAGACGGCCCCGAGAATGGCGGTGGCCTTGATGAAGACATCGGCCGTCTTCGTGCCGAATGCGCTGTGGCCGCCAGGGCCGCCGAACGCGCCGGCCAGCCCGCCGCCGCGACCTCGCTGGATTAGCACCAGCAGGGTCAGGATCACCGCGCATAGCAGGAACAGGACCACCAATAGCATTTCCAACGCTCGACCTCCCTGGGCTGCTCGGTTCTCCCGCTCTGAAATCTCAAGCGTGGGGCGGCCCGCATCCCGGCGCGCCGGGATTGCGGCTAAACATGGCGCTGCTGCTTGCCGTCCCAATCTTCAATCTGCAATCTGCAATCTTCAATCCCGAATCTCACAATCCTTTCGCCTTCACCCCTTCGGCGATGATTCCGGCGAAACTTTCGGCCTTCAGGCTGGCCCCGCCCACCAGGGCGCCGTCGATGTCCGGTTTGGCCATCAGGTCGGCCGCGTTCTCGGGCTTGACGCTTCCGCCGTACTGGATGCGAACCACCTGGGCAAGGTCCTCGTCGTGCAACTCTGCCAAGATCGACCGAAGAAGCGCGTGAATTTCCTGGGCCTGGTCGGGCGTGGCGTTGTGGCCGGTGCCGATGGCCCAGACCGGTTCGTAGGCGATGACCGTCCGGGCCGCCTGCTCCTTGGACAGGCCCGCCACGGCACTGGTCATCTGGCGCCGCACGACGGTTTCGGTGTCCCCCGCTTCGCGCTGGTCGATTTTTTCGCCGACGCACAGGATGGGTTTCAGGCCGAACGCGAAAGCCGCCCGGACCTTTTTTGCGATGAGATCGTCGGGTTCGCCGAACACGTGCCGCCGCTCGCTGTGGCCGAGGATGACGTACCGGCAGCCGAGGTCCTTGAGCATCGGCCCGGCCACTTCGCCCGTGAAGGCGCCGCCGGCTTCGAAGTATATGTTCTGTCCGCCGACGACGAGTGGTGTGCCTTTGGCGGCGGCGATGACCGCCTCCAGATACGGCGCCGGCGGGCAGACGCCGACCTCGACGGCCTGCGTCTGGGCGGCGGTCTTGGCCGCCTCCGACGCCAGGGCCACCGCGCCGGCCCGGTCGGTGTTCATCTTCCAGTTGCCGCATACGAAAGGTTTGCGCATCCGCCGGCTCTCCTCGTCTCAGTTGCTCGGCTTCTCGCCTGCGGGCCGAAGCCCCGATGTACATCGGGACGAAGGCCCGTCGCTTTGAAGTTCGCGTCCCATTGCCTCGGCGAGGGGCACGAGTTCCCGCATCATCTTGTCGAAGTCGTCGGGCGTCAGTTGCTGCGGCCCGTCGCTGAGCGCCTTCTCCGGCTCGGGGTGGACCTCGACCATGATGCCGTGCGCCCCGGCGGCCAGGGCGGCCAGGGCCATCGGTAGCACCAGGTCCCGCCGGCCGGTGGCGTGGCTCGGGTCCACGATGACAGGCAGGTGGGAGACACCCTGGATGTTCGGCACGGCCGAGAGGTCCAGCGTGTATCGTGTGCTTTTCTCGACGCCCCGCTCGCCGCGCTCGCACAGGATCACGTCGCGGTTTCTTTCACTCAGGATGTACTCGGCTGACATGAGAAGTTCTTCGACGGTCGCCCCGGGGTTCCGCTTGAGAAGGATTGGCTTGTTGACGTGGCCGACCTCCGTGAGGAGGGAAAAGTTCTGCATGTTCCGCGCGCCGATCTGGAGCACGTCGGCGTATCCGGCGACGAGTTCGACGTGTCGCACGTCGAGCACTTCGGTGACGATCGGCAGGCCGGTTTCGTCGCCCGCCTGCCGCAGGATCTTCAGCCCCTCCTCGCCGAGGCCCTGAAAACTGTATGGGCTGGTCCGAGGCTTGAACGCACCGCCTCGCAGGAGGCCCGCGCCCGCCCTGGCGACCCGCGCGGCGACCTGGCGCACTTGTTCTTCGCTCTCGACGGAGCAGGGGCCCGCGATGACGGCGAAGTTCATCCCGCCGATTTTGCGCGGGCCGACCTGGACGATGGTGTCCTCGGCACAGAAGTCGCGGCTGGCAAGTTTGTAGGGTTTCATAATCGGCATGACGGACTCGACGCCCGACAGGACGGCGACGTGCTCGGGTCGCAACTTCGCCTCGTCGCCGATGGCGCCGACGATCGTTCGGAACTCGCCGCGCGACACGTGAGCCCTGAGGCCCATCTCCTCGATGCGTGCGACGACCGCGTCCACTTGCTCCTGCGTCGCGCCCGCCTTCAAGACGATAATCATGCCGCCTGCCCAGTTCATGAGGCTCGGACCGCCACCGGGAACGATCCCAGTATTTCCAGTTGCCGCGTGTGCGCCCTGGCTTCCTCGAGCGCCTGGCGGACGCTCTCATCGTCCTTGTGCCCCTCGATATCGACGAAGAAGTAGTATTCCCACGATTTCGCGGGGGATGGGTGCGACTCGATCTTGGTCATGTTGACGCCGTAGCGCCGGAAGACGCCGAGCACTTCGACGAGGGCTCCGGCCTTGTGGGCCGTGCTGAAAAGCAGACACGTCTTGTCGCACCCCGTGGGCTGGGGGCTTTCGCGTCCCAGGACGAGGAACCGCGTCTGGTTCTGCGGGTTGTCCTCGATGGCCGGGCCGAGGATTTTCAGGCCGTATAGTTCGGCGGCCAGTGCGGAGGCGACGGCGGCCGTCCCGTCGATCCTGGCCGCCAGCATCGCTGCCTCCGTCGTCGAGCCGACCGCTACCTGGTCGGCGTGCGGCAGGTTCTGGTTCAGCCACCCGCGACACTGGTCGAAGACCTGCGGCTTCGAGTACACTTTCTTGATGCCGGCCAGACCCTCGGTGTTCGAGAGCAGGTTCTGGTGGACCGGCAGAGCCATCTCGGCGCAGATCTTGACCGGGCCGTGGATCACCAGAAAACACTCCATCGTATCGCGCACCGCCCCGCCCGTCGTGTTCTCGTACGGGACGATGCCGTGGTCCGTCTTGCCTCGGGCCACCTCGTCAAACACGCTCGCGATGTCCCGCACGGCGACCAGTTCGACGCTGTGGCCGAACTTCTCGAGGGCCGCCAAGTGGCTGAAACTCCCCTCCGGCCCGAGGTAGGCGACCTTGAGCGGCATCTCGAGGGCCAGGCTGCCGCTCATCAGTTCCTTCCAGATGGCCTGCAGTGTCGTCTCGGTCAAGGGGCCGTCTTTTCCGGCGGTGGCGATGCGCTCCAGGACCTCGCGCTCCCGCTCGGGGGCATAGGCGGCCTGGTTGCCCGCCTCGCGCTTCAGCCGCCCGATCTCGACGGCGAGTCTGGCCCGCTCGTTCATCAACGCCACGAGCCGCGCGTCAACCTCGTCGATTCGCTTTCGCAGGTCCTCAACGCTCACCTGAACCTTCTCCTGTGTAACCTCATCCGGCGCTGCACAGGCCGGCGTTTTGCTCCCACATTGGGCCGAGCCCCGCGAGGAGTCCCCCTTAAAGGGGCCGCCGCGCCAAAACCGATGCCCTCATCCCGCTCGACACCCCCCTTTTGTACCTGTACAGGAGCCCGGGCGCACACCCCAAGCGCTCCGGAAACGCCACAATTTATCCTCCCCGGCTTCCACCGTCAACCTCAAAAGCCAAGGCCGCATCCCGGCGCGCTCGCGCGTGGACGCAAATGGCAGGAACCAACGGGAAGGAATCGGCGGCGCTTCTATTCGCGCTCCGGCAGGCGCAAGCGCTGCCCGATGTAGAGCGTCGCGTTCGGCGAGGAGAGGACGTCTCGGTTGGCCTCGTAGATCTTTCGGTACATCGCCGCGTCGCCGTATAGACGCCGCGCGATCCCGATCAGTGTATCGTTCTTTCGGACGAGGTAAACCTTGGGTTGGTCGGCCTTGGGTGCTTCCCCCGGCTCATTGGGCTCGGGCAGGACGAGGCGGGACCCCACCTTCAACCGCCGCGGGTCCAGGCCCGGGTTGGCGGCCTGGATGACGCGGATGTACCCCGGTTCCCCGTAATGCTGGATGGCGATCTCGTAGAGCGTGTCGCCGCTTTGGATGGTATGGAACTTGCCCGCCCCCTTCTCCTGCGGGCGCCAGCGCTCGGAGACCACGATGCCCTGGACGCCGTCCGGCTTCAGCGTCGGTCCGGGAGGGTCCGCGCCGAGGACCGGCCGTTCGGTTCGAAGGGCGACGACCGTGCCCTCGTCCTCGGCCGTCGATTCCAGGTCGTGGGGCTCTTGCACGACCTCTTCGGTCTCTGCTTCAGGCTTAGCGGATTCCTCGTCGGTTTCTTCTCGCGCTTTGGCGAGGCGGTCCCGCCAGCGCTCGTAAGCGGCCAGGGGGTCCTCGATGCGGAAGGCGTCGGGCTTCTTGGCGCGCGGCAAGGCGTCGCGCACCGCGCGCATGCCGCCCCTCTGCCCGGCGATATACAGGACAAAGACACCTAGAGCGACCAACGATAGGAGCAGAATCGCCTTGGTAACCAGGCGCATCGACCCACCTCGACGAATCAGGCGAGAGAGGCGGCCTTCGCTCTCCCGTTTATAGTATCGGAGCGTAACAGCCCGTGGTTCACTTTTTCTGGTCCTTGCTGCCCCACGTCAACTGGTAAAGAGCATGGGTGGCTGGCAGCGTCACGAGGGCGCCGACGGCGGCCGGCCCCGCCCAGCCCGCGTGGGGCGGGCTGAACAGCATCACCGCACACAACGCGACGAAGGCCGGCAGGGCCGTCAACCCGACCCCCGCCAACACCTTGGCAAGCCAGGGGGCCTTGGCCGCCACCCTCCACGGCCGGTCTTCCACATACGCCACCACCCCCGAGCCTGCCAGAACCAGCCACAAAATCTGTGCCGTCGCCCACACCCATCCGACCCACGAGCCGAAGAACTCCTCCGGCGGCTGCCGAAGCACCGCGTAGTAACCCAGGAGCAGGAGGCCCAGCACCGGGTAAGCCCATACGTAGGCCTTGGACAGATACCCACGCAGGACGAGGACCGACGAGGCGATGGCGATGGACGAGTATGTGCCGACCAGAACGCCCAGCGTCATGACGAAACTGAATCCGTGGAGCGTCGAGGCCGTCCCGCCGCGCCAGTAAAGCACCGTGACAACCATCAGGGTCGTCAGGCTCGTCCAGATGGTTCGCGTCAGGGTCTGGTTGATGCTGCGGTTGCAGACGTCGGCCGAAAGGTCGCCGAACTTTCCGCGGTTCTCGCGGATGCGGTCGAAGACAACAATCGTGTCGTTCAGCGAGTAGCCGATGAGCGTCAGGAATGCACCGACCATCGGCAGGTTGATTCGCATGTCGGTAATGAGGAGCGGATTGCCCGACCACCAGGCGGCCACAAGGCCCGTGCAGGCCACGGCGCCAAGCGTGATGAACACGTCATGCACCAGGGCCACGACCGCCGCCACGCCGTAACCCACCTTGGCGAACCGGAACCACATGTACAGGACGATGGCCACGAGGGAGAAGACGATGGCGATGACGGCCTTGTCCCACGTTTCGCCGGCCATCCGAGGCTCGAAACTGGTTGTCGAGGCGAAGACTTCTTCCGGCCCGAGGGAGAGCCTCACGACCTCGGTCCAGAACTCCGGGTTGGTCATCGCACCGCGCCTCCCCGCGTAATCCGAGCGGACCCAGACCTCGAACGCCGTGTACTCGCCCCGCCCGCCCGCCAGCCGCGTGCCCTCAATCCGGTAGAAAACCGTGCCGGCCAGGTCGGGATGTCTGTCCCGCAGGAAGGCTTCGATTCGGCGGCGGAGGCCCTCGACCGTCTGCGGCACGCTCACGCCCACCTTGATACGGATCTTTTCGAGGAATTCCCGCTCTTCGGGCGGGACGAAACGGGTCACCGCATGGGTTGACTCGTCCCCTTCTTTCATTTCGCCGTCCGGGGCCGCCGGCAGCCGGGCTGCGGTTCGCGCGAGCCGCTCGCGGACCACCTCTTCGGTAATCTCCGTCGTCTGGACGTTTTCGACGCGCCCGCCACGCGATTCGGGGCGCATGTCTTCAAACTTGCGGCTCAAGACGTCCTTGACCGACGCCTCGTCGGCCGCGACCTTCCGGCCGTCCGGCCCGATACTTTCCGACGAGACACTGATGATGAAGCGCGAAATCCCCTTCTCCCACCCCTCCGCCTCGAAGGGAAGTTCCTGGACTGTTGCGGTTGGGAACACCTCGGCCACGCGCTCCCGGACCTGGGCGATGGGCACTCCCGTTTGGCCCTCGGACGCCTTCAGCGCGAATTCCACCTGTGTGCCGCCTGTAAACTCGATGTCATACTTGCTCCGCCCCCGGCTGTAAAAGGCAACCGCACCGGCCAGCACCACCACGCCCGAACAAAGAATCGCGCCGCGCGCGAAGCGCATCCAGTTCACGTTCGGCGCGCGGACCAACTGGAGCATCGTCATCCTCTTTACGATGCCCAACCTCACCGACGCCTCGAAGGTCATCCGCGTCATAATGAGGGCCGTGAACATGCTCGTGCCGATGCCGACGATGATCACCACGGCAAAACCCTTGACCTCCTCGGTCGCCAACTGCGGCAAAAGCAGAACGAACGCAGGAATCAACGTCGTGACATTCGCGTCCAGAATGGTGCGGAAGGCGCGGCTGTAAGCCCTGCGAATGGCAAAGACAAGGCTTCCCTCGTGACCCTTTTCCTCGCGGAGACGCTCGAAAACGAGGACGTTTGCGTCCACACTCATGCCGATCGTCAGGATGAGACCCGCAATGCCGGGCAGCGTCCAGGCCGTCCCGCCCTGCTCGTTGCCGATCCACCACATAATGCACACGACCAGCAGGAGGTTGAGCCCCAGCGCCAGGTCGGCGACCACACCGGCGTAGAGGTAGTAGGCGGCCATGAACACCGCGACCAGGGCGAGGCCGATGAGGATGGCTTTCGTCCCCTTTCGGATGTTGTCGTCGCCGAGTTCCGGTCCGACGGTCCGCTCCTTGATGGGGTCGCCGAGGCTGACGGCCAACTTGCCGGAATTCAGGACCGTGACGACTTCGTCCCGCTCCTGCGTCCGGCCCCTGTATCCTTCGATCATGCCGCCCGCCGAAAGTTGCGACCGAAGCACCGGCGCCGACTGGATCTCATGGTCCAGGATGATGGCCAGATACCGGTCCTTGTTCTCCGGTTTCGTCAATTGGCTGAAGCGCCTCTGGGCCCGCGGCTTAATCCTGAACGAAACGATGGGGTCGCCCTGGTAGGCGTCGGGCCGGGCCTCCGCCAGGTCTTCGCCGCCCACATCCTGGCCGTCGCCGACGTCCACGAGGACCTCGACCGCCTGCATCTCGTGGTCCACCGCATAGACGAAGTTCCATGCGTCCAGGCTGCCCTCCTGAAACCGCTCGTAGCCCCCCGTCATCGGGTACCACCGGTATCGGTGGTCTCGCGGGTCGGGAGAGTTCGAGGGGCTCTTGCCGGCCTCCTTGAGGCGCAGGATGCGCTCGAAGTTCGCCTTCTGAGCGTCCCGGACCTTGTCGGCGACGATGCGAAACTCAAGGACGCCCACCTGCCTGAGGAGCCGCTTCACGCGCTCCACGCCCGGCCGGACCTCGAGTTTGCGCCTGACCCGCCCGCGCCACTGCTCTCGCGCCTTTTCGTCACCCGGATTAATCGTGAGCCAAATCGCGAATTCCCGAAAGGGTCCCCTCGTCCGGTTCAGGCCTATGACGCGCCATTCCGGCCGCTCGGCAGGCGGTGCCTGGCGAACCGACTCCTGAATCTGGTTGTCAACGTGTTCGAGGTGCAGCGCAGGGTCGGTCTGAACGGCCAGGCGAGTCTTTCCCTCGAACTTCTTGTATTCAGGCGGAACCGGCCGCATCTCTTTGCCCGGCCCCGCTTTCCCATCGTTCGTGATATGCTCGGCCGTGAGCGGCCCGGCCTCGACGGCCACCCGCGTCCGCCCGCCCGGCAGGACGATTTCCAGACGTCGCTTCCCCACGGCGCGCACGACGTATCCGCCCATGCCCGAGGGGTCGATTCGCTTGGCGATGACGTCTTTGACCGCTTTGGCCTCGGGAGGTTCGACGCCTTCTTCCGGCGGGCGCAACTCGTAAATCAGACTCGTCCCGCCCTGAAGGTCAATCCCCAGCGGGAACAGATACCGCAGGCTCGGTTCGGGGTCCGTGGCGTAATGGACCGCCAGTTTTGTGAGCGGCACGCCGACGACAATCGCGACAAGTATCAGGCTGATGATGTAAACGCCCTTGTTCATGCCGGCCTCATTTCCTTTGCCTGACGACAGCGCCCGACCTCACGACATCCGGCGCAGGCGCGCGGCCTACTTCCTCTCGTCCTCGCCTTCGCCCTTCTCCTCGAGGTCGCCGACCCTGTTGATGGCGTCGCGCGACACGTGGAGCCGCACGTCCTTGCTCTCGTCCACCTTCAGGACCACTTCCTTGTCGCCGATCGACGAGACGACGCCCCGGATGCCGCCGACGGTCGTCACGTGGTCGTTCTTTTTCAGGGCGTCGAGCATCTCCTGTCGCTTCAACTTCCGCTCCTTCTCGCGCTTTCGCTGCGGGCGGATCAGGAGCAGATAGAACACCCCGAAGATCAGAACCATCATGATCAGCATGTTCAAGCCGCCGCCCGTGGGCTGGCCATTTTCTCCCTCCGGGGGCCCATTCGGCGCTTCTTCCTGTGCGACAATCGCGTAGGTCTTCACGGCTCGTCCTTTCCAATGGCCTCGGCCGCCGGCAACCGCGCGGCGGCACAAAGCGAGTCGAAGTCTCCCCTTTTTAGTCGCTCTGGTAGTATCTGTCAAGCAAGCCCTGCGCCTCGGCGTCGAACCGCCCCGCTCCGGCGGCCTCGCGCAGCCGCCTGAACAGCCGCGTGTAGAAACGCAGGTTGTGGATGCTCACCAGTATCGGGCCCAGCATTTCCCTCGCGGCGAACAGGTGCCGAAGCGTTCCCCGGCTGAAGCGACGGCACGACGGGCAGTCGCAACCCTCCTCCACCGGCCTCTTGTCCCGAAGGAAACGCTCGTTCCGCAACCGCAGCGGGCCGTCGAACGTGAACGCGCAGGCGTTGCGGCCGTTGCGCGTCGGCAGGACGCAATCAAAAAGGTCGGCCCCGCGCGCCACGGCCGCCACCACGTCGCGCAGTTCGCCGACGCCCATCACGTACCGCGGCCGGTCGGGCGGCAGGAGCGGCAGCGTCCAGTCCAGCACCTCCACGAGCCGCTCGTGCCCTTCGCCCACGCTCACACCGCCCACGGCGTAGCCGGGGAAATCCATCGCCACCAGCCGCTTGGCGCATTCGGCTCGCAGGTCGCGCTCCACCCCGCCCTGGACGATGCCCCACAAGGCTTGGCCCGGCTGCCGGTGGGTTGCGCGGCACCGCTCGGCCCACGCCAGCGTCCGCCGGACCGCTTCGGTCACCTCCTCGCGCGGACACGGATACGGCGGGCACACGTCCAGCGCCATAATGATGTCGGCGCCGAGGGCGTTTTGGATCGCGACGGCCGCCTCCGGCGTCAGCCGTATCTGGGTCCCGTCAATGGGACTGCGGAAGACGACCCCCTCGTCCGTCACGCGGCGCAGACCTGCCAGACTGAAAACCTGATAGCCGCCGCTGTCGGTCAGAATGGGCCCGTCCCAGGCCATCATGGCGTGCAGGCCGCCCAGGTCGCGAACCACCTCCGGCCCCGGGCGAAGCGCCAGGTGGAACGTGTTTGCCAGGACGATCTGGACACCGACTTGGCGGAGCGTTTCGGGCCGGACGCCTTTGACCGTCGCTTTTGTGCCGACGGGAATGAAGGCAGGTGTCTCGACGCGTCCGTGCGGTGTCGTCAGGCGGCCGCGGCGCGGCCCGCCCTCACCCGAAGGCGCAGCCATCACCTCCCACCCAAACTCTTCCGCTTGACTCACAATCAGGGATACCAAAAAGGCGTCAGGAAACCTGTTTCCATCTTCCGCCCGCCGGTTAGTAGGCACACACCAACTGAACGCCGGGGTAGTAATAGCGCAGGATTTCCTCGGCTGTCTTCCCGTGCTCCGCAAGATACTCTGCGCCGTACTGGCACATGCCGACGCCATGGCCCAGACCGTGACCCTCTTCCAGCACGATCCGGTCACCCGCATCGCGAATCATGAACCACGTGCTCGGGGCCTTCCGCCCGCCGACGAGGTTGCGCCAAAGGTCGGCGCGCAGCGCGACGGAATACTCGCCGGCGTCCGTCACGCGAATCTTCGTAGCCCGTCCGTCACTCGTTCGCGCGGCGATTTCGACGCCCTGGACCTCGCCGAGCCGGCGTAGGGCTTCCAACCCGCTTCGCCGCAGCGCCTCGCCCACTTCCTTCTTGAAAATCTCCTTGCCGGACCACTGATACCGCCTTGATCGGAAACAATAGGGGCACTTGACGCCCGCCAAGGGCGGAGGCGTCCGGCCGCCGAAGACCTCTCCGACCGGCGCGGTCGCCCCGCCGCACGTCGAATGATAATAGGTGGTGAGCAAGTGAAGCCGCCCGGCTTCGTCGCGGTACGTCGCCACAACCCCGCACGTCGCCGCGACCGCTTCCCATGTCTTGTCGGTTTCAGTATTGAAGCCGCCGTAGACCTGGCTCCGTTCGGAGTCGTAGACGTCGAAGTCTCGGGCCACACGCCGGTTGCGATGATCGAGCGCGTAAGTCCGCGCTGCGACGGCCTGTGCGGCGTAGGCTTCCGGATGCCAGGTGCGCGGTAGTTCGTTCGCCAACACGCCCGCCAGATACGCCTCCATCCGAACTATATTGATAGCCCGCACGGCCCCCTCGGGCGTCGGGGCGATCCGCAGGAACCCCCGGTAGGACCGCTCGCGCACGCCACCGCCGACGCGCTGCCGCACGCACAAAGTGCCGTCGCGCTCGGGATGGAGTTCGACGGTCCCCGGCCCTAGCGCACGCCCACCGGCTGCCAGGACACCCTCGCGCAGATCGAACCGCGTCCATTCGAGCCGGTCGCCCGACGCGATCTTCCCGGACCTGTCCGCGAGCCGGTAGGGACCATCCACCGCCACCCCCAGCGAAGCGGCGTCGCTTCCGAGTTTGACGCGGATGAAAGGCGCCCTCTCGGCGCGGGCCAGGTCGCGCGGCCGGGGACCCTCGCAGGCGCATCCTCCCAGAACGGCGGCCGCCATCCCGACGGCCAGAACCGCAAACAGGGCGGCCCCTCGAAGTCCGCGTCCGTCCGACTCTTTTCTCACCTTGCACCTCCCGGCACGGTTTCCCCCTTGCCCCCGTGATACAGGTGCAGCCGCGTCGGGGCAAATCGTTCCTGTTCGCTGAACAGGCAGCCGCAGTATTGCTGCCGATAGAGACTGCGTCGTTCGGCCTCGTCGTGGCCGCGGTCCGCCAGTGGTCGCCAGTCTTCATAATGAAACCGGAGGCCGCGCTCGGCAGCCGCCTCCTCGCCGATGCGGCGAATCGCCTCATGGTCCTGGTGCTCGGAGACCAGAAGCGTCGTCGTCAGGCCGGTGAACCCCCTCTCGGCGGCCACTCGCGATGTCTCCCCTAGGCGCAGCCGATAACAGGCCAGACAGCGTTCAGGCCGGTCCCACGGCACGGACCTGAGGAAGGCTTTCGGGTCGTAGCGGTCATCGACGATCAGGTCCAGCCGCTTCTGGTCGGCGAGGACCTGGACGCTTTTTGTGCGGCGGCGAAATTCGAGAAGGGGCTGAATGTTGGGATTGTAAAAATGGACCACAAACGGGCCGAGTTGATGGAGGGGGTCAAGAATGGCGGCCAGGCATTGGCTGCAACATGCGTGGACTAGAAGCCTCGGTTCGGCCATGGGGAAGCGCGTCCAACATCCAGGGGCCCCAAGTCCAAAGTCGCGCGCCAAAGCCTGTCGCACGGCTTTGACTTCGGGTTTCGAGACCTGCGACTTTGGACCGATTTCACCCGGCCAGCGAAAGGCCGTGCCGCTTGAGCGCCCGCTTGACCTCGGCGAGCGACGTTTCGCCGAAGTTCTTGCAGGCGAGAAGTTTCTCTTCGGTCAACTTGCTGAGGTCGCCGAGGGTTTCGACTCCGAGCCGCTCGAGGATCTTGCGGCTGCGGGCGCCGAATTCCAGGTCCGCCAGCCGCACCTTCGCGCCGCTCGCGCGAGCCGGCACTGGCTCGGACCGGGGCGCGGCCAAAAGGTCGCCGGCGACCGACGCCTCTCCTGCGTCCACAGCCTCCGCCGCCATTCCCAGATACAGGCCCTTCGACGCCAGGACATCCTTGATTTCCTGGAGGCTCGTCTCGCCGAAGTTTTTGTAGGAGAGCAGTTCCTGCTCGGTGTGTCTGATGAGGTCACCGAGCGTCCGGATATTCATCTTGATGAGACAGTTACGGCTGCGGACGCTGAGTTCGAAGTCCGTGACGGGGACTTCGAGGACCTGGCTCCGTTTGGTCCGCCGCCGCTCGCTTTCCTCATCGTAATACATGACCTTCGAAGCCTTCGCGTCGCGAAGGAAGAGGCGCGCCCGGGCGTGATTCGGCTTCACCGCCAGGAGACGTTCGAAGCACTCGATGGCCTCGTCGTACTGGCCGAGGTCATCATAAAGGACACCGAGGTTAATCAAAGCGCCTTCGTGGATGGGCGGCTGCTGGACGCACTGCTTGTAGTAGTCGATGGCCAGGCTCTCTTCGCCGCGCATATCGTACAGAAACGCCAGGTGAAAGAGCGTGGCCCGGTGGGTCGCGTCGAGTTGCAGGGCCCGCTCGTAGGCCTCAATCGCCTCTTCATACCGGCCCTGGGTTTCCCGCACGTATCCCAGGCGGCACTGAAACTCGGCGGTCTCGGTCTGGTCGGTCGGGACTTGTCCGAGGAGCCGCTCGGCCTCCTCGCTTCGGCCTTCGCAGCAGGCCTTTTCGATGTCGCTTAGTAAATCAGCCACCGTCTTACCTCCTGCCCTTTTGCGTTGCGGTAGAGAACCCGCGCGCCGGATTCCACAGCCGAGCCGCCATTGTATCCAAAACCTCTCTCTTTGCAACCCTTCTTGCGAATGAGAGAACTCATTTCGGGGTGGGGGCGAAGAGCGGGCCTCCTAAGAGCCTATCCGAAAACCGGTCTCGTCGCGAGGCTGAGCGAGAAGTTCGAGGCCAAGGCGGCAGGTCCAAACGGGCGGAGGTGTGGCTAAAATGCCACGTCGAGGACGTTTTGGGCCGATCCCGATGTACAATCGGGACCGGCCTCGGGCTTCGCAGCCAGCCGCAGTAGAGACCGGTTTTCGGATAGGCTCTAAGGGCCGATTTTTGGTGTCGTTATCTGTCCGCCACCCCCTGTTGCATCTCCGAGTGCGGTTCACCACCCCTGGAGCCATGAGTCGGCCGCCCGGCGGACGCGCTGGACGGTCAGGTCGTCCGTGCAAAGGGACTTGCGGCACCGCCTCTGCGCCTTCCGCGAGCAGGGCAGACACGGCGCCGCCGACGTAATGATCGTGTGCCGCGCACTCGGCCCGCGCGGGCCAACGTCGGCGGGGCTCGTGACGCTGAAGATGGCGACGAGCGGCACATCGAGCGCCGCGGCGAGGTGCATCGGTCCGGTATCGGGCGTAATGAAGAGGTCGCAAAGCGAAACCGCCGCCGCGAGTTCCCGGACCCCCGTTCGCCCGGCCAGGTTGACGGCCGCACCTTCAGGCGCCGCCGCAACCACCCCTTCCACGGCCGCCGCCTCCGCGGCCGTTCCCGTAAACAGCACTTGCGTGTCCCACGTTTTCACCAAGTCCGGAAGCAGTGCCTTCCATCGCTCAAGCGGCCACATTTTCTTCGAAAGGTCGGTCCGGCCGCGGCTGAGGCGGCCCGTGCCGACGTGAACGCCGACGAGCCGTCGGTTTTCGTCGCGGCCGAGCCGGGTCAGGCGATGGCGCGCCGCCTGGCGTTCCTCGTCCGTCACGACGATCCGGGCGGGCGGCGGCACCGAGTCGCATCCAGCGATTTTGACAGCCAGCCGGTGCAACCGCTCGCTGTGGTGGTCGCCTGAAGGGCGAGAAAGTCGCTCGCTGAAAATCTGCGGGACGCCGGCCCGTTCAGCAGCCCCGTGCCAGATGCGATGGTCGTGACCGTGACAAATGAGCACCGCCCGGCAGTTTTGGTCGGCGAGCCAGCGCCGCCACCGCCTCCGCTCGAGCGCAAGACGCAACCATCTTGGATTCGGATGCGGAACCTCGACGAGGCGGTCAACCGCCGGATGGTTTTCGAGGATGGGAAGCGGCCAACCGCCCGCCACGACGATGCGGGCCTCAGGCGAGCCCCGACGAAGCCCCTCCAGCGCCGGCGTCGTCATCACCAGGTCGCCGAGACGCCCCGTTTCAACCACGAGAAACGTTTCCCGCTCTGCCATTGGGGCGGGATTATAAACTCTCCGAGCCCCAAACGCCAGCCAGTCGGAAACGGGAAGGCCGGAAAGAGGCACGGGCGAGAAGCCCGAAAGCGCATCAACCGAGCAGGTTGTCCATCACCATCATGACGACAAAGCCGATCAGGCCGCCGACCGGTTCCACAAGCCCGCCGGCCTCGCGCCACCGTGCGGCATCTTCGCGTGTCCGGGAAACCACGACTACGGAGTAACGCGGCCGGTTGGGAACGCCCGGGCGTTCACCGTCGCCGACGTCCTGCCGCGCTACGGTGTGCGGGTCCTTCGGAACGAAGCCATGCGCCTCTCGCTCGGCGGCCAGGACTTATGGATCGTCGGCGTCGAGGATTTGTGGTCCGGCAGGTGTCGACCGGTGGAAGCCATACACTCTGTGCCGCAGGACGCTGTAAACCTTACGCTTTGCCATAATCCGGATGCGGCGAAGGCGCCGGCCGCCACCAGCCCCGCCGGGGCGAGCACAATCAGCGTCGCAAAACAGGTGCGTCTTCTCCTCCTTTCGTCACCTGCGGCCGGCCTCAGAGGTCGCGTGCTTGGTCTGGCCGCCTCAAGCGGTGACGATCTCCCAGCCCTTGCGGTACTCGCGCCGGACGAAGCGGTTGGCCTTGGAGTCGTTCTTGACGCGGCAGTTCTCGGCGTCCCAATAGACCTTTCTGCCAATCTTGAGGGCGACGATGGGCAGGAGCACGGCCTCGACCAGAGGCCCGGCGTAGGTGAAGTTGCTCTTGGGGTAGTCCCAGGGCTTCTCGCCCTTGGCGGCCATGACGAACTCCCTGTGATGGCCGGGCGACGGTTCCATCCGCTCGGGCTGCTTGTATGACTGCATGAACGACTCGGGGATCAGCCGGGGACTGTCCCCGTAATCTCCGGCAACGTAGAGTTTGCCCTTGGTCCCGATGAAAATGCTGCCGGAGCCCGAGAGTTCTTTCTTCGTGTAGTACGGGTCGTTCATAATCTCTTCGGGCACGGGCGGCTTCCAGGGCTTCGAGTACCAGTAGGCGGTGAATCCGGGCCGCCAGTCGTTCGGGCCGAACTTCCACCTGTATATCACACTCTCGGGGTGCGTGATTCTGTTGCGGCCGGCGACCTTAACCACCTCAGCGGAGATCGGCGCCTCGGGCTGGAGCGACCACCAGACGCAGTCCCAGGTGTGGCAGCCCATGTCGCCGATGGTGCCGGCGCCGTAATCCAGCCACCCGCGCCACTGGAACGGGTGCATGTGATCCCGGCGTTCGCAGTAGGTGGCACCGCCGATCCAGCAGTTCCAGTCAAGGGTGCCGGGGACGTCTTTCTTGGGCGGCAGTTTGCTGTAGCCCTGCGGCCAGACGGGGCGGTCCGTCCAGGTATGGACCTCCTTGACGTCGCCGATGGCGCCGTCGCGAATCCACTCGACCACCCGCCGGTTGCCCTGGTTGGCGTGGCCCTGGTTGCCCATCTGGGTGGCGACCTTCATTTTCCTGGTCATCTCGGCCATGACGCGGGCTTCATGAATGCACCACGTAAGCGGCTTCTCGCAGTAAACGTGCTTGCCGAGGCTCAGGGCCCGCGTAGCGGCCGGGGCGTGCTGATGGTCCGGCGTGGCCACGACCACCGCGTCGATCTTGCTGTGCATCTCGTCGAACATCTTGCGGTAGTCCTGGTAGACCTTGGCGTCGGGGAACATCTGCTTGGCCTTCTCGGTGCAGGTCAGGTCCACGTCGCACAAGGCCACGCAGGCGTTGGATTGGCCGAGGCCCAAGTGTGCCTCGCCACGCCCGCCGGTCGCCACGAAAGCGAAGTTCAGTTTCTCGTTGGCTGCGTAAGCCCTTACGCTTGCGGACCCCGAAAGGATGACCAGCCCTGCGCCAGCGGCCGTCTGCTTCAGAAATTTCCGACGATTTATGCCCTTGGACACCTGAGGCTCCTTTCTATCATCCGGCGTTTTCCACCCGGCTCGCGACGTGGACACCACCCCTTGTCTCCTTGATTTAACCCTTATTTAGCCAATCAAAGGTCAAAGGTCAATAGTGCTGCTCGCCATAAGTTCTGATGCACTCTAATAGGGCGCAACAAGATGCTGCATGCAGCCCAAAAGCGTATCGACCATTTCCTCCATGCCGCCGGAGAACGGCGTTCGTTCACAGCGGCCTAATCTTGACGTTCCGGTACATGACCTTGGCCCCGTGATCCTGGAGGCCGATGTGTCCCTCGCGTTTGAAGTTTTTCAGGGCCGTTCGGAACTTGTTCTTGGAACCGTCGGGGTTCTTTCTCGGTTCGGTCCACTCGTTCAGGTCCATGCTGATCATCTGCACGTCGTTCGTCACGACGGTGATGCGATTGTCGTCGGCGGTGATGATGACGTGGTTCCACTCACGATTCTTGACCGGATTCCTGCTGGGGCCTAGGCAATCGTAGATGGCACCGCAAGCGTGCTTGCCGGGGTTTGGCCTGCCGCCAGTGTTTTCGACCTGGACCTCGATGCCGGTTTGCACGCAGTCGTGGGGCTTGTCGGTGCGGATGAAGATGCCGCTGTTGCCCTCCGTCTTGAACTCCAGGTCGAGCACAAAATCACCGAAGCGGGCCTTGGTCCAGATGTCGCCGGCCCTGGCTTTACGAACCATCGCACCATCTTCTAGGACCCATCCCGCACCGGGCGCTTTGCCGTCCCTGTTCATCCAGTTCTTGCCGTCGAAGAGGGTGATCCATCCGCTGGCATCAGCCTTCGGCGCGGCCGCGCCGGCTTTCACTTTCGCGCTGGGCGTCGTGTCGGCCTCGAGGTCGCCCAAGGCAAACTGGATGCCGTCCAGATAGAACTGAAGGATGAGGGGGTTCCAGAAGATCTCGTTGTTGTGGCCCAGAGAGCCGTAAAAGACGCGGCCCTGGCCGTAACTTCGGACCCACGCGACTGCGTAATCGTTATCCTTGCGGCCGCCCTTGCGGCCGGCGGTGTCTTTGTCCGTCATGTCGAGGGTGAGCAGGATCCGCAGTTTCTCGCGGGAGTAGGGCTCGCGGAACTGGTAGATCTCGTCCTTGACCTTGAACCCTTTGCCGCCGAAGACCTGCGTGAGGGCGTGGTCGGGGTCGTCCACTTTGACGGCCCATGTGCCGCCGCCGCCCCACGGGTGGCCGGCAAAGTAACCGCCCATCATTGCTCCGTACTCGGGCCACTTGTAGAAACAGTCGGTGGCGGCATGGATGCCGATGATGCCTTTGCCGCCGCGCACGAAGTCCATAAGACTTTTCTTCAGCGTCTCGTCGTCGAAAAGTTTCCCCGTCGTATTGTTCATGCAGACGGCGTCGAACTTGGCGAGGTTCTCCGGCTTGAACATCGCAACGTCGTTACTGAGAACGGCTTCGAACGCGCCGGTCTTCTGGCCCATGATTTCCAGCGCCTTGGCCCCGTACGGAATGGCGCCGTGCCGGAACCCGCGGCAAAGGTTGAAGACGAGGAGTTTGCGCGGCTTGGCGGGTTTGACCCGCGGCTTGTCGGGCGCGGCCTGGGTGATTTTTTTGACGGCCTCCTCCGGCACATTGCTCTTTGCCGCCTGCGCCTTGCCGATGAGCGCTGCCGCCACAACCACCAACATCATCACCGACAAGATGCGCTGCATAACTGGCTCCTTCCCACTTGGACCTCTTGGTTCCTCTTGGACACCGCTTCGACACGGCCTATTCATAAAACACCCGCGACCGGCCGAAGTTCCGGCAGGATCGAACACCACCTTCTCAAAATCGGACCTTCAACAACGGTAAATTACCTGCGGGGCGCGCCATAAAACGCGGCCATATTCCTTCCCCCTCCCGCTGGGGTTACCACTTTCGACCTTGACGGAGGCCGCATCAGGCAACTATACTAAAGCCGTTGCCCGGCGCGAGGCCTTCGTCCGGTTCCGCGCAGGCCCGAACGCGGGGAGGTCCCAATGGCCAAGCATAAATCGGGACGGGCGTTATTCGAAATCCTGGCCAAGGCACGGCGCGAAGAGGCGGCCGGGGGGAGCCCTCAGGCCACCCCTGAGCCCATTGTGAGGCGTTACGGCGCCGGTCGGGAGGCCGAAGCGGGTTCCCGGCGCCCGACAGAGAGGCCGGTTCAAAGAACCGCGCCGAAGCGCGGCGGCGAGAGACGCATCAGCCTGACGTATTACCACCTGGCGATCGCCCTGGTCCTGGTCGCGTGCGCAGGGATGATCCTTTTTGTGCTGGGAACCCGGTTCGGCAGGCCGCGTCTGCCGCAGACCGAAGCGCACCCGACGATGGAAGAGGTCCACAAGGCGCCGCCAGCACCCGGTCTGGTAATGCCGCGCCCTGAGGCAACCGAAGAAGGCGCCGAGGAGGAAGCGGAAACGGGAGCGCCGGAAGAGCAGCAAGACACAAGCGCGGCGGTGGGAGCGGGTGCCGCCCCGCCGCCCGCCGAACGGGCGGGCCGGTATCGCCTCCGCATCGCGCGGCTGTCGGTGTCGCAATCGGAATACACCGACAGGCTCCGGGCGCTGCTCTCACGAAACGGCGTCGAGACGGACCTGGAAGCCCGGGCCGGATCGTTCATCCTGTACAGCCGTGTGCGCTTTGCGGCCCCGGACCAGGACCCGGCGGGCCGACTCGCCAAGGAAGACGTGGAGAAGGCGAAAGCATTCGCAGAAAAGGTCAACGGCCTCCTGAAAGAGTTCGAGCAGAAGACGAGTTGGCCAGCCGCGACGAATCCATACTTCGTCGTGACCACAGAGGAGTAGCCGAATGTCGATGGACAAGAGCCTGAAGAGCCAGGGAGAACTGGTGCGCCACCGGAACGTGCTGACTCGGGCCGAGCGCGTCCAAACCCTGAAGGAAGAGGAAAAGTGGCGGGAGGACCAGGACGTCTTCGGTCTGCCGAAGGTGGCCCATCGCAAGGTCGTGACTCGCAAGCACAAGGCCGAGGCGGCAAAACCGGCCGCCGAAGCGGGCCCCGCGACTGAAGCGGCTGAAAGCGAGGCCCCCGCGGCCAAATCGAAGGCTTGATTCCTCGTCTCCACATCCTTGCTCCCGCGCCGCCTCTCCCGGCCGGTTTCCTGCGCCAGCCGCGCCTGTTCCTGAGGGCGGCTGACGCGAGCGCCACGACTTGAAGGAGCCCGCGCGGTGGCCAACAAGAATACACCCCTGGCCGAACGGATGGCCCGCATCGACGCATCCGGCATCCGCAAGGTCTTCGAACTGGCGGCGCGGCTCAAGGACCCTGTGAACCTGAGCATCGGCCAGCCGGATTTCGATGTGCCGGACGCTTGCAAAGAGCGGGCGATTGACGCCATCCGCGCCGGCGCAAACCGCTACACCGTCACCCAAGGCGATGCGATGCTGCGCGCCGCGATAGCCGAAACCTTGCGCGACGAGTTCGGCTCGTTCGATGGGCCGGTGCTCGTGACGAGCGGCGTCTCGGGGGGGATTCTCCTGGCGCTGCTCGCCACGCTCAATCCCGGCGACGAGGTGCTGGTGCCCGATCCCTATTTTGTCATGTACAAACACCTCGTGAACCTGATCGGCGCAAGGCCCGTCTTCGTCGATACCTATCCGGATTTCCGATTGAGAGCCGACCGCCTTGAGGCAGCGGTCTCGGAACAGACGCGGATGCTCATCCTGAACAGCCCTGCGAATCCGACCGGCACCGTTTACTCTCGAGGCGAACTGGCCGCAGCCGTCGAAGTCGCCGGACGGCACAACCTGCTCGTCCTGTCGGACGAGATTTACCGCGACTTCGCCTACGACGAACCGGCCGCGAGCGCCTGGCCGCTTTGCGACCGGGTTATCCTTTTGCGCGGCTTCTCCAAGAGTTACGGCATGACCGGTTGGCGGCTCGGCTACGCCACGGGTCCTGCCGACATCATCGGCGCCATGACGACGCTCCAACAGTACACGTTCGTCTGTGCGCCGGCGCCGTTTCAGCACGCGGCCCTTGAGGCGCTCAAGACGGATATATCGTCCCATGTCGAGGTTTTCCGCGAGCGGCGGGACCTCATCTACGAGGGGCTCAGGGACCGCTTCCGCGTCGAGAAGCCCGGCGGGGCGTTCTATATCTTCCCGGAGGCGCCGGGCGGTTCCGGCACGGCGTTCGTCCAGCGAGCCGTCGAGGCCGGGGTGCTCATCATCCCCGGCGCCGTGTTCAGCGAGCGCGATACGCACTTCCGCATCTCCTACGCGGCCGACACCGAGACGCTGAAGCGCGGCATCGAGGTGCTGAACCGCCTGGCAGCCGAATCGGGCGCCTAAGGGGGACACTCGGGCGTTTTTGGCTTGCAGCCTCGCAGAAGTTTTGCTAGGGTTTCCGACCTTATCGGAGCCGAACGGGCCGCGATGCGCTATGGAGCGCCGCAAAAAGGTTTTGCCGGCGGCCGACGGGCCCGGATAGAATGACGCGACACAAAGAGCGATGCGATTCTACCTGGTTGATAAGATTCTGGAACTGGAACCGCCGAAGCGGATCGTCGCCGTCAAGAACCTCAGCCTGGCGGAGGAATACTTGGCGGACCACTTTCCGGCGTACCCCGTCCTGCCGGGGGTGATGATGCTGGAAGCGCTGGTCCAGTCGGCCGCCTGGCTCGTTCGCGCCAGCACCGACTTCGAGAAGACGCTCGTATTGATGACCGAGGCGCGGAACGTCCGATACGGGAGTTTCGTGCGGCCGGGGGGTCAGTTGGTCATGGAAGTGACGGCGCTGGAGATCGGGGCCGACGCGAGCCGATTCAAGGCCGTCGGCCGATGCGAGGACCAAGTGGCGGTCCAGACGCGGCTGACGCTGGAACATCTGAACGTGGCGGATGCGGACCCGGGGTGCGCCGCAGTAGATGAGCCGCTGCGGCAGCATTTGAGAGAACGGTTTCGACTGATAGGCGGCCCACAGGCGTTGGCGGCAGCCGGAAAAGGCTCCTAGCCGGCGCCTTCGGGCCGGAGAGGACGCCGTAAGGCAGGGAGGTCACACGCGATGGCTCTGAGTCACGATGAGATTGCAGAGAAGGTCCGCGAGGCCCTGGTCGACGCCCTGGGCGTGGACGAGGACGAAGTCGTCCCTGAAGCCAAAATCGGGGGCGACCTCGGCGCCGAGAGCATCGATTTCCTCGACATCGTTTTCCGATTGGAGAAGGCGTTCAACATCAAGATACCGCGCGGCGACCTGTTCCCCGACAACATCCTCAACAGCGACGAGTTCGTCCAGGACGGCGCGCTGACGGAGAAGGGCCTGGAGGAACTCCGCGCTCGGATGCCCTACGCCGACCTCTCGGAGTTCGAAAAGAACCCCAACGTGCAGGACATCGCCGACCTGTTTACGGCCGAGATGATTGTTCGCTACATCGAGGTAAAACTGGGCGGACAAAGCGCGTAACGGGAAGAGGTCGTGTGCCATGTGAGCCCTGCCGCCGCGGCGACCCTGAAAGGGATTTGAACGCACCTGGCGCGGCCGGGCTCGGTTTTCAACGCAACCGGCGGCAGGACGCCTCCCCCAGGAGGGAACCGGGAACCTCATGCGCTGGATCTGGATCGACAAGTTCGTGGAGTTCGAAAGCGGCCGCCGCGCCGTCGCCGTCAAGAACGTCACCATGGCCGAAGAGCACCTTCACGACCATTTCCCCGGATACCCGATCCATCCGCCCACCCTGATGATTGAAGGCATGGCGCAGACGGGCGGCATCCTGGTCGGCGAGGCCTCTGACTTCAAGGAAAAGGTCATTCTCGCCAAGGTCACGCGGGCCACGTTCCTGAAGCGCATCGTCCCGGGAGACCGGATTCGCTTTGAGGCCGAGGTCGTCGGCGAAATCCGCCCTGAAGGCGCCTCGATTGCCGGCCACATCACACGCGACGGCGAGCGCGTGGCCGAGATCGAAATGATGTTCGCTCACCTGGACCAATCGCGCGGGCCCATCGAGACCAGCGAGGAGAACTTCGTCTTCCCCGACGATTTCATCCAACTGCTGCGGATGCGCCAACTGAAGGAACTCGGCCGGGGTAAAACACACCCGGACAAGGCACGCCCCGACGCCGGAGGCAACACCGAAGTTCACCCGCCGGGGCGGGCGGGCTGAGACGGAGGGCATCTTGGACCGTCGTGTCGTGATTACGGGCCTGGGCTGCCTGAGCCCCGCAGGCATCGGTGCCCAGGCGCTGGCCGACGCCGTCCGCCAAGGCACGAGCGCCGTTCGAGCCCCCACGCGCTTCGACGCGGCAGCCTACCCGGGCCGGGCGGCCGGCGAGGTGCCCGACTTCGACCCCACCGCCGGCATCCGCAAGGACCAGAGCCGTTACATCAAGAAGAACATCAAGGTGATGGCCCGGGACATCCAGTTGGCCGTCGCCGCCGCCAACCTCGCTGTTCTGGATTGCGGCCTCCCGCTCGGCGATTTCAAGGCCAAAGAGCCCGTCCTCCCGACCATCGACCACACCCGCTTCGGCATCATCTTCGGGACGAACTTCATCCCGACCGAACTGGAAGACTTGTCCGTCCCGATCCAGGCGGCCAGGGAAGACGGCCGGTTTTCGCTAAAAGGGTGGGGCAAGCGCGGCATCCCGGAGATGTTCCCACTGTGGCTGCTCAAATTCCTGCCGAACATGCACGCCTGCCATACCAGCGTTCTATGGGATGCCCAGGGACCGAACAATTCGCTCACGTGCAGCGACGCGGGCGGCCTGCTGGCCCTCGACGAATGTGTCCGCATTCTCAAGCGCGGCAGCGCCGACCGGATGCTCGCCGGCGGGGCCGAAAGCCGCGTCAATCCGATTACGTTCGTCCGCTACGCCCTTCTGGGGCGGATGGCCAACGCGGGCGAAGGCCCCGCCGTGGCGGGCCGACCTTTCGACCTTGGCGGAACGGGAGAAGTGGCCGCCGAAGGCGCTGCCTGTCTGATGATCGAGTCAATGGACGTCGCCGAAGCGAGGAACGCAAGAATCGCCGGCGAAATCCTCGGCACAGGCGCCAGCACCACCACGGCCGGCGTCAACATGTGCGACCCCGATGGCCGCGCCGTGGCGACGGCCGTCCGTGCCGCCCTGGCGGACGCGGGCCTCGAGCCGGGCGACCTGGGCGTCGTTCTCGCCCACGCGGCGGGGCTGGCGGAACACGACCGCAGCGAAGCGGCCGGCCTGGCCGATGCCCTCGGGCACGCCGCCACGACCATCCCCGTCATCAGCATGAAAGGCGTGACGGGCAACATGGGCGCGGCAAGCGGCCTGGCGGACCTGGCCGCCGCCCTCATCTTCCTCAAAGAGGGACAGGTGCCGCCAATCGTCAACTGCGATCAACCGGACCCCAAGGTCGCGCTCAACCTCGTGACCGGCGACCCGCAGCCGCTGACCAAGGACCTTATTTTGGTGACGACGAACGCTATCGGCGGGCAGGCCGCCGCCGCCGTCGTCAAGATGAACCGTTAAACCAATTGGCCGACAACACCGGCCTCGCACGCGGACGGATGAACCATGAACCGACGGGTTGTCATTACAGGCATCGGTTCCGTCACCCCGCTCGGGTTGACGCTGGAGGAGACGTGGCAGAATCTTCTGGCGGGGAAGAGCGGCATCGGGCCGATCCGCACTTTCGACGCCTCCACTTTCCCGACCACCTTCGCCGCTCAGGTCCCGGATTTTGATCTCGCGCCCTACGTGAACGAGCCGGACGCCTTCAAGGACGCCTGGCGGAACGTGCGGTTCGCGATGGCGGCTGCGCGCATGGCGTTCGACGATTCCGGCCTCACCCCCGGCGACTACGACCCCACCCGTTTCGGCATCTACCTCGGAAGCGGCGAGGGTGTCATCGACTTCCGGAACCTCGTGGACTCCATCGCCCACGGCACGGGCGAGGGCGGCCGCGTCGATGTTGTCCGCTTCACCGAACTGGGCCTGAAACGCTTCAGTGCCATGAAGGAACTGGAGCAGGAACCCAATATGCCGGCCAACCACCTGGCGTGCGAATACGGCCTGGCGGGGCCGTCATACTCGTGTTTGACGGCCTGCGCGGCGAGCACGCAGGCCACCGGCGAAGCCATGAACCTCATCCGCACCAGCCGCGCCGACCTGATGCTGACGGGAGGCGCGCACTCGATGATCCATCCCCTCGGCGTGACCGGCTTCAATCTGCTGACCGCCATCTCGACCGAACCGAAGGATGAGCCCTGGCGCGCGAGCCGGCCCTTCGACCGCGACCGCGCGGGATTTGTCCTCGGCGAAGGCGCCACCATCATGATCGTCGAGGAACTGGAGCACGCCCAGGCCCGAGGCGCGAAAATCTTGGCAGAACTCGTCGGCTACGGCACCAGCGCCGACGCCTACCGGATGACCGACATCCACCCCGAAGGACGCGGGCCCGCCGCCGCCATGCAAATGGCCCTCGACGACGCCGGCATCGGACCCGACCAGATTGACTACGTCAGCGCCCACGGAACTGGCACCCAGGAAAACGACCGCGTCGAAACCATCACGATGAAGGTCGTCTTCGGCAAGCGCGCGCCGGAGGTGCCCCTCTCGAGCGTCAAGAGCATGATCGGCCATCTCATCGCGGCGGCGGGGGCGACGGAACTTGCGACCTGTGTCCTGGCCATCCGCGACCAGATATTGCCTCCGACCATCAATCTCGATACGCCCGACCCCGAGTGCGACCTCGACTAC